>NZ_RBHX01000001.1:2144487-2450843 GCF_003626735.1 Microbacterium sp. CGR2 | reverse complement strand
CTCGATTCCGGGTACGTGACCGATCAGGCCGGAGTGCTGAGCGCCTCCGAAGAAGAGGCCGTCGAAGCTCGACTGCAGGAGCTCACCGAGAATTCGAACGCCGATCTGTTCGTGGTGCTCGTCGATGAATTCACCTCGCCCGCCGACAACGTCGAGTGGGCAGACACCGTCGCCGAGAACAACAATCTCGGCCAAGACCAGTACCTCCTCGCGATCGCCGTCGACGGCCGCAGCTTCTACATCTCGGCAGCACCCGACGGCCCGCTCAGCGACAGCAAGCTCGATGAGATCGAGAACGAGATGGTGCCGCTCGCCTCCGCAGACGACTGGGCGGGCGCGATCACCCTCGCAGCCGACGAGATCCAGGGCGACGGGGGCGCAGGAGCACTCCGGACGATGCTCATCGTCGGCGCGATCGTGGCCGCGGGTCTCATCGTCTGGCTCATCGTCGCGCTCGTCAGACGCGCACGTCGCCAGGCCGAGATCCGCCGACGCGGGGCGATGCCCGAGCATCCCGATCCCAACGACCCCTTCTCGACGCTCACCGACGAGCAGGTCGAGACGCAGGCGGGGATCGCGCTCGTCCAGGCCGACGACGCGATCACCTCCAGCAGAGAAGAGCTGGGTTTCGCGATCGCCCAGTTCGGCGAAGGCGCCACGTCGGAGTTCACGCAAGCGATCGAGACGGCCAAAGCGAAGATGGCCGAGGCATTCGACCTCAAGCAGAAGCTCGACGACGAGGTCGAAGACACCATTCACGACCGTCGCGCCTGGCACATCCGCATCATCGGCCTCGCCGAAGAGGTCGACGACGTCCTCGACGACAACACCGAGGCGTTCGACGCCCTGCGAAAGCTCGAACAGAACGCCCCGCAGGAGCTGGAGCGCGTACGCGGCGAGCGAGCAGCGCTCGGTCCGGTCCTCGCTTCGGTCGCCCCTGCACTGGCCGCATTGGCCGAGGCCCACGACCCCGCTGCGCTGAATACGGTGCGCGACAACCCCGAACAGGCTCAGGAACGCGCCACCCTCGCCGACCGTGCGCTCCAGGCCGGTGCCGAGGCATTGGCCGCCGGACGGACGGGCGAGGCGGCGTTCGCGATCCGGACCGCCGAACAGGCCGTCGCCCAGGCCGCTCAGCTCGCCCACGCCGTGACCACGTTGGGATCCGACCTCGCCTCGATCGAAGCGCAGGCGCAGGCGCTGATCGCCGAGCTCCAGACCGATCTCGCCGCCGCGCAGGCGCTCCCCGACGCCGACGGCGCCATCGCGGCCGCCGCGGCCGTGACGGCGTCGCAGATCCAGGCCGCACAGAGTGACCTCACCGGCGCCGCACGCCACCCGCAGCGCGCTCTCGATGCCCTCGCCGCGGCCAACGCGCAGATCGACGCCGCGATCGCCCGCGGCCAGGAGACGGCGGAACGAGCGCGCCGTGTTCGGCTGATGCTCGACCAGGCGCTCTCCCAAGCCGAATCGGAGATCCGCGGGACCCGGGACTACATCGAGACGCGCCGCGGCACCGTGGGTTCGACGGCGCGAACGAGGTTGGCTGCGGCGGAGGCGAGCCTGTCTAGCGCGCTGAGCCTGCGTGCGGCCGACCCGGACGCCGCGCTGGCGGAGGCGAATCGAGCTCTCGAACTCGTCCGCCAGGCCACGTACTCCGCCCAGTCGGACGTGCAGTCGTTCTCCTCCCCCGGCGGCAGCGACGACAGCTGGGGCGGACTGTTCGGGGGGTCGGGTTCGCGATCCGGCAGCTCCGGTCTCGGCGGCGACATCCTCGGCGGGATCATCGGCGGCCTCCTCGCCGGCGGCGGCGGATCCTCGCGCGGCAGCAGCTGGCGTTCCGGGGGCGGGGGCGGCTACCGCAGCTCCGGTTTCGGCGGCGGCTCACGCAGCAGTTCGCGAAGCAGCGGACGCAGCGGCCGATCCGGAGGTAGACGCTTCTGATTCGCACCCCGTCATGATCGTAAAGCTCTCGAGTCCCACCCTCTGAAAGGAACCACGCATGACCAAGCAGTCCATCTTCGGACGTATCTCGACCCTCGTCCGCGCGAACATCAACTCGCTCCTGGACTCTGCGGAAGACCCGCAGAAGATGATCGATCAGCTCGTCCGCGATTACACCAACAGCATCGCCGACGCGGAGTCCGCGATCGCCGAGACCATCGGAAACCTGCGCCTCCTCGAGCGCGACCACGAAGAAGACGTCCAGGCTGCCACCGAGTGGGGCAACAAAGCACTGGCGGCCAGCCGCAAGGCCGACGAGATGCGCACGACGGGTAACGCCGGCGACGCCGACAAGTTCGACAACCTCGCCAAGATCGCGCTGCAGCGCCAGATCACCGCCGAGCGCGAGGCCACCGGAGCCGAGCCGCAGATCGCGTCGCAGACCGAGATCGTCGACCGGCTCAAGACCGGCCTCAACGGCATGAAGGACAAGCTCGGCGAGCTCAAGAACAAGCGCAGCGAGCTCCTGGCCCGCGCCAAGGTCGCCGAGGCGCAGACCAAGGTGCAGGACGCTGTCGGTTCTATCAACGTGCTGGATCCCACCAGCGAGCTCGGACGCTTCGAAGACAAGGTCCGTCGGCAGGAGGCGCTCGCGCAGGGCAAGATGGAGCTCGCCGCATCCAGCCTGGACGCTCAGTTCGAGAGTCTGGAAGACCTCGGCGAGCTGACGGAGGTCGAAGCTCGCCTCGCCGAGCTGAAGGCCGGCGGCAGCGCTCCGCGTCAGGCGATCGAAGGCAACTGACACGACCACGGATGCCCCGGACCCGAGTGTCCGGGGCATCCGCCCTTTTCCTCGGAGGTCCCATGGTGCGTTTTCTCGTCGTCCCGCAGTGGCAGGGCTCGCCCGCGCCACGCGCGATGCTGCTCGTCGACGGAGCGGGGGCGATCGCCGGTGACCTTCCGCGCGCATCCACCACCGTGCTGGACGTTCCCGTCGAGGCGGGCGAGTCGCTGGGCACAGGTGTCCGGCGTCTCAGCGCGATTCAACGCACCCGTGAACTGGTGGGCGAGCACCTCCGCGCCGACACCGTCGTTATCGGTGGTGACTGCAGCGTGACCGTCGCCGCGCTCGACGCCCTCGACGGAGGCACCGACGACGTCGCTGTCGTCTGGTGCGACGCGCACGCCGACATGCACACCCCCGAAACCTCTCCGTCCGGAGCATTCTCCGGGATGGCCTTGCGTGCCGTCGTCGGCGAGGGCGAAGAACAGCTCGCGCTCTCACCGGGGATCGCCCGCGACAAGATCGTCACCGTCGGCGTGCGCGACATCGACGAACCGGAAGGTGCGGAACTCGCATCCTTCACCAACCTGTCGGTCGAAGATCTCGCACGACCGGATGCGCTGATCGAGGCCGTGCGCGCCACCGGCGCCTCGCGGGTGTGGATTCACATCGACGTCGACGTCCTCGACCCTTCGGAGTTCGCCGGTGTTTCCGCCGCCGCACCTTTCGGTCTCTCTCCGGCGGCTCTCAGCGCTGCGATTCGACGGCTGCGCGAAGACTTCCCGCTGGCCGGCGCGACGATCGCCGGTTTCGCGCCGCGGTCCCCCGTCGACGCGGTCGACGACCTCGGCGCTCTGCTCCGCCTGGTCGGGGCAGTCGCATGAGTGCCGACTGGCGGACCGATGCCGAGGAAGCACTCGCCAGGGGTCGGCGCTTCGATCGGCGCATCCCTGCCGTGCTGCTTCGGTCGCCGATCAGCCGCGCGGGTTTCTGGTGGGGCACGGCCGTCGGATGGCTCTGGGGCGGTCTCTGGAGCACAGGCCCGGTCGAGCGACGCGCGGGCCTGTGGGTGTTCCGCGGCATGCCGCGCTGGACCTTCCGTCGGGGCGGCGTCTGCGTGGGCGGGTGCTTCCTCACGGGCGATGCCAGGCCGAGCGACGCGGTGCTTCGCCATGAGGCCGTGCACAAGGCGCAATGGCTGCGCTACGGCATCCTGATGCCCGTGCTCTACCTGTTCGCCGGGCGGGATCCGCTGCGCAATCGCTTCGAGATCGAGGCGGGTCTGGAAGACGGCAACTACGTGCGCCGCTCCTCCTGACGGATCAGCGCTGCTCGGTCGGCCGCAGGCCGAAGCGTTCCGGTACGCGGATGAGCGCGTGCTCGACGCCCAGCGCATTGGTCAGGTGATCCACGATGTCGGCGGTACCGAGGTATCCACCGAGAAGAGTGACCTGCGTCTCGATCTCGGCGTCACACATCATCTCGTCCGCCCACGCCGACGTGGCACGAGCGAGCGCCTCACCCGGTGAACAGGACCGTCCGGAGCCGGGGGCGCCGGAACGCTGCCCCCGCGCCAGCCAGGTGACGGTCATGCGCCCTGGAGCGTCGATCACGCCGATGTCGGTTGCGTCCGGCACCTCGATGAAGATACGCCCCGATGCGCACAGCGGAAGTGTGGTCAGGAACACCTCGAGTTCGGCGAGCGAGTGCTCGTCCGCCGTGACGAGATGGTGCGCACGACGACGGGCTGCGCGGCGTTCGGCGCGCGTGCCGCGGGTCTCGAGAGCGGTGTTCATGATGACTTCATGCTACACCAAGTGAAGGCTTGCCTAACCTTCCTCGAACGTCAGCGTCACATCAGGACACGGGCTCCACGAGCGCACTCCGCAGAGCGGCCAACTCGTCCTCGGTCATTCCGCTCGCGCGGAGGTACCCGGCAGCCGAACCCCACCGCTCATCGATCTGCTCCAGAAGATGCCGCATCACGGGCGCCGGCGACTCCGTCGCCAGGGCGACCGCGTGGACCGCCTCCGGATGCTGCGCCCTGAGGTAGGCGGCGATGCGCTGCGACCGCTGCTCAGGCAACTGCGACGCGGTGAGGGCGTAGTCCGCGATGACGGCTTCGCGGTCGGCACCGACGGCGGAAAGAGCGAGAGCGACCGTCACTCCGGTCCGGTCTTTGCCGACGGTGCAGTGCACGAGTGTGGGCGCGCCCTGGGCGATGATGCGGATGGCGGCGACCAGCCGATCGCCGCTCTCCTCGAGGAGATGGAGATACAGGTCGTCGAGGCTGGTGTCGGTCTCGAAGAACGACCGCACGGAGCCGAGGAAAAGCGGCAGGTGCGTCGTGTCGGGGCCCTCGATCTCGGTCGGCTCCGCGGCGACCTCTTCACCGTCGCGCAGATCGATGATGTGCTGGATGCTGCGACGCAGCGCCGTCGCGCCGTTGGTCGTGGCGCCGGACAGCTGCCCCGACCGCAGCAGCACGCCCGGGCGGATGCGGCCCCCGTCGTCGGTCGGGATGCCGCCGACGTCACGGACGTTGTTGACGCCATCGATGTCGAGGACGGTCACGCCGGGGCCTGCGAGGTTCGCGGAGGCACGGGGTAGCGTCCGGCGATGACGACCCTGTTGAAGGCGTTGATCGAGATGCACGCCCAGCTGAGGGCGGCGTACTCCTTTTCGGTGAAGACGCTTCCGACGCTGTCGTACACCTCGTCGGAGATACCCTCCTCCGAGATGAACGTGAACGACTCAGCGAGCTCGAGCGCCGCACGTTCGCGGTCGCTGAAGACGCCGCTCTCGCGCCAGGCGGCGATCTGCATGATCGTGTCGGTGTCGAGCCCCGCGGCGAGCGCGCGATCGACGTGGATGCGGGTGCAGTAGCTGCATCCGTTGAGCTGCGAGCAGTGGATCATGACGATCTCTTTGAGTCGATCGTCGATTCCGTTCGCCGCGCAGATCTCGCCGACGGTCTTCGAGAAGGCATCCAGCGCCTGGTAGGCGGCGGGCTCGGTCTTGGACAGGTGCACGCGCGTCTCGGTCATGCGTTCATGATATTCGCCCCTGGCAGGCAGAATATGAACGTGGCGATCGACATCTCCGAGTTCAGCTATCTTCCCGCGCAGGCAGCAGCCCTCGGCGTGCCACTCCCGGAAGTGGAGCGGCTCACCCTGTCACTGCCCGATGGACGACGCCTGAGCGCGTTGCGGTTCGGAGAAGATTCTCCGCGCGTCACGCTTCTTCACGGAGCGGGTCTGAACGCGCACACCTGGGACAACACCTCGCTGGCGCTGGGCGGACCGCTGCTGGCGATCGACCTCGCCGGTCACGGCGATTCCTCGTGGCGGGCGGATGCCGACTACACGCCCCGCACGCTCGCGCTCGATGTCGCGGCGGCCTTGGACGCGTGGACCTCTCAACCGCAGGTCGTCGTCGGGCAGTCGCTCGGCGGTCTCACCGGAGCGGCTCTCGCGGCTTCCCGCCCTGATCTCGTCTCAGAGCTCATCATCGTCGACATCACGCCCGGTATCGACACCTCGGCCGGTCCCGCCGCCCTTCGCGAGTTCTACGCGGGCCCCACCGACTTCGCGACACGCGACGAACTCGTCGACAAGGCCATGTCGCTCGGCTTCGGCGGAAGTCGTCCGGAGACCGAGCGGGGCGTGTTCCTCAACACCCGCGTTCGTGACGACGGGCGGATCGAATGGAAACATCACTTCGCGCACCTCGCCGCCCAGGCCCTCGCCGCACACGACCCCGGGTCGGCCGCCAGCCCGTCGATGCTCCACGAGACGGGGTGGGACGACCTGTCGAATGTCCGCGCCCGCCTCACTCTGGTGCGTGCCACCCGGGGCTTCGTCAGCGAGCCGGATGCCGTAGAACTGCAGCGCCGCGTGCCCGGAGCCCGGGTCGTGGCTATCGATGCGACTCACAACGTGCAGGAGACGGCTCCTGCAGCGCTGGCGTCCCTGATCGCTGCCGCTCCGGGATTGTGACGTTTCGTTCCTCATCCGCCCTTCTGCCCACCTGCTGTCTCTAGGCTCGATTCAACGGCACACAGCGAGTGCCGCACCGAGAGGAAACTTTCATGTTCCGACGTACCCGACGTCTCGCGCTCATCTCCGCCCTCGCGGCCACCGCCGTGGTCCTGAGCGCCTGCTCCGGCACCCGCGAGCAGGAGCCCTCGGCCCCCACGGGCACACCGGATCCCGACGCGACGTTGAACGTCGGTCTGGTGCTCGAGCCGACCAACCTCGACATCCGACACACCAGCGGCGCCGCGCTCGAGCAGATCCTCATCGACAACATCTACGAGGGCCTCGTCACCCGCACCCAGCAGAATGAGATCGAGGGCCGTCTCGCCTCCGACTACGAGGTCTCCGAAGATGGACTGACCTACATCTTCACCCTCAACGAAGGCATAGCGTTCCACGACGGCACGGCATTGACGTCGGCCGATGTCGTGGCCTCGTACGAGACGGTCCGCACGGATGCCACTGTGCAGGGCAACGCGGAGTTCGCCTCTGTCGCCTCTGTCAGCGCCCCGGACGCGACGACGGTGCAGATCGTGCTCACCGCACCGAACCAGAACTTCCTCTTCGTTCTCACCGGGCCGGCCGGGCTCGTGTTCAAGAAGGGCGACACCACCGATCTGAAGAGTGCCGAGAACGGGACAGGCCCGTTCACCCTGACGCGCTGGAACAAGGGCAGCAGCATCACCTTCGCACGCAACGACACCTACTGGGGCGAGCCGACAGGAGTCGCGGAGGTGGCGTTCCAGTACATCCCCGACTTCACCGCCGGCGTCAACGCCGCTCTCGCCGGTGACGTCGATGTGCTCACCGCGGTCGACCCGAACCTCGCCCCTCAGCTGGAGGACTCCGGTGACTTCACGCTCACGAAGGGCCGCACCACCGACAAGGCGACACTCGCGTTCAACAACAAGAAGGCACCGCTGGACGACGTGCGCGTACGTGAGGCGCTGCGTCTCGCCATCGACCATGACGCCCTGATCGAAGCTGTGGGCGCCGGCACACCGCTGTACGGTCCGATCCCCGAGCTCGACCCCGGATATGAGGATCTCTCGGACGTCGTGTCGTACGACCCGGTGAAGGCCGAGGAACTGCTCGCCGAAGCAGGTCAGGAGGATCTCGAGCTCACCTTGACCATCCCGTCGTTCTACGGCACGACGGTGCCCAAGGTACTGATCTCCGATTTCAAGGAGGTCGGTGTCGCGCTCGAGGTCGACTCGGTCGAGTTCCCGTCCTGGCTGGAAGACGTCTACACGAACAAGGACTACGACCTCAGCTTCGTGCTGCACGTCGAGCCGCGCGACTTCGGCAACTTCGCCGACCCCGACTACTACTTCGGCTACGACAACGCCGAGGTGCAGGAGCTGTACGCCCAGGCACAGGCCGAGGTCGATCCCGATGCGTCTGCCGAGCTCCTCGCCGAAGCGGCCCGCATCGTGTCAGAAGACCACCCGGTGGACTGGCTGTACAACGGCGAGACCATCACGGCGGTGAGCCCGGTCGTCTCCGGATTCCCCGAGGACTCGATCAACTCGCGCATCAACCTCGCGGGTGTCACCGTCTCCGCGGAGAACTGACGACCGGCATCCGGCTGTGATCCGCTACACGCTCGTCCGAGGAGTCCTGCTCATTGCAGGGCTCCTCGTGTCGAGCGCGCTGATCTTCCTCACACTGCGGGTCTTTCCCGGTGACGTCGCCCAGCTGATCGCCGGAACTCAGGCCTCTCCGTCCGAAGTCGACGCACTTCGCGAGGCGCTCGGTCTGAATCGGCCGCTTCTCGCCCAGTACACCGACTGGATCGGCGGGATCTTCCGAGGCGACCTCGGCACGTCGCTGCTCTCGGGAGCGTCCGTCGGCGAGGAACTGCTGCTCAAGGCGCAGGTCACCGTCCCGCTCGGCATCATGTCACTGGTCATCGCCATCCTGATCGCCGTCCCGTTCGGAATCCTCGCGGCCTTGCTGCGGGGTCGGCGTGGTGGCACAGCGCTCAGCATCGGTGCGCAGGCTCTGGCCGCCGTCCCCGTCGTCTGGGCGGGGATGATGCTGGTCGTCGTGTTCTCCGTCTGGCTGGGATGGTTGCCTCCACAGGGCTTCCCGCGTACGGGGTGGTCCACGCCCGGACGGGCGATCGAGTCTCTCCTTCTCCCGGCGCTGACCATCGGGATCGTTGAGGGGGCGATGCTGATGCGCTTCGTGCGCAGTGCCACGCTGCAGGCGGCAGGCCAGGACTTCGTCCGCACGGCCGCCGCGAAGGGGTTGACGCGCACTCGCGCCTTGATCCAGCACGGCATCCCCGCCGTCGGACTCTCGATCATCACGGTCCTGGGTCTCCAGGTCGCCGGCATCATCGTCGGTTCGGTCGTGATCGAGCAGCTGTTCACGCTGCCCGGCATCGGGCGGATGCTGGTGGCAGACGTCGGGACCCGCGACCTCGTCAAGGTGCAGAGTGAACTGCTTGTGCTGACCGGCTTCGTGCTGGTCGTCGGCTTCCTGGTCGATCTGCTGCATCGCACGATCGATCCCCGACAGCGGGAGGCAGCATGACCCGCGGCTGGTTCGTGAAACTCTGGCAGACGGCGACGGGCCGCTTCGGCCTCACCGTGGTCGCCGTGATCGTCGGGACCGCGCTCGTCTCGACCCTCTGGACCCCGTTCGATCCGCAGGCCTCCGACATCGGCGACCGATGGCTTCCCCCGAGCTGGCCGCATCTGCTGGGCACCGACGACACCGGTCGCGACATCCTCAGCCTGATCATGGCCGGCGCGCGGACGACCCTGTTCGTCAGCGTCGGTGCGGGGCTGGTGGCGACCGCCGTCGGGATCGCCCTCGCTGCCCTCGGCGCTCTCACCGCACGGTGGATGCGCGAGACCGTCGCTGTCCTGGTCGACATCCTCATCGCCTTCCCCGTCCTGCTGATAGCGATGATGATCTCCTCGGTGTGGGGCGGATCGCTGTGGGTGGTGATCTGGGCGGTCGGCATCGGCTTCGGCGTCAACATCGCCCGTGTGACGCGACCGGAGCTGCGTCGGGTGCAGCAGAGCGACTTCGTGCTCGCGGCACGGGCGTCGGGGCTCACGCCGGCTCAGAGCCTCGTACGGCATCTGCTGCCCAACGTCGCCCCGGTGTTCATCGTGCAGCTCTCGTGGTCGATGGCGGTCGCCGTGCTCGCGGAGGCCGGGCTGTCCTACCTCGGCTTCGGCGCCTCCGTCGTCGAGCCCAGCTGGGGGCTTCTCCTCGCCGATCTGCAGCGCTACATCGGTGTGCATCCGCTGTCGGTGATCTGGCCGGGACTCGCGATCACGCTCACCGTGCTCGCCCTGAATCTGCTCGGCGACGGGCTGCGCGAGGCGACCGACCCCACGCTGCGGCACCGCGCCGCTGAAGTGCACACGCCGGCGGTGATCGCATGAGCTTGGTGGTCGAGAGACTGGTCGTGGAGATCGACGGTCGTCGCGTGGTCGACGGCGTCTCCTTCGAGGTGCCCGACGGGGAGCGCCTCGGCCTGATCGGCGAATCCGGTTCCGGCAAGTCGCTCACCGCGCTGGCTGTGCTCGGGCTGCTCCCCGACGGTGCGACCGCGAGTGGCAGCATCCGGTGGAACGGCACCGAGCTGATCGGGATGTCCGATCGCGAATTGGCGAGACTGCGGGGCGACGACATCGGCATCGTGTTCCAGGAGCCACGGACGGCGCTGAACCCGATACGGACTGTCGGGCGACAGATCGCCGAGTCGATCCGGATCCACGAGGGCCTCGGGCGCCGCGAAGCCCGGGAGCGCGCGATCGCCGAAGCTGCCCGCGTGCGGCTGCCCGACCCCGAGTCGATCGTAGACAGGTACCCCCATCAGCTGTCGGGTGGCCAGCGTCAGCGCGTGGCCATCGCCATGGCGCTCGCCTGCCGTCCTCGACTTCTGATCGCCGATGAGCCGACCACCGCGCTCGACGTGACCATCCAGGCCGAGATCCTCTCGCTGCTGCTGTCGCTCGTCGCCGACGAGGGCATGTCGCTGGTGTTCATCACCCACGACCTGGCGGTGCTGTCGCAGGTCGCCACCGAGGGTGTCGTGCTCGAGCACGGCCGCGTCGTCGAAGCGGCACCCGTGTCAGCGCTCCTGACGACGCCGACCTCGCCGATCACGCAGGGCTTGCTGCGCGACGCCACGGCGACACTGTGGCGTCCGAGGGGAGGCGAGGCATGAGTCTGATCGAAGCGCGCGGACTGTCCCGCGACTTCTTCGTCCCGAAGCGGGCGGCGTTCGAACGCACGCGCACGCAGACGGCCCTCGCCCCCACCGACCTCGACATCGTCGAGGGCTCTTCGGTGGGGATCATCGGCGAGTCGGGGTCGGGGAAGTCCACGCTGGTGCGGCTGCTGCTTGGCCTCGACCGACCGACGGGCGGCACGGTCCTCGTCGACGGGCGTCCGGTCGACGCCTCGGCATCCGCGAAGTCGTTGCACTGGCTGCGACGGCAGACCGGACTCGTGTTCCAGGATCCCTATGCGTCGCTCGACCCGCGGATGACCGCGGGACAGATCATCGCCGAGCCGCTGTGGGCCCTCGACATCGACGGCGATCGCCGGGCGCGGGTGCGCGAGGTTCTCGCACAGGTGGGCTTGGAGCCCGAGATGGCGGACCGGTATCCGCATGAGTTCTCCGGCGGTCAGCGCCAGCGCATCGCGATCGCACGGGCCATCGTGCATCGCCCGCGCATCCTCGTCGGTGACGAACCGCTCTCGGCTCTCGACGTGACGGTGCGGGCGCAGATCCTCGAGCTGCTGATCGAGTTGCGACGAACGACGGATCTCACCCTCGTGCTGGTGTCGCACGACATCGGAGTGGTGCAGAACCTGTGCGACACGGTGGTCGTCATGAAAGACGGTCACATCGTCGAGCGCGGTACGACGGATGCCGTGCTGCTCCACCCGCAGCACGACTACACGAAGGCGTTGCTTGCGGCGATCCCCGTGATCCCCGGCTCTCCCGGTCGCTGACACGCGCCCGCGCGCCACGTCGAGGGACCCGTGAGCGAGCACCTCTCCCGGTCGTCGAGCAAGCGCCCGCGAGACGAAACGCCCCGCTCACCGCCCGGACCACCCAGATCAGCGCCGCGACCCGAAGAAGCTCCCCCGCCGCCGCCCCGTCGGCTTCAGCACCCGCCGCATGTACACGGTCCCGAGTTCTCGCCCGAATTTGTGCCCGACGCGCCCCATCCGTCCCGCTTCGACGAATCCGAGCTTCGCGTGCAACCGGATCGATGCCTCGGCCCCGCTGTCACTGATGACGGCGACCATCTCTCGCAACCCGATCTGCTCGCATGCGTCGATGAGCGCTTGCAGAAGCGCAGCCCCGAGGCCTTTGCCGGCGGCGCCCGGGCCGAGGTAGATCGAGTCCTCGACCGTGTAGCGGTACGCGTTCTTTCCCGCCCACGGCTGCGCCAGCGCGTATCCGAGCACGACACCCGCCGGCGAGACCGCGACGAGGAAGGGGAGCTTGAGCCGGTCGAGCAGGGCGAACTTGTCGCGCCAGTACGGGATGCTGCTGCGCCGCTCATCGAGCGTGACGGCCGAGTTGCTCACGAAGTGGTTGTAGATCTCGCGTACGTGGGCGAGATCGGTGGTTCTCGCCGGGCGGATCGTGTACGAGAACACTTCCGGCGCCGGTTCCGGCCGGAGGTGACGCGGCAGGACGCGGCGACGGTCCCCCGGTTCGAACTGCATGCGCTCAGGATATCCGAGCGCCTGTGCGGCGCGGGTGGTCAGGCTCCCTGATTCGAAAGTTCGCGGTCGGCCGGCTCGCCCTCGACCCGCCAGTCCACCGGAACGGCGCCGAGTTCTTCGAGGAGCGTGTTCGCCCGCGAGAAGGGGCGGGAACCGAAGAAGCCGCGACGGGCCGACAGCGGCGACGGATGAGCCGATGCGATCACGGGGGTGTCGCCCAGCAGCGGCTGCAGGTTCGCGGCATCCTTCCCCCAGAGAATCGCGACGAGCGGCTGATCGCGGGCGACGAGCGTGCGGATCGCGTGCTCTGTGACCGTCTCCCACCCCCATCCCCGGTGTGAGGCGGCGGCACCCGGCTGCACCGTGAGCACTCTGTTCAGCAGCAGCACGCCCTGGTCGCTCCAGGCCGTGAGATCGCCGTGCGGCGCGGGCGGGATGCCGAGGTCGGTCTCGCGCTCCTTGTAGATGTTCGCAAGGCTTCTCGGCAGTGGCCGCACGTCCCTGTCGACTGCGAAGGAGAGACCTATGGGGTGCCCCGGTGTCGGATACGGGTCCTGTCCGGTGATGAGGACCTTGACCTCGGAGAGCGGGCGCTGAAAGGCCCGGAGTACATCGCCACCTGCGGGCAGGTATCCGCGCCCCGCTGCCTGCTCGGCACGAAGGCGCTCCCCCAGCGCCGTGATCTCGTCCTGCACCGGAGCGAGCGCCTCCGCCCACCCGGGATCGACGTGACCGTCTTCTGCGAGTTCTGTGAGAGTGCGTGCCATCGTCAGTCGGACGACCGCACCCGCAGCGGACCGCGTGCGAGAAGGTGCTGTGCGGACTGCGCGACCGGCCGCATGGTGATGAGGTCGAGATTGACGTGCGACGGCGAATCCAGAGCGTAGCCGATGACGTCGGCCACATCGTCGGCGACCAGCGGTGCCTCGACACCCGAGTACACCGCCTCGGCCGCGACAGCGTCTCCACCCAGGCGGTTCAGGGTGAACTCCTCCGTGTGGACCAACCCAGGAGCGACCTCGACGACGCGGATCGGCTCGCCGTTGAGTTCCTGACGAAGCACGCGCACGAGCATCGCCTCGGCTGCCTTGGCGGCGTTGTAGCCCGCTCCACCCGCGTATGCGGTCTGCGCGGCGGTCGATGTCACGAAGACGGCATCGGCGTGCCCGTCCGTAGCAGCTGCGCGGCGCAGCAGCGGCAGAAGAGCGGCGACCAGGCGCTGCGTGGCGAGGACGTTGGCGTCGAACATCCACTGCCAGTCCTCGGTCGACCCATCCTCGACGCGGTCGGTACCCCGGGCACCCCCGGCGACCTGCACGAGAGCGTGCACCGGCCCGGACCTCTCGAGCTCCGCCACGAGCGCGTCGACGGCGGCCGGATCGGTCAGGTCGCAGGCGATGGCCGAAGCGCCGGTCTCGTCGGCGAGCGCAGACAGTCGGTTCTCGCGACGTGCGACGCCGACGACTTCCCATCCCCGCGCGCGGAGTGCCCGCACCGTTGCAGCCCCGATCCCGGAACTCGCACCTGTCACCACTGCACGTCTGATCACCATGCCTCCACCGTACGACGTTCCTCGACGTATTCTGCGGCGGACGATGCCGCGAGAGCGAATGTCAGTAGAGAGTCACCGTGCGCGAACTCACGGTGCCGTCCGTAGGACTTCCCGTGGACGTGACCGTCACCGAGATGCCCTGCTGCAGCGGTTGGGCTCCGAGGATGCCGAAGCTCACGTTCGTGACGCCTTGGCCGGGGAGGCTGCCGGAGAACAGCAGGACGTAGCTCACCGTGCCGTCGCCGTTGTCGCTTGCCCCACCCGCGGTCCAGGTGGGGTCGGTCGCCGGAAGGGCACCGACGGTCGGACTCGATCCACCGGCATTCGCGATGACGGCCGGCTCGATCGCGCCGACGGCCGCACGCGGGAAGGTCACGGTCACCGTTCCGCTGGTGATGTCTTCGACGGGCAGGGCCGTGGCGCGGGTGTCGTCGTTTCGCAGCTGAATGGACGCCCCGTAGTACTGCGTGTTGACCCACGTGCCTCCGAGCATCGACTCGATCACGAATGCTCCGAGCGCGCCGACGGACGCTGCGGCCATCGGCGTCGAAACCGCCAGCGCGACGACGGGGAGCGACCACGCTGCCCCCGTCAGCACCGTTCTGCGCGCGACGCCGCTCGTGCTCGCGCGTTCGTTCTGTGGCCCAGCAGTTGCGGGCTTCTGTTCCTCAGTCACCGTCACGCCTCCCGAATCGAGCGGTCGCGTCGTCGCGACCGATGCCCTCAGCACAGCACCCAGACTAATCACGCCGGCCTCGGCGATGCACGGATTTCGTGCGGAATCTGTTACGTCACATTTCCCCGTCCTTGTTGACAGCGGCGGTATTCCGTACTGTCGCTGCAACGGCATCCGCCAACAGACCTTCCATCGTTCCAGGGGGAACACATGTCCGCACCCGAGTCCTGGCGCTTCGAGACCAAGCAGATCCACTCGGGTGCCGCACCCGATCCGGTCACGAAGGCGCGTGCCACGCCGATCTACCAGACCACCTCGTATGTGTTCGACAACGCCGACCACGCAGCGAACCTCTTCGCCCTCGCCGAGTTCGGCAACATCTACACCCGCATCCAGAACCCGACGCAGGACGTCCTGGAACAGCGCCTCGCCGCGCTCGAAGGCGGCACCGGCGCACTCGTGCTCGCCAGCGGTCAGGCGGCCTCGACCTTCGCCGTGCTGAACATCGCTCAGGCAGGCGACCACTTCGTCGCGTCCAGCTCGATCTACGGAGGAACCTACAACCTCTTCAAATACACCCTCGCGAAGCTCGGCATCGAGGTCACCTTCGTCGAGAACCAGGACGACCCCGAAGAGTGGCGCCGCGCCGTCCGCCCCAACACCAAGCTGTTCTTCGCGGAGACGATCGGCAACCCGCAGATCAACATCCTCGACATCCGTACCGTCGCCGACGTCGCGCACGAGAGCGGTGTACCGCTGATCGTCGACAACACGATCGCCACGCCGTACCTGATCCGTCCGTTCGAGTTCGGCGCCGACATCGTCGTGCACTCGGTGACCAAGTTCCTCGGTGGGCACGGCACCACGATCGGTGGCGTCATCATCGACGGCGGCTCGTTCGAGTGGTCCGAGAACGTCGAGAAGTTCCCCGGCCTCACCGAGCCCGACCCGTCCTACCACGGTGCCAGCTACACCGCCGCCGTCGGCGACGGTCTGGCCTACATCATCAAGGCGCGCGTGCAGCTGCTGCGCGACCTCGGTTCGGCGATCGCCCCGCAGAGCGCCTGGAACCTCATCCAGGGTGTCGAAACGCTGTCGCTGCGCATCGAGCGTCACGTGCAGAACGCCCAGGAGATCGCCGAGTGGCTCGACAACCGCGACGACGTCGCGACGGTCAACTATTCGGGTCTGCCCTCCTCGCCGTGGTACGCCAAAGCGAACGAGTATGCGCCCAAGGGAGTCGGCGCCGTGCTCTCGTTCGAGCTCAAGGGCGGCGTCGAGGCCGGTCGTGAATTCGTCAACAGCCTGTCGCTGTTCAGTCACCTCGCCAACATCGGCGACGTGCGCTCGCTCGTCATCCACCCGGCATCCACCACGCACGCGCAGCTCACCCCCGAGCAGCAGCTCACCTCCGGAGTGACCCCGGGACTGGTGCGGCTCTCGGTCGGCCTGGAGAACGTGGACGACCTGAAGGCAGACCTCGACCAGGCTCTCGCGGCGGCACGACGAGTGTCAGAGGCCGCTCGCGCCTGATTTCTCGCACGCAAGAGCATGATGCCCCGGGCCGCTGCGGTCCGGGGCATCCGTGTCTCTCGACGGGCCCCGCCACTCCGCCCGGGGAGGCCGGCAAGCGGGCGCACGACGTAACCTGCGGTCGAGAATGTCCGGACCACGCGAGAATGGATGTATGGACTGGCAGACGACCTCCGAAGACACGGTGCCGTCGGCACCGGTGACGGAGGCCGACGTCCGTCTGCTCCGCGCGCGGCCACCGGCTACCGGCGCCTGGCGCGACGGCGACCGCGTCGGCGGCAGGAACTTCGCGTCCTTCGGCCCGTTCCTCACTGAAAGCGGCGCTGAGCTCCCGGGGATCCGCATCGCGTACGAGACGTGGGGTGAACTGAACGCGGCACGAGACAACGCGGTCCTCGTGCTGCACGCGCTCACGGGAGACAGCCACGTGCGCGGCGAGGCCGGCGCGGGTCATCCGACCGCGGGCTGGTGGGAAGACGTGACGGGCCCTGGTGCCCCCCTGGACACCGGCCGCTGGTTCGTGATCGCCCCGAACATGCTGGGTGGCTGCCAGGGGTCCACGGGGCCGGCGAGTGTCGCTCCCGACGGCTACGAGTGGGCCTCACGCTTCCCCTACATCACCATCCGCGATCAGGTGGCGGCCCAGGTCCGCCTCGCCGACGCGCTCGGAATCGAGACATGGGCGGCAGTGGTCGGCGGCTCGATGGGCGGCATGCACGCCCTCGAGTGGGCAGTCACGCACCCCGACCGCGTCGCCCGACTCGCTGTGCTGTCCTCTCCTCCGATCACCACGGCCGACCAGATCGCTCTGAACACCGTCCAACTCGAGGCGATCCGGATGGACCCGCGCTTCCAGGGCGGCGAGTACTACGACCTCGGAGACGGTGACGGGCCGCACCGCGGCCTCGCTCTCGCCCGACGGATGGCGCTGCTGAACTACCGCAGTCCGATCGAACTCAATCAGCGATTCCAGCGCTCCTGGCAGTCAGGCGTGTCCCCGCTGGGCCACGGCGGCCGTTTCGCGGTGGAGTCCTACCTGGACTTCCACGGGAACAAGTTCACGCGCCGGTTCGATGCCAACAGCTACATCACCCTCGTCGAGGCCATGAACTCGCACGACGTCGGCCGCGACCGAGGCGGTGTGGAGGAGGCGTTGCGCGCCGTCACCGCCACCACTCTCGTCCTCGGGATCGACACGGACCGGCTGTTCCCGGTCGACGGGCAGCAGCGGATCGCCCGCAGCATCCCGCACGTCCTCGATGAGCGGGCCGTCGTGCTCACCAGTGACTTCGGTCACGACGGGTTCCTCATCGAGACCCAGGCGGTCGGCGGTCATCTCCGACGACTGCTGGACAGCTGACCGCCGGGCGAACAGGTCCGGACCTCACCCGGCGATGAATCGCCAGGGCAGACTCCCCGCTTCGAGGCGCCCCTGCTTCCACTCGAACGTGGTGCCGCCCTCCCCCTCGAGCGCTCGTGTGTGAAAGAACTCCGCTGCGCCGCCGGACGACAATGCGGAATCGGCGTCGACGAAGCGGGCGAGTCGATGAAGCGTCACCCACGTGGGAGGGAACAGCGTCCAATCGCCGGCAGCGTGACGGGCAAGCGCTTCCGCCGGTCGCACCCAGGCGAGGTCCACCACTTCATCCGGAGCGGGAGTGGGATCCTCCTCGGGTGCCTGTGCCAGAAAGAACCAGGTGCGGATCCGCGTCGGTGCTCCGACCGGCGGATGCCATTGCGAAAGCAGCACCGGCTCGTCCACCGTGAGCCCCACCTCTTCGAAGGTCTCCCGGATGCCGGCCCGACGAGCATCCTCGCTCTCCTGGTCGCCCACGCGGTGGTCGGCGGGCTCGACCTTGCCCCCGGGGAACACCCATGCGCTGGCGAAGGAGCCGCGATCGGGCCTGCGGATCAGCAGAACCTCGAAGCCCGGGTCGGCGTCGCGCAGCAGCACGACTGTTCCCGCGACGGGCAGTGATTCATCGTCGGGCCGCACGCCGACACTCTACGCGTCGATGAGTTCCGGGACCGCGGTGCGACGCGCTTCGATCCGGTACGACAGCAGCGCGATCAGCAGCCCCGCCACAGCGAGCGCCGCTCCGGCCCACGCGGGCGCGGTGAAGCCCCAGCCGACGGCGATGACCGTGCCACCGAGGAAGGCTCCGAGGGTGTTGCCGATGTTCAGCGCCGAGTGGTTCAGCGCCGCTGCGATCGACTGGTTGTCTTCGGCGACGTCCATGAGACGGGTCTGAATCGTCGGGCTGAGCGCCGAGGACACGAATCCGACGATGAGCACCACCAGGCCGAGGCCGACGATCCAGAGCGACACCACGGCGAGCAGGGCGAAGACGACGGCCATGATCGCCAGGCCCGTCAGCAGCGTGCGACGAAGATTGATGTCGGCGAGGTGACCGCCGACGAGGTTTCCCGCCGTCATGCCGAGGCCCATGAGGACCAGCACGATCGGCACGGCCCATTCCGGCGAACCGGCGACCTCGGTCACCAGTGGTGCGATGTAGCTGTACACCGCGAAGAAGCCGCCGAACCCGATCGCACCGACGGCGAGGGTGAACCACACCTGGGGGATCCGGAACACGCGGAGCTCGGCGCGCATGGTGCGGCCCGGGTCGCCCGGATGCGCCGGCACGAAGCACGCGATGCACGCCGTCGCCAGAGCGAAGACGAGCGCCACCACGGCGAAGGCGGTACGCCACCCCCACTGCTGGCCGAGGAAGGTGCCCAGCGGTACGCCCACCACGTTCGCGACCGTGAGACCCGTCAGGATGAAAGCGACGCCCTTGGCGCGGTTCCCCGGGCCCATCACGTCGGCGGCCACGAGCGCGCCGATGCCGAAGTAGGCGCCGTGCGGCAACCCTGCCAGCAATCGGGATGCACCGACGAGTTCGAAAGTCGGAAGGACCACGGTGAGGGCATTGAACACGGTGAGGGCCACCGCGAGCACGATCATCACCCGGTGGCGCGGGAACCGGGCCACGAAGCCCGCGATCGTCGGCGCTCCGATCACGACTCCGAGTGCGTAGAGCGAGATCAGCCACCCGGCCTGACTCAGAGCGTCTTCCGGGCTGGCGTCCCAGACGGTGGGCAGGAGGTCGGCGGCGATGTTCGGGAGCAGACCCATGATCACGAACTCGGTCATGCCGATTCCGAAGCTGCCGATGGCGAGAGAGAGGAGCGCCCTCTTCGCCGCACCCCTCGATTCAGTCGAGGGATTCACCGGTTCAGTTTAGCGGCGATCGCGCCCGGCGAACGCCGCCGGCGTCGTCCCGAGCACCCGACGGAAATGACGGGTGAGGTGCGCCTGGTCGTGGAATCCGGTGACCGCCGCCGCCGTTGCCGGAGAGTGGCCGTCGAGAAGGAGCCGTCGCGCCAGGTCGATCCGGCGGCTGACGAGGTATTGGTGCGGCGCGATCCCGTAGGCCTGAGCGAACACACGGGTGAGATGACTCGGGTGGGTGCCGAACTCTTCGGCCACGGAGGCGATCGTGAAGGTCTCCGTGAACCGGTCATCGAGGAGAGTCTGCAGCCGCTGGGCCAGCGGCGCATCCCGCGCGGTCGTCGACTGTGCCCCGATGTGCGTGAGCAGGTGTCTGCGGAGTTCGAGCGCCCAGTGCTCCGCCGCCAGGAGATCGCCCTGCCCACCGACCGCGGAATGCACACGGCGTGCCATCGTGACGACCGCGCCCGGCACCGTGGGCCGACGCGCAGCGCTGCCACGGAACGGCTCGGGGAGCCATCCGTTCTCGAAGTACAGGACTCGCTTCCGGTATCCCCGTCCGTCGACAGCCGGACGCCCGTCGTGAGGGATGCCCGGTGGGAGGAGAGTCACTGCTGCCGAGGTCGCGAGATGCCGCGAACCATCCAGGTCGTACGAGACGGCTCCGTCGTCGACCAGCATGACCGCCCAGTCGTCGTGCGCGTGCATCGGGTAGGCGTGCGCGAACGACGCGTGATAGACCTCGCGGAGCGATGGCACCGCAGGATGCCACGCACGCAATCGTTCTGCCATGCAAGAAACGTACAAGACCGCAACGCGCAACCGGGCGATGCTGGGGCGATGACCGCGTCGATCACACCCTCACCCTCACCGTCAACGTCAACGTCAACGTCACGCTCAATGTCCGACGAGACACGCCCCGGTCCGCGCTTCGACACGAAGGTGGTCGTCGTCCTCCGCGACGATCTCCCGGCATGGCAGAAGCTGAACGTGACTGCTTTCCTGATGTCGGGTATCGCGGTCAGCACGAGCGACCTCACCGGCGACCCTTACCGGGACGCCGACGGCACCGTGTATCTTCCGATGCTGCGGCAGCCGGTGCTCGTGATGACGGCGGACGCCGAACTGCTGAGCACTGCGCGGAGCAAGGCCGCCGCACGCGAGGACACGTCGATCGCGATCTACACACGCGACCTGTTCGGCACCGGTCACGACGAGGCGAATCGTGCCGCGGTCGAAGCGGTGGCGGCGCTCGACCTCGACCTCGTCGGCATCGCGCTCCGCGGTCCTCGGAACGCCGTCGACCGCATCGTCAAAGGCGCGCGGATGCACGACTGAGCGACCGCACGACTTAGCGACCGCACGCCGCAGGCGTCCCGACGCGTCCGGCGTGCGGCGTGCGGCGTGCGGCGTGCGGCGTGCGGCGTGCGGCGTGCGGCGTGCGGCGTGCAGGTCTACTCGCCGGATTCTTCGATCGCGGCTTCGAGGCGCTCGACCTTCGCATCCAGCTCACCGGAGTACCCGGGACGGATGTCAGCCTTGAGCACCAACGACACGCGTGATCCGAAGGGCATCACCGCCTCGGTCGCCTGCTTGACGACACCCATGACCGTGTCCCAATCGGGCCCCTCGATCTCGGTGAACATACTCGTGGTGCGGTGCGGCAAGCCCGAATCTCGGACGACGCGCACGGCCGCAGCCACCGCATCGTGCACGGAGTCGCCGGCGCGCTCCGCTCCATCGGCAGGCGTGCCACTGGGGGCGACGGAAAAGGCGATCAGCATGTTTCACTCCTGGGGTTTCGGACGACGAGGGACGGGCACACGCACGAGGGCACGGATGCCGACGGCGAGCAGGACGAGAAGAAGCAGGTTGCGCAGCGTGAGCACCAGGATGGGCAGCAACTCGGTGCGGAGCAGGCCGTCGTAGCCGAGCGGATAGACCAGGCAGGTCAGCGCACACAGGATGAGCACGATCAGGGCGGGCATGCGAGCCCGGGTGCCGTCGAACACGATCCACAGGATCACCGGGACGATCAGCCAGGTCTGGAACTGCGGCGAGCCGACCTTGTTCGTCACGATCAGCACAGTCACCAGCGCCAGAGCCAACGGCGGGAAGAGTCGAGAAAAGGATGCTCCGCGCAATCCCTTCACCGCGCCCACAGCCGTCACGCCCGCCACCGCGAGGAGCATCACGGGCGTGAGCACCGCCGAGACGACATCGACTCCTGGCGCGGCGATCTGGAAGGTCAGGATCTCGAGGCTGTACTCGACCCTGGCACCTCCGTAGGCGGCGAGCCAGAGGAAAGGTGTCGCCGCGACGGCCTCTATCTGCAGGCCGCGCCCCGCCTGCTCCGTGAGGAAGCCGAGAAGCTCGGTGTCCGCGCCGAGGAGAACCAAGCTCGCCATGACACCGGCAGTGACGGCGGCAGCGCTGAGCAGCATCCGAATCCGCGCCCGGCCGGCGGCCACTGCCGCGACCACGAGGACTCCCGGCCAGATCTTGATCCATGCGCCTACGGTCAGGAGCGCCGCGGCGATGACAGGTCGCGAGATCAGCCAGAGTCCGCCGACCACCGCGATCGGCACGGTGATCGCGTCGATGCGGTAGATCGCGATGGGTCCGAGCAGAACGAGCGCAGCGCTCCAGAAGCAGGCGGCGGCGCGACGCGGCCGTGATGGCGAGCGCCCTGCCAACACGGCGAAGGCGATGGCGTCGCAGACCGTGATCAGCGTCGCCCACGCGACGAGATACGCGCTGGAGACGCCGAGCAGCGGCACGAGCGGCGTGGCCAGAACCTTGGCGACCAGCATCGGAACGAGCGCCAGCTGCGGGTAAACCCACGTCTCTGTGACGCCGACGACCCCGCCACCGCTGAGCGCCGACGCGGCCCAGGGCTCGTACACGAGCACGACGTCGCCCATGGGCTGGCTCGGGTACACCCAGCCCGTCCACGCCGTCACGAGATGCGCGAGGAGGAACGCGCTCCAGAGTGCCGCAGTGCGGGCGTGTGCAGATCGGGTCACGCCAGGACGTCCGCGATCGCAAGCGGAAGCGCGTCGGCGACGTCCATCGCCACGATCGGATGTCCCGCTGCGCTGCCGAGCGCCGTTGCCGCGATCCGCGCGGCGTGCCCGTGCAACCAGACTGCTGACGCCGCCACCTCTGCGAGCGGTGCTCCGCGATTCGCAGCCGCGACCGCGCCGATCACGCCGGCCAGGACGTCACCGGTGCCGGCAGTGGAAAGCCAGCCCGTCGCACCACTGACGGCGATGATCCTTCCTGCCGGGTCGGCGATCACCGTTCGGGCCCCCTTCACCAGCACGACCCCACCGATCTCGACGGCGGCCCGTGCCGCGGCCTCTGTGCGGTCGTCATCGTCGGACGACGGCAGTCCCAGCCGTTCCTGCACCTTGGCGAACTCTCGGGCGTGGGGTGTGACGAGGAAAGGGGCGGACGCGCCTGGCGCGAGATCCAATGCCCCGGCGTCGACGATGACGGAGGCGGAGCCGGAGAGGATGTCTCGCAGCGCCGACGCCTCGATTTCGGTTCGATCGGCGGGGTCGGTGCCGGAGCCGATCACCCAGGCGTCGACCCGCGTGCGTCCGATGTCCGTGGCGACGACCGTCTCCGGTCGTCGGGCGAGGACGGCGTCGCCCGCTCTCTCCGCACCCACGTAACGGACGAACCCGGCACCAGCACGCCACGCTGCTTCGACGCCGAGCACCGCAGCGCCGGGATATGCAGAAGACCCGGTACGCAGCGCGACGACCCCGCGGGAGTACTTGTCATCGTCGTCCGTCGGCACCCGGAAGTGCCGTGCGGCATCGCCCTGGGACCACGCGCGGACCTCGACCATGACTCCACGTTAGTGCGGCGAGCCTCGGCATACGCACTCGGGGTACCGTCGAATGGTGAGTCTTCTCTTCTCCCCTCTGAGCATCCGATCCGTCACTTTCCGCAACCGCCTCTGGGTCTCTCCGATGTGCATGTACAGCGCTGTCGACGGGGTGGTGCAGGAATGGCACCACTCCCATCTGGCACAGTTCGCCTCCGGTGGCGCGGGACTCATCGTCGCCGAGGCAACCGCTGTCGTGCCGGAGGGGCGCATCTCACCCCGCGATGCCGGTCTGTGGAACGATGCCCAGCGCGATGCATGGGCGCCGGTCGTGGACGCCATCCACGACCGCGGCGCCATCGCCGGCATCCAGCTCGCGCACGCCGGACGCAAGGCGTCCACATGGTGGCCGTGGGCGCCCGAGCGCGGATCCGTCCCTCCTTCCGACGGCGGGTGGACGACGACCGCGCCGTCGGCGATCGCCTTCGACGGCTTCGCCGCACCCGTCGCTCTGGATGCCGCGGGCATCGACCGCGTCGTCGAGGCGTTCACTGCGGCGACCAGGCGTGCGCTGGATGCAGGCTTCGACGTGCTCGAGATCCACGCGGCTCACGGCTACCTGCTGCACCAGTTCCTCTCACCGCTGTCGAACCTGCGCGACGACGAGTACGGCGGTTCTCTGGAGAACCGGGCGCGGCTGCTGCTCCAGGTGATCGACGCCGTCCGGGGTGAGGCAGGCGACGAAGTGCCGCTCCTCGTCCGCATCTCGGCCACCGATCACGCCCAGGGCGGCTTCACCGCAGAAGAAGCGGCGATCGTCGGCGATTGGGCGGCTCAGCACAGCGCTGATCTCATCGACGTCTCCAGTGGCGGCCTGGTGGCGCACCAGCAGATCACCGTGTTCCCCGGCTACCAGGTTCCCCTGGCCGCCACCGTCCGCACGGGCGGTCGCATCCCCGTGTCGGCGGTGGGCCTGATCACGGCATCCGCTCAGGCCGAGCAGGTCCTGGTGGACGGCGCGGCCGACGCGATCTTCGCGGGCCGTGAGTGGCTCCGTGATCCGCACTTCGCACTTCGCGCCGCCCATGAGCTCGGCGCTGATGTGGCGTGGCCGCCCCAGTACGAGCGGGCTCGCTGGCGCTGACCGAACGATGCGAAGAGGGCCGCCGATCCGTGACGGATCTGCGGCCCTCGCATCTGCTCAGCGGGTTCAGTGTCCTCGGATGCGACGCGTCGCGTCCTGCACCTCGCCGACCAACTCCTCCAGGATGTCTTCGAGGAAGAGCACCGCGGTCGTCCGTCCCTCGGCGTCGCGCACCTTGGCGAGATGGCGACCCGCCCGGCGCATGAGAGCCAGGGCGTCCTCGAGGTCCGTGTCCTCCTGCACCGGCACCATGTGGTGGATCCGCTTCGCGGGGACCGGCTCCACGAGCTTCGTGGCGGATCCCGGACCTTCGGACGCCCGCAGGATGTCCTTGAGGTGGACGTAACCCACCGGGGCACCCGAATCGTCCACGATCACGTAGCGCGAGAATCCGTAGCGAGCGACAGCTTTCTCGATGGCATCCGGCGTCGTCGTCTGCGGCAAGGTGACCAGGTCGCCCAGTGGTACCGCGATGTCGCGCGCCTTCTTGTCCGTGAACTCCACGGCGGCTGCGACAGCCCCCGCTGCGTCGTTCAGCAGCCCCTCACGACGGGACTGATCCACGATCGTCGCCACCTCTTCGAGCGTGAAGGTCGAGGCCGCCTCGTTCTTCGGCTCCACTCGGAACAATCGCAGCACGCCGTTCGCCGCCGCGTTCAGCACCCAGATCACGGGCATGAACACCCGCGAGACCCACACCAGCGGTCGCGCGAGGATCAGCACCGCGCGATCCGGCACCGAGAACGCCAGGTTCTTCGGCACCATCTCGCCGAAGACCACGTGCAGGAACGAGACGATCAACAGCGCGATCACGAACGCGACGACGTCGACGACACCGTCCGACCACCCGAACGCGTGCAGCGGCACGGCCAGCAGGTGGTGGATCGCCGGCTCCGAGACGTTCAGGATCAGCAGGGAGCAGATCGTGATGCCGAGTTGCGAGGTCGCGAGCATCAGCGTCGCGTGCTCCATCGCGTACAAGGCCGTCTTCGCCGCGCGAGAACCCTGTTCCGCCCGCGGCTCGATCTGCGAGCGTCGCGCCGAGATCACGGCGAACTCGGCGCCGACGAAGAAGGCGTTCGCCGCGAGCAGCACGACCAGCCAGGCCAGTCCTCCCCAATCGCTCATCGGGAGGCCTCCTCTCCTGGTTCGTGCGGTCTCGGGACGTAGCGGATGCGGTCGACGCGGCGCCCGTCCATCCGGACCACGTGGAGGGTGCCGCTGTCCAGCGGCACCTCATCGCCGACGCGCGGAACGCGCTCCAGGACGCTCATGATGAATCCGGCGACGGTGTCGTACACGTCGCCTTCGGGGACGACCACTCCGGCGCGGCGACGCAATTCGTCGGGCCGCAGCTCGCCCGGGAACGTGATGCCGTCCCGACCGCGCACGACGCCGGCCCTGGTGCGGTCGTGCTCATCGGACACTTCGCCGACGAGCTCTTCGACCAGGTCTTCCAGGGTCACGAGCCCGGCCGTTCCGCCGTACTCGTCGACGACGACGGCGAGCTGATACCCGCGCGCGCGGAGTTCCGCGATCAGGCCGTCGATGTGCACGGTCTCCGGAACGCGGAGCGGCTCCGTGGCGAGCGCACCGACGGGCACCTCGGTCCGCCGCTCACGCGGCACCGAGATCGCCGCCTTCAGGTGCACCACCCCGGTGATGTCATCGAGGTCGTCGTCGAAGACCGGGAAGCGGCTGTGGCCCGTGCGACGCGCGAGTTGGATGACGTCATCGGCCGAGTCACCGCCGGCGATCGCGTGCATGCTCGGTCGTGCCGTCATCACGTCGGCAGCGGTGAGCCGGGAGAATGTCAGCGTCCGGTCGAGCAGTGTCGCGGTGTCGGCTTCGAGAAGGCCGGCACTCGCCGACCGCCGGACGAGCGAGGAGAGCTCCTCCGCCGTGCGTGCCCCGGAGAGCTCTTCTTTCGGCTCGATGCCCATACTGCGAAGCACGCCGTTGGCACTGCCGTTGAGCACGACGACCGCGGGCTTGAACACTGTCGTGAAGGCGATCTGGAACGGCACGACGAGTTTCGCCGTCGCCAGTGGCAGCGCGAGAGCGAAGTTCTTCGGCACCAACTCACCGAGGATCATCGACAGCACGGTGGCGACCAGCATCGCGACGACGGTCGCGATCGGAGCCACAGCGGCTTCGGGGATGTTCCAGGCTACGAGTGTGGGGCGGAGAAGGTTCGACAGCGCCGGTTCCATCGTGTAACCGGTGAGCAGCGTGGTCAGCGTGATGCCGAGCTGCGCGGAGGAAAGATGAGTCGACGTGTGCCGGAGAGCACTGATGGTGAGAGACAGTCGGGATTCGCCGCGCGCCTGGCGCGCTTCGAGGTCGGCGCGGTCGAGATTGACCAGCGCGAACTCGCTTGCGACGAAGAGTCCCGTGCCGACCGTGAGGAGGAGCCCCACGCCCAACATGATGTAATCCATCAGTGATTCCCCTCCGATGAGAGGGGCGGACAGTGGGGCGAGAATCTACAACTGGGAGGGTCGTCCATTATGCGGATGATTCTACAGAAAGCCGCCGTGAGTGCGACTCAGTCACCAGCTGACCGGCAGGGCCTTGCCCTCTTCATACCCTGCCGCGGACTGCAGCCCGACGAGCGCACGATCGTGGAACTCCGGCACAGAGGAAGCCCCGGCGTATGTGAATGAGGACCGCACGCCGGAAGTGATCATGTCGAGCAGATCCTCCAGTCCGGGGCGGAGCGGGTCGAGGTAGATCTTCGAGGATGAGATCCCTTCGGCGAACAGTTCCTTGCGCGCCCGCTCGTACGCGTCGAGTCGACCGAACCTCGCCTGCACGGCCTTGGTCGAGGCCATACCCCAGGACTCCTTGAAGATACGGCCGTCCGGCTCGCGCTGCAGCTCCCCCGGCGCCTCGATCGTTCCGGCGAACCACGACCCGACCATGACGGATGCTGCGCCGGCGGCGAGCGCGAGCGCCACGTCGCGGGGGTATCGCACGCCACCGTCCGCCCAGACGTGCGCACCGGCTTCGGCAGCCGCCTGCGCGGTCTCGAGCACAGCAGAGAACTGCGGCCGACCGACAGCGGTCATCATGCGGGTGGTGCACATCGCGCCGGGACCGACCCCGACCTTCAGGATCGTCGCGCCGGCGTCGACCAGATCCCGCACGCCGTCAGCCGTGACGATGTTGCCTGCGACGATCGGCAGACCGAGTCCCAGGTCCGATACGGCGCGCAGCGCGTGGAGCATCCCGTCCTGGTGCCCGTGGGCGGTGTCGACGACGAGTGCGTCGACACCGGCCGCAGCGAGCGCCTTGGCCTTCGCCGCCACATCGCCGTTGATGCCGACGGCCGCAGCCACCGCCAGTCGACCGCCGGTGTCGAGAGCCGGCCGGTAGAGCGTGGAGCGCAGAGCGCTGCGGGCGCTCAGGGTTCCGACGAGGTGTCCGTGGTGGATGACCGTGACCATCTCCACATCGGCGTCGGTGATGACATCGAAGGCGTGCCGTTCGGACCCGATGTCGTCGGCGTCGATCGACGGGACGCCCGTGTGGACGAGATCGCCGAGCTGCGCGTCGGGCAGGGCGGTGGCGAGGCGCGTGGCCGGCAGGATGCCGAGGATGTCACCGACCTCGATCGTTCCGCGTCCGCGTGCGACGACGATGCCGTGGCCCGCGGTCGGCGGGAGGAGACGGAGCGCGTCTGCGACGGATGCCTCCGGCGGGAGGATGATGGGCGTGTCCCACAGGACCGGCTGCGCCTTCACGTCGCGGATGGCGGCATCCAACTCCTGCAGCGGAAGGTCCTGCGGGAGCACGCCGAGTCCGCCTCTTCTGGCGATCACGGCGGCCAGCCGCGGCCCGGTCACGGAGTTCATATTCGAAGCGACCAGCGGCAGGGTCGCGGGAGTGCCGTCCTGCGGGGCGAGATCCACCTGCAGGCGGCTGGTGACCGCGGAGCGTCGCGGCACCAGGAAGACGTCCGAATAGGTCAGATCGACAGTCGGATGCGCGCCGGAGAACTCCATGTCTCCACGGTACCCAGATCTCTGTGCGCTCGGCGCATGGCTTCGGCGATTACCGAAGCGAAACACGTTAGGCTTGATGGTTGAGAGTGTGCGGACCCGAGCGCATCCTGCGTCTGTGTCGGCACCAGAGTGCTTCAGCGATGAAAGAGGGCGATACAGCGTGTCGAACCAGGTGACCGGCGTCGGCGGCGACGGGGGGTTCGGAGCCAACTCGTGGCTCGTCGAAGAGCTCTACGAGCAGTTCAAGGTGAACCGCGACTCCGTCGACAAGGAGTGGTGGCCCATCCTGGAGAAGTACCACTCCGAGGCGGATACGGCCGAAGGCACTCCACCACCGGCCGCGCAGCCCGAGCATCCCGTCACCGCTCCGATCCCCGTCATCGGATCGCAGCCGGTGGCTCGCACGACCACCAAGCCCGCCGCGGCCGCTCCCATTCCCGCCCAGGCACCCAAGCCTGCGGCGAAGGAAGCCGTGGATGCCGCCGAGGAAGACAAGGTCACCCCGCTCCGCGGTCTGCCCAAGACTCTCGCGGCGAACATGGACGAGTCGCTGACCGTCCCGACCGCGACCAGCGTGCGCACGGTGCCCGCCAAGCTGATGATCGACAATCGGATCGTCATCAACAACCACATGGCGCGCACCCGCGGTGGCAAGATCAGCTTCACCCACCTCATCGGCTGGGCGCTCATCCGCACGCTCGACGAGTTCCGCAGCCAGAACGTGTTCTACGCCGAGATCGACGGCAAGCCCTCGGTCGTCGCGCCGGCGCACGTCAACCTCGGCATCGCGATCGACCTGCCCAAGCCCGACGGCACCCGTGCGCTCATGGTGCCGAGCATCAAGCGCGCCGACACGATGAGCTTCAGCGAGTACCTCATCGCCTATGAAGACCTCGTCACCCGCGCTCGCGGCAACAAGCTGACGGCGGCCGACTTCCAGGGAACGACCGTCTCGTTGACGAACCCGGGCGGCATCGGCACGGTGCATTCGGTGCCGCGTCTGATGAAGGGCCAGGGCTGCATCGTCGGCGCCGGTGCACTCGAGTACCCGGCGGAGTTCCAGGGCGCGAGCGCGCGGACCCTCAACGAACTCGCCATCGGCAAGACCATCACTCTCACGAGCACATACGACCACCGCGTGATCCAGGGTGCCGGCTCCGGGGAGTTCCTCAAGAAGGTGCATGAACTGCTCATCGGGCAGCGTGGCTTCTACGACGACATCTTCGCGGCGCTGCGCATCCCCTACCAGCCGATCCGCTGGAACCCCGACATCGCCGTCGACCTCGCCGAGCGCGTCGACAAGCAGTCGCGCGTGCAGGAGCTGATCAACTCGTTCCGCGTGCGCGGCCACCTCATGGCTGACATCGACCCGCTCGAGTACGTGCAGCGCTCGCACCCCGACCTCGAGATCGAGAGCCACGGGCTCACCTTCTGGGACCTCGATCGGGAGTTCGTCACCGGCGGCTTCGGAGGTCGTCGCGTCGCCAAGCTGCGAGACATCCTCGGCGTCCTCCGCGATTCCTACTGCCGCACGCTCGGCATCGAGTACATGCATATCCAGGACCCGGAGCAGCGCCGCTGGTTCCAGGAGAAGGTCGAAGTCAAGTATCAGAAGCCCGGCCACGACGAGCAGCTGCGCGTCCTGCGGAAACTGAACGAGGCCGAAGCGTTCGAGACGTTCCTGCAGACCAAGTTCGTCGGTCAGAAGCGCTTCTCGCTCGAAGGCGGTGAGTCGCTCATCCCCCTTCTCGACGAGATCCTGCAGGGCGCAGCGACCGCCGGCCTCGAAGGCGCCGCGATCGGCATGGCCCACCGCGGCCGCCTGAACGTGCTCACCAACATCGCCGGCAAGACGTACGGTCAGGTGTTCCGCGAGTTCGAGGGCACCCAGACGCCCGGCAACCGGCGCGGATCCGGCGACGTGAAGTATCACCTCGGCACCGAGGGCACCTTCGTCGCCGACGACAAGTCCGAGCTCCCCGTCTACCTGGCCGCCAACCCCTCGCACCTCGAGACCGTCGACGGAGTGCTCGAGGGTATCGTCCGCGCCAAGCAGGATCGCAAGCCCATCGGAACCTTCGCGTGGCTCCCGATCCTGGTGCACGGCGACGCGGCGTTCGCCGGTCAGGGCGTCGTCGTCGAGACGCTGCAGATGTCGCAGTTGCGTGGATACCGCACCGGTGGCACGATCCACGTCGTCGTCAACAACCAGGTCGGCTTCACCACGACGCCCAGCGACGCGCGTTCCTCGGTGTACTCCACGGACGTCGCCAAGACGATCCAGGCGCCGGTGTTCCACGTGAACGGTGACGACCCCGAATCCGTGATCCACGTCGCGCAGCTGGCGTTCGAGTACCGTGAGCGCTTCCACCGTGACGTCGTGATCGACCTCGTCTGCTACCGCCGACGCGGCCACAACGAGGGCGACGACCCCTCGATGACTCAGCCGCTGATGACCGACCTGATCCAGGCGAAGCGGTCTGTCCGAAAGCTCTACACCGAGTCCCTGGTCGGCCGTGGCGACATCACCGAGCAGGAGTACGAGGAGGCGAAGGCCGACTTCCAGAACCGTCTGGAGATCGCGTTCGCCGAAACGCACGCAGCCCAGACCGGCACGAACGAGACGATCCCCGACACCCTGCCGCCCGAGGAGCAGGTCGGCGCACCCGATGTCACGGGCGTGCCCAACGAGGTCATCCAGCTCATCGGCGATGCGTTCGTGAACAAGCCCGAGGGCTTCTCCGTGCACCCGAAGATCCAGCAGCTGCTCGAGAAGCGCCACGACATGAGCCGCAACGGTGGGATCGACTGGGGCTTCGGCGAACTGCTCGCCTTCGGTTCGCTGCTCGTCGAGGGCACGTCGGTGCGACTCGCCGGACAGGACTCCCGCCGCGGCACCTTCGTGCAGCGCCACGCCACCCTGCACGATCGCGCCAACGGCCAGGAATGGCTGCCGCTGTCCAACCTGTCGGATGCGCAGGGTCGGTTCTTCGTGTACGACTCCCTGCTCAGCGAGTACGCTGCCCTCGGCTTCGAATACGGCTACTCGGTCGAGGCTCCGGAAGCTCTCGTGCTGTGGGAGGCACAGTTCGGCGATTTCGTCAACGGTGCGCAATCCGTCATCGACGAGTACATCTCGGCCGCCGAGCAGAAGTGGGGTCAGAATTCCAGCGTCACGCTGCTGCTCCCCCACGGTTACGAGGGCCAGGGACCGGACCACTCGTCGGCTCGCATCGAGCGCTTCCTGCAGCTGTGCGCGCAGGAGAACATGATCGTGGCCAGGCCGTCGACCCCGGCATCGCACTTCCATCTGCTTCGTCGCCAGGCGTACGCCCGACCACGCAAGCCGCTGATCGTCTTCACCCCGAAGGCGATGCTGCGTCTGCGCGGTGCCACGAGCCCGGTCGAAGCGTTCACGCAGGGCCGCTTCGAACCGGTGATCGACGACCACCGCGATCTCGACCGCTCCGGCGTGCAGCGCGTGCTCGTGCACTCGGGCAAGGTGCACTGGGATCTGCGTGCGGAGCTTGAGAAGAACCCGAACCCGGCGGTCGCGCTGGTCCGGTTGGAGCAGCTGTACCCCACCCCGATCGACCGACTCAAGGAGATCACCGACTCCTACCCCAACGCCGAACTGGTGTGGGTTCAGGAGGAGCCGGAGAACCAGGGCGCCTGGCCGTTCTTGGCGCTCGCGTTCGCCGACGTTCCCGGCGACCGGTCCTTCCGCACGGTGGCTCGATCGGCCTCGGCGTCGCCGGCCACAGGATCTTCGAAGGTGCATGCCGCAGAGCAGGCAGCGCTGCTGCGCGAAGCACTGACTCTCGGCTGATACGTCGCCTGGCCCGCACAGGGAGAAAGAGAGGCGCCCGACCGACAGGTCGGGCGCCTCTCTTCGTGTGAAGACGGTTCAGTACCAGATGTCGAGAGACGGAGCGGGGAACGAGATGAACGCGCGGTCGAGCGCCTCGACGGCGGGCGCGTCCGCGGTGATCCTCCCCGCGCCGTGCAACGACGCCGCCCGCACTCCACCGGCGTACAGCGCAGACAGCGCCGAGACGTCGAGCGTGACATCGGCGTCGCCGTCTTCAGCCGGTTCCACCGTCGCTGAGCCGGTGCCGTCGACGCGCAGCCGCCAGTCACCGTGCGCGAACCCGAGGGAATCTTCGACGTGCATCACGAGCTCGAGCGCCGCCGAGTAGCGGCGCGCGGTGAGAGCGGCCGGAACGTCGAGGACCCTCAGCCAGCCGTGGTCGTGCACGGTCTGCGTCACCGCGCGCTGATCGGCGACCAGCCACGGCAGCGTGTCGTCCACGGGCCGGGAGTCCGCCGTCACCTCGTCGACGAGATCGTGTTGCAGCGCGAACCGCCACAGTGCGGCGAGAGCCTCCGGCGTCTCGGCCACGAGGATCCGGACGTTCAAGCGGAAGCGGAAGCCGTCACCGATCTGATGCAGAGAGTAAGCGAGCGCGCCGCGCACTTCGCCTGCTTCGTCGGTGTACCGGACACCGCGGATCTTGTCTCGCTCCGGTTCAGAGGTGGCAGCACCCGACATCCCTTCCCAGCGGCCTCGCCACCCGGCGACGCGGCCCGGAACGGTTCGTCGCGCGCGATCGTGGACGCTGCCGAGGTCGTTCGCGAGCGTCTCCCGGTCGACGTACTCGACCCGTCCGGCAGGTTCGAGTCCTCTCCAGCCCGCGCGACGAGTATCGACGGAATAGCGCATCGCAGGAATCGCCGCACCGAATCCGTAGCGAGTGTAGATCGTGGCCTCGGACGCGGTGAGACCGGCCACGGAAACACCGGCGGATGCCGCGGCGCGCAGTTCGCCCTCGAGCAGCGATCGCGCGATGCCCCGTCGTCGATGGGTGGCCGCGACGGAGACCATGCTGATCGCCCACATGCTCAGCTCGGCCCCGGGAACCGTGAGGGGTGTCACCCACGAGTTGGTCGTTCCCACGGGGAGCGCGGATGCAGGAGCGCCGCTCTCGAACACTCCGACGTTGCGACGCTCGCTGTAGGTCTTGCGCACCTGAGCGAGGGACTCGGCGTTCGGCTCCGCATCGAGGAAACCGCGGTCGCCGGCGCGCTGAAAGGCCTCGGCGCTCGCGTCGTCGGCCATGTCGACGACGCGATACTCGAGACCGACAGCAGCCAGCCGCTCCATCGAGGTGGGGTCGGCAGGTACGTCGCGCGCATCGGGGAAGCTCATCACTCCACCCTAGCGACGCCCTCCGACGGTCGCTCAGTGCTGGGCGGCCTGAACCTCACGGAGGCGGGCGAACACCTGATCGCGCAACTCCTCTGGAGCGCTCTCCTTGCAGGCGCGAGCCACGACCTCGGTCAACGTGGTGGCCACCAGCGCCTCATCGCGGCACGACGGGCAGTGCTCGAGATGCTCGCGGATCTCGGTGTGCTCGGTGTTGCACACCTCGTTGCGGAGGTATTCCTCCAGATCTTTCCGGGCTTTGTCGCAGCCGCAGTCGCTCATTTCGTGCTCCTCGTGTCAGCCGCGGCGATGCCCCGCTCAGCGGCGTAGTCTGCCAACAGCTCCCGCAGCATCCGCCTGCCTCGGTGCAGACGGCTCATCACGGTGCCGATGGGTGTCTTCATGATGTCGGCGATCTCCTGGTACGCGAATCCCTCGACGTCTGCGAGGTAGACCGCGAGCCGGAAGTCCTCCGGAACCGCCTGGAGGGCGTCCTTCACCACGGATGCCGGCATCCGGTCGATGGCCTCTGCCTCCGCCGAACGACTGTGCGTGGCCGTGGTCGACTCCGCCCCGCCCAGCTGCCAGTCCTCGAGTTCATCGATGGCGCCTTGGAAGGGCTCGCGCTGACGCTTGCGGTAGATGTTGATGTACGTGTTCGTGAGAATTCGGTACAACCACGCCTTCAGGTTCGTTCCCTGCGAGAACGTGGACCAGGAGCCGTACGCCTTCACGAACGTCTCCTGCACCAGATCGGCTGCGTCGGCCGGGTTGCGCGTCATGCGCATCGCGGCGGCGTAGAGCTGATCCATGAAGGGGATCGCCTGCTCCTCGAACTCGCGTCGAGGGTCGCCGATGCTGTCTGCGGTTCCGGTGTCATCCATCACCGACCAGTCTAGGCCGCGGATGTCCAGCGCCTCGCGTTCCAGCGTCGCCTGCATGCGCTCTCCTTCCTTGTGGTCACCCCTCTTCTCACGCGAGAGGCGTCCTGTTCACTAAAGTGAGAACCGATGAGCGCCAACAGGTATTCCCCGTCCCGTGTCCAGGGTGCCTACATCGCGCCGTCGAAGGACGAGCCGATCCAGGCAGAGCTCACCATCCCGGGATCGAAGTCCTTGACGAACCGAGAGCTCATCATCGCGGCCATCGCCGATGGGCCCGGCCGTCTGATCGCTCCTCTCCATTCCGACGACTCCCGCCGCATGGTCGATGCGCTGCGTGCCCTGGGCATCGGCATCGAGGAGGAGGATGCGGGCCACGAGTTCGGCCCTGACCTCATCGTCACCCCCGCGAAACTGCAGGGCGGCGCCACCGTGGACTGCGGCCAGGCGGGAACCGTGATGCGGTTCATCGCCCCGCTCGCCGGGCTCGCTCAGAAGGATGTGCACCTGACCGCACACGAGACGGCTCTGCACCGGCCGATGGGCGGCCTCATCAGCGCACTCCGTGATCTCGGAGTCGACATCGATGACGAGGGAACCTGGGCTCTCCCCTTCACGATCCGCGGTCACGGGCGCATCCGCGGCGGCCGCGTCGAGGTCGACGCCTCCGCCTCCAGTCAGTTCGTCTCGGGTCTCCTGCTCGCCGCGCCGCGCTTCGACGTCGGGTTGCACCTGGTGCACACGGGTGAGCATCTGCCGAGCCTCCCGCATATCGACATGACCATCGAGGCACTGAGCCGCCGCGGCATCCGCATCGAGCGCCCCGCCGTCGGAGAGTGGCTGGTCGAGGCCGGTGTTCCCCGCGCGAAAGAGATCGCGATCGAGCCGGATCTCTCCAACGCGGCCCCGTTCCTCGGCGCTGCGCTCGTGACGGGCGGTTCCGTGTCGATCACGGGGTGGCCGGCGCACTCCACCCAACCGGGCGCCCTGCTGCCCGAGATCCTTCAGGCGATGGGTGCGCACGTCGGCCGACACGGGGGAACTCTGACCGTGCGCGCGGGTACCGACATCCGCGGGCTCGATCTCGATCTCTCGGCCGCAAGCGAGCTCACTCCGACCCTCGCGGGGATCGCGGTGTTCGCCGAATCTCCGACGACCATCCGGGGCATCGGTCACATCCGCCTGCATGAGACCGACCGGATCGCCGCGCTCGTGGGTAACATCCGTGCGCTCGGTGGCGAGGCGGAAGAGCTCTCCGACGGACTGCGCATCACGCCGCGCGCGCTCCGCGGAGGACCATGGGCTGCACACCACGATCACCGAATGGCGACCACCGGTGCCCTGATCGGCTTGCGGGTGCCCGGCATCGAGATCGATGACATCGGCACCACGGCCAAGACTCTGCCCGAGTTCACCATGCTCTGGGAGCGGATGCTGCGGGGCCGCGGATGAGCTGGCTCGATGACACCGACGATCCCGACGATGAGTTCGAGGACTTCGATGAGGCCAGTATCCGCACCCGTCCCAACCCGAAGGCGAATCGTCCGCGCACCAAGAGACGGCCCGCGCATGACGACGCCCAGATCGGTCGCGTTCTCGGTGTCGATCGCGGTCGATTCACCGTGCTGCTCGACGAGGAGACCGACGACGAGCGTCTGATCACGACGACGCGTGCGCGCGAGCTGCGGCGCAGCCCGATCGTGACCGGCGACCACGCCCGGGTGGTCGGAGACGTGAGCGGAGAGGACGGGACGCTCGGACGCATCGTCGGTATCCTCGATCGATCCTCGCTGCTGCGCCGCAGTGCGGATGACACCGACCAGGTCGAGCGCGTGATCGTGGCGAACGCCGATCAGATGCTCATCGTGGTCGCCGCTGCCGACCCGGAACCACGCGCTCGTCTCGTCGACCGCTACCTCGTGGCCGCTCTGGATGCCGGCGTACGCCCGCTCCTCGTCGTGACGAAGACCGATCTCGCGGATCCGACACCGTTTCTCGCGCACTTCGCGGGACTGGATCTGCACGTGTTCACAAGCGCAGAGGACCGGATGCCAGTGGATGAGATCGGTGCAGCTCTGGTCGGACACTCCACCGTCTTCGTCGGACACTCCGGTGTCGGCAAGTCCACGCTCGTCAACGCTCTCGTCCCGACGGCGGGCCGCGCAACCGGGCACGTGAACCAGGTCACCGGCCGCGGCCGGCACACCTCGTCGTCGACGGTATCCCTCCGATACAGCGGGGCCGAGGGAAACGGTTGGGTGATCGACACCCCCGGCGTGCGATCCTTCGGACTCGGGCACGTCGACCCCGCGAACATCCTCGCCGCCTTCACGGAACTCGCCGCGATTGCAGAGAACTGCCCGCGCGGCTGCACCCACCTCGTCGATGCCCCCGACTGCGCGCTGATCGAGGCGGCCGAGCGCGACGAGCTGAGCGAGACCGGACGGGCAAGGCTCGATTCGCTGCAGCGTCTGCTGCAGACGTTCGCAGACAAGGCCGAGCAGACTCCTGGCCGATAGGCTGGCTCCGTGACTCAGCGCCTCGAACCCGGAACCGCAGCCCCCGACTTCACGCTCCTCGACCAGGGCGGCTCCCCCGTCGGTCTCGCCGATCTGCGTGGCCAGAAAGTCGTGCTCTACTTCTATCCGGCGGCGATGACACCGGGGTGCACCACGCAGGCGTGCGACTTCCGGGACAACATCTCCTCGCTCGAGGGTGCCGGGTACCGGGTCGTGGGCATATCGCGCGACGAGCCCTCCAAGCTCGCGGAGTTCCGCGACCGAGACGGACTGACGTTCACCTTGCTCAGCGATCCCGACCATTCTGTGCATTCCGCCTACGGCGTCTGGGGCGAGAAGCTCAACTACGGCAAGGTCGTCGAGGGCGTCATCCGCTCCACCTTCGTGCTCGACGAAGACGGCACCGTTCGTCTCGCCCTTTACAACGTCAAGGCCACGGGACACGTCGCACGCGTGCGGAAACTCCTCGGCCTCGACGGCTGAGCCTTACCCGCGTCTCTCGGCGGATCAGTCGGCTTCCGGTCGCTCGGCCTCGCGACGAGCGCTCGCGATCAGCAGGGCGAAGCCCAGCAGGCCGGGCAGCCCGACGCCCACGGTGAACGCCCAGAGGACCGGGTGAACAGTCAGCGACGCCAAGGCGAGCGCGATGGCCAGCACCTGCACGACCACTCCGCCTGACCGTGCCCACGAGCGACCCGCGCGTACCCCGAAAGCGAACGCGAACAGAGCAGCGGCCCCGATGAGGGTGAGCACGATCAGAGCCACCGCAGTAGGGAGCGACGCCGCATCGCCGGCGCCCAGCCCCGCGACCTCGATCAGTGCGAAGACGACGAGTGCTGCTCCTTCCGCCGCGAGCAGAGCGGCGGCCGCGAAGGCGAGGCGTGGTGCGTGCACGATGGGTCTCCTGAGAATCGAGTGAGAAGGCGGAAAACCCTTGATTTCGCAGGTTTCATGTAACAGAATAGACAGCGTCATGTGCTCCCACAGCGGCGTGGGGCGGGCGCTTCGCCCGCATCACGATTCGCGGGCGTCCGTCCGCATTTCACCAGGGTAGCCGACCCCGAACGGTCACCCGAATCTGAGCCGCCGCATCGCGGAAGCTCGAATCCACACCGAGGAGCCCCCATGGACTGGCGCGACAAGGCCGCCTGCCTGACTGTCGATCCCGAGCTGTTCTTCCCCGTCGGGAACACCGGCCCGGCCGTCGACCAGATCGAGAAGGCGAAGACCGTCTGTGCGACGTGCACGGTCACCGAGATCTGCTTGCAGTACGCACTCGAGAGCAGCCAGGACTCTGGCGTATGGGGCGGGCTGTCCGAAGACGAGCGCCGCGCGCTGAAGCGCCGCGCTGCACGCGCCCGCCGCGCTTCCTGACCTTCACCGACGCGGCCTGAGACCTGGTCTCAGGCCGCTTTCGCGTGCTCGTCCTGCTCGAAAGCGGCCGCTCAGTGCTCGAGCCAGCGCAGTGGGATGTCGATGACCACTTCGGTGCCCTCGCCATCACTCCCGCGCCACTCGATCGTCCCCCCGAGTTCGCCTTGGATGAGCGTGCGGATGATCTGCGTGCCGAGCCCCTGGCCGATCCGCCCCTCGGGCAGACCGAGCCCTGTGTCATGCACCGTCACGCGCAGATTGTCTTCTGTCCTGGTCGCGTCGATCGTCACTGACCCTTCACGCCCCGCGAGACCGTGCTCGACGGCGTTGGTCACGACTTCGGTGAGTGCCAGCGCCAGCGGAGTCGCATATTCGCTGGGCAGCACACCGAACCGTCCGGTGGAGTGCGTCCGGGCACGCGTGTTGGGCGCGGACGCGACCTCGGCGACAAGCTTGAGCACACGATGGAAGACCTCGTCGAAGTCGACCTTCTGCGTCAGACCCTGGGCGAGCGTGTCGTGCACGACCGCGATCGAGTCCACTCGGCGCATCGCCTGCGTGAGGGCCTCGCGCGCCTCGTCGGAGTGCGTGCGGCGCGCCTGGATGCGCAGCAGCGATGCGACGGTCTGGAGATTGTTCTTCACCCGGTGATGGATCTCGCGGATCGTCGCATCCTTGGTGATGAGCTCCTGCTCCTGGTGACGCAGCTCCGACACGTCGCGACAGAGCAGAATCGCACCGATGCGCGTCCCGTGGTCTTTGAGCGGGATCGCTCGCAACGACACCGTCACGCCCCTGGCCTCGATGTCGGTGCGCCAGGGCGCGCGCCCGGTGACGACGACCGGAAGCGACTCGTCGACTTGCCGAGACGGGGGCACCAGCCTCGTCGTCACCTCGGCGAGGGACTCCCCCTCGAGCTCATCATCGAAACCCATTCGATTGAACGCGGAGAGAGCGTTGGGGCTGGCGAATGTGGTGATTCCGTCGACATCGATGCGGATCAGCCCGTCCGACGCACGTGGCGCCCCGCGACGCGGCGACGTCGGAGCCGCGAGATCGGGGAAACTGCCGTCGGCGATCATCCGGAAGAGATCGTCGGCGCACTCCTCGAAAGTGATCTGCTGGCGCGAGGGCGTGCGGGCCTCACCGAGATTGGTGTGTCTGGTGACCACTCCGATGACGGTCGGCGCGGCATCGCCTCCGCGCCGCTCTCGGATGATGGGGACGGCGCGCACTCGCGTAGGCGTCTCCTCGAACCAATCCGGTGAGGACGAGTCGACGATCTCGGCGGACTCGAACGCGCCCTGAACCTGCGTACGCCACTGCGGTCGCACCCGCTCGCCCACGATGTCGCGATAGAACAGAGTCGCCGCCCCGCTCGGCCTGGCGTGGGCCACGGCGATGAAGGAACCGTCTTCCGTCTGTATCCAGACGACGATGTCTGCCGAGGCGAGGTCGGCGAGGAGCTGGCCGTCGCCGGCGAGCCTGTGCAGCCACTCAACGTCGCCGTCGTTCAGACGGCCCTGGGCATGGGCGAGATCGCTGAGGGTTGACACGTCACCAGCCTAGAGTCAGATCACTCAGAGCACTGCCAGCGAGCTCGCGCGCCACCGATGATCCAGTCCTTCGAGTCGGATCGCCACCGCTCGGGTGCGCCCTGGCCCTGTCACGACCACCACTGCCTCGATGATGCCGTCGAGAGGCTCCGTCACCCGCAGAGACCGGATCTCGAAACTCGGACGCGCGGGCGGAACTCCGCGCGCGCTTCGAGCCCGCGCCGACAGGTTGGAGCGGGCCACCAGGCTTCGGAACGCATCTTCGCTGAACCATCGGGCGAGCTGGTCGACTTCTCGCACGCCTGCGAGCACCTCCAGCACGCCGCGCGTCAGACTGCGCAGAAGCGGCGCGGGGTCGGGAAGCTCGACGGTGGGAGTCGGTTGCGGTGCGAAGTACTCGTGAAGCGTCATGATCTGAACTCTCGATCCGGTAGAACTGCGAGCCAGTACAGCACGGTGGGGTGGAGGCGAATCCGGCTGGGAGGAAAGAATGTGGATAACTCGTACATCGGATATCACGGTCGCCTACTGTCGATCGAGTGCATTGGGATCGCCTGTTCGAAGAGCTCGAGGGCCAGCTGGCCTCCGAGTGGGAGGCCGAGCGCGCAGCGCTCGACGCAGAATCCGAACGGTTGCGCATCTCGCGGCTCGAACTGCGCGCTCGTCTGCGAGTGCTATGTGCCACCGGCGCCGACGCCACGCTCGATCTCGGCGACGGGCAGCGCCTTCCCGTCACGCTGGAGGCCATGGGGGCCGACTGGATCGCTGCGATCTCTCGCGTGGGCACCGGGCCCCGCCTCCCCCGGCCGACCCTGATCATCCCGCAGCATGCGATCACAGGGCTGACCCTCGACCACGGCATGATCCTGTCGAGCCTGGAACAGACGGATCCGCAAGGCCACGAACTTCGGGAACGGATGACGCTCGGCTTCGTGATGCGCGATCTCGCACGGCGTCGGGTACCCGTGCACATCAGCACGCTCGTCGGCGAAGACGTGCACGGGACGATCGACCGCGCCGCGGCGGACCATCTCGATCTCGCCCTTCACGACGCTGGGGAAGCCCGTCGCGCCGGCGCGGTTCAGGGGTTTCGGCTCATCCCCTTCACAGCGGTGACAGCCGTGCGAACCCCCGGCAGTCAGATGCCCTGAACAGAGGAGACTCCCCACACCTCGGGAAAGCTCGCCGCCTGAGACTGCCGCCAGAGCGCCATTCTTCTGGCATCTTCGGACTGCTCCGACAGGTAGTCCCGCAGACTCGACTCCTCGATCCGCCAGCGCTGCGGGGAGCCGACCTGCGACCCGCGCAACCGTCCTTCGAGGACCAGCGCGATCACCTCGTCCACGCTGATGCTCAACAACTCGGCCACCTGGGCAGGCGCGAGGAATCGCGGGGCGGGCGCGGGGGCATGTGCCATGTCTCCATTGTTCCCCACCCGCGGCTCGGACCCCACGCTTGGCACGCCCTGTGGATAACTCATGAGGTGCTCGGCGGATTTCTGTGACCATGTCGCCATGGCTACCCCTCTCCGCCCCCGACGCGCCTTCTGGGGTGATGTCCGTTTCCTCATCGGCATCGCCTTGGTGGCTCTTTCCATCAGCGGCGTGTGGTTCATCGTCTCCGCCTCCGACGATGCGACGCCCGTGCTTCTGGCCAGCAGGACGATCACGAAGGGAGAAACGCTCGCCTCCGGCGACTTCCAAGTGGTCGAAGTCGGTCTCGGTGCCCTGACGGACGACTACCTCGGCCCTCAAGACCTCCAGCCGGGACAGGTAGCGTCGCGGACGGTGTGGAAAGGGGAGATCGTGCCCGTCGCGGTGGCCGCTCCAGCCGATGCCAACCGCAGCACGACGATCGTAGTCGAGAGCACGACGGGCATCCCCGAGGATGTCGAGCCCGGCACGGTGGTCGAACTCTGGCACGCGCCGCCCTTGGATGACGGGCGCTCCTATGACGCTCCTCGCATTCTGGTCGCGGATGTCATCGTCCGAACCGTGCTCGAGACCGACGGAGTGCTCGCCGACGCAGGCACCCAGGTCGAGATCGTGATCGACAGGGCCGATGTCGCAGATGTGCTCGCTGCGGTCACCGGTGGAGCCGCTCTGTCTGTCGTTCCCGTCCGGGCAGAGCCATGACCTCGGTCGTGGTGGCGATTGCACCGCCGAGAGCCGATGAGCTCGCCGCCGAGCTCGAACTGGAAGGCATCAGGGTGGTCGCAGTCGTATCGGCGCGCGACCCCTGGGAGCAACTCTCCGACGCGCAGATCTCCGACGCTCAGGCGATCATCGTCCCCGCTGAACGCGGAATTCTGACGGCGGAGCTGGTCGCCGCCTGCGACCGGGCCGCGGTGCGCATCCTCGCTCTCGGTAGCCCGGAGAGCCGTCTGCTGGGCCGCCTAGGCCTCGGAGATCCGCTGCCCGTCGCGGCCGCAGGGTGGGAGATCGCGGCAGCATTGGCCGCAGACTCCCCCACCGCGCCCGCGACTCCGGCCCAAGCCCCGCACCGTGTGACGGCGGTGTGGGGGCCGCACGGCGCTCCGGGGCGCTCGACAGTCGCGATCCAACTCGCCGTCGAGTTTGCTCGCGCCGGCCGAAGCTCGGCGCTGGTCGACGCTGACACCGTCGCCCCGTCGCTGGCTCTCCTGCTCGGGCTCAGCGACGACGCGCCGGGCATGGCCGCCGCCTGCCGACGAGCAGAGCTGGGAGGCCTCGACGCCGCGGAGCTCACTCGTCTCGCCACGACAGTCGCCAGCAGTGCAGGTGAGGTCGAGGTGCTTCCCGGCATCAATCGGCCCAGTCGGTGGCCGGAGCTCTCGTCCACACGCGTGGCCGCGACTCTCCGCGCGTGTCGCGACTGGATCGACGAGACTGTCGTCGACGTCGCCGGCGCGTTCGACGCCGACGATGAGGTGACCCACGACCTCGCAGGTCCTCGCCGTCATGCCGCAACGTCATCCGTGCTGCGGGAAGCCGACGTCATCATCGCCGTGGCCTCGGCAGACCCTCTGGGCATCAGTCGATTCCTCAGGGACCATGCGGAGCTGCGGCGAATCGTCTCTCCGACACCGCTCACCGTCGTGGTCAATCAGGTCCGTCCGGGCCCCTTGGGCATTGACGCCCGGGGCCAGGTGAGACGCACGCTCGAACGATTCGCCGGCATCACCGATGTCTCGTTCCTGCCCTTCGACCAAAGGGCCGCCGACGCAGCGCTGCTGCACGCTCGGCCGATGTCGGATGTGACGCCACGCTCGCCCTTCGTCGCCGCCGTCCGCCGCCTTGCCGCGTCGACGTCAGCGCCCGCCGGCGCACGAGCGGCGCCTACTGGCGATAACTCGCGAGGAAATTCCCCAGTCGCTCGACGGCTTCGCTCAATACTCTCGGCTCGGGCAGAGTGACCAGGCGCAGGTGATCGGGCGTCGGCCAGTTGAATCCGGTGCCCTGGACCAGCAGGATGTGCTCGGCGACAAGCAGGTCGTAGACCAGCTTCGCGTCATCGCGGATCTCGTGCACGTTCGGGTCGAGCCGAGGGAAGGCGTAGAGCGCACCCTCGGGCTTGACGCAGGACACACCGGGGATGGCCTCAAGCCCCTGCCATGCGATGTCTCGCTGCTCGTGCAGACGTCCGGTCGGCGCGATCAGAGCATCGATCGACTGCACGCCCGAGAGCGCGGCCTGCACAGCGTGCTGGGCCGGCACGTTGGGGCACAGCCGCGTGGAGGCCAGCAGCGTGATCCCCTCGAGGAAGCCCTTCGCATGCCCCTGCGGCCCGGTGACGACGAGCCAGCCCGATCGGTATCCGGCCACGCGGTAGGTCTTCGAGAGCCCGTTGAACGTCAAGCAGAGCAGGTCAGGTGCGAGGGTCGCCGTCGGGATGTGCTCAGCGCCGTCGAACAGGATCCGATCGTAGATCTCATCCGACAGCAGCAACAACTCGTGCTCGCGCGCGATCTGCACGATGCCCGCGAGAATCTCGCGGGAGTAGACCACACCGGTCGGATTGTTCGGGTTGATGATCACGATTGCCTTGGTACGAGGCGTGATCTTCGATCGGATGTCCTCGAGGTCAGGCTGCCAGCCGTCGTCCTCGTCGCAGAGGTAGTGCACCGGCGTACCGCCGGCGAGGCTCGTCATAGCTGTCCACAGCGGATAGTCCGGCGCGGGGATGAGCACCTCGTCGCCTTCGTCCAGCAGCGCCTGCATCGTCATCGTGATCAATTCGGAGACGCCGTTGCCGAGAAAGACATCGTCGGGGTCGAACCGCGGGAAGTCCTCGATCTGCTCATAGCGACTGACCACGGCGCGACGAGCGGAGATGATGCCCTTGCTGTCGCTGTAACCGTGAGCCGTCGGGACGGCGGCGAGCATGTCGTGCACGATCTGGTGCGGGGCATCGAACCCGAAGATCGCCGGGTTCCCGGTGTTCAGCTTGAGGACATTGTGGCCCTCGGCTTCCAGCCGCGCCGCCTCGACGAGGGCGTTTCCGCGAATCTCGTACAAAACGTTCTTGAGCTTCGACGACTGATCGAAGTGGCGCGATGGTGTCATTGCGCAAGCCTACAGCGACAGAAGAAGGGCCGATCCACACGGATCGGCCCTTCTTCGTCAGCAGAAAGTCACTTCTTCTTCTTGCCCTGCGCGCGCCGCTGCTCGCGGTTGCCGGCCTCGGGCGCGGGAGCATCCGTGCGCTGACCGAAGGCGCCGCGAGCGCCCTGCTCGGCCTCCTCGGCCGGTTCGGGCTGTGTGCGCGCGGCCGCCTGACGAAGACGATCGGTAGCCGCCTGCTGGACCTGGCCGCGGTCGTTCCGCACCTCGACCTCACCGGCGTCGTTGGCTGCAGAATACTCGAGGCGTTGTTCAGCACTGCCCTCGGAGAGGCCCTTCGCCTCCACCTCGGTGACCTCGGAGTCCGCCGCGCGGCGCACTTCCACCTCGAGGTTGTAGAGGTAACCGACCGACTCCTCCTTGATCTGCCCCATCATGGACTGGAACATCGAGTAGCCCTCGCGCTGGTACTCGATGAGCGGGTCACGCTGCGCCATCGCACGAAGACCGATGCCGTCCTTCAGATAGTCCATCTCGTAGAGGTGGTCACGCCAGCGACGGTCGAGAACCTGCAGAACGACGCGACGCTCGAGCTCGCGCGTCGCAGCTTCGCCCAGCGACTCCTCACGCTTCTCGTACGCGATCTTCGCGTCGGAGAGGAGCTCGCGGGTGAGTCCGTCGGCGCTGATTCCGCCCTTGCGGCCTGCCGCTTCTGCGACCACTTCGTCGATCGTGACGCCGACGGGGTAAAGCGTCTTGAGTTCGGTCCACAGCGCGTCGAAGTCCCAGCTCTCGTTGTGACCTTCACCGGTGTGGTCGCGCACCACCCCGCTGATGGCGTCTTCGATGAAGTGCTGCACCCGGTCGGCGATGTCGTCGCCCTGCAGGATGTGGCGGCGATCGGCGTAGATGGCCTCACGCTGACGGTTCAGGACGTCGTCGTACTTGAGGACGTTCTTGCGCATCTCGGCGTTCCGCGACTCCACCTGCGACTGGGCGCTGCGGATGGCGCGGGAGACCAGCCCGGATTCGATCGGCACATCGTCGGGGAAGTTCGTACGCGCCAGGATCGCCTCAGCGGCGCCCGATTGGAACAGACGCATCAGATCGTCGGTGAGACTGAGGTAGAAGCGGCTCTCTCCGGGGTCGCCCTGACGGCCGGAGCGACCACGCAGCTGGTTGTCGATGCGGCGCGACTCGTGACGCTCCGTGCCGAGCACGTAGAGCCCGCCGGACTCGATGACCTTCTCGGCCTCCTCGGCGACGACTGCTTTCATCGCCTCATAGGCTTCGTCCCACGCGACCTCGTACTCGTCGGGTGTCTCGACCGGGTCGAGTCCCTTGCCCTTGAGCTCTTGAACCGCGAGGAACTCGGCGTTTCCACCGAGCATGATGTCGGTTCCACGCCCTGCCATGTTCGTCGCCACGGTGACCGCACCCAACCGACCGGCACGCGCCACGATCTCCGCTTCACGCGCGTGGTTCTTGGCGTTGAGGACCTCGTGCTTCACACCCTTCTTGGCAAGCAGGCGCGAAAGATACTCGCTCTTCTCCACGCTCACCGTTCCGACCAGCACGGGCTGTCCGTTGGAGTGGCGCTCCGCGATGTCTTCCACCACCTGAGCGAACTTGGCCGTCTCGTTCTTGTAGACGAGGTCGGACTGATCCTTGCGGACCATGGGCCGGTTGGTGGGGATGGCGATGACGCCGAGCTTGTAGGTCGACATGAACTCTGCGGCCTCGGTCTCGGCCGTACCGGTCATGCCCGCGAGCTTCTCGTAGAGGCGGAAGTAGTTCTGCAGGGTGACGGTCGCGAGGGTCTGGTTCTCAGCCTTTACCGGCACGCCTTCCTTCGCCTCGATCGCCTGGTGGATGCCCTCGTTGTAGCGACGCCCCACGAGGATGCGGCCGGTGTGTTCGTCGACGATCATGACCTCGTCGTTCATGACGACGTAGTCGGTGTCCTTCTTGAACAGAGCGAGAGCCTTGATGGAGTTGTTCAGGAACGAGATGAGCGGGGTGTTCGCCGACTCGTACAGGTTGTCGATGCCGAGGTAGTCCTCGACCTTCTCGATTCCAGGCTCGAGCACACCGACTGTGCGCTTCTTCTCGTCGACCTCGTAGTCGACCCCGGCTTCGAGCGTGCGGGCGATCTTCGCGAACTCGGCGAACCACCGGTTGGCCTCGCCCGACGACGGGCCCGAGATGATCAACGGCGTACGCGCCTCGTCGATGAGGATCGAGTCCACCTCGTCGACGATCGCGAAGAAGTGCTCGCGCTGCACAAGGTCTTCCTTGCGCCACGCCATGTTGTCGCGCAGGTAGTCGAAGCCGAACTCGTTGTTCGTGCCATAGGTGATGTCGGCGGCGTACTGTTCACGGCGGACGGCAGGAACCTGCCCGGAGACGATGATCCCGGTGGTCATCCCGAGCGCGCGGAACACACGCCCCATCAACTCGGCCTGGTAGCTCGCGAGGAAGTCGTTCACGGTGATGATGTGAACGCCCTTGCCCGCGATCGCGTTGAGATAAGCCGGGAATGTCGCGACGAGCGTCTTTCCTTCACCGGTCTTCATCTCGGCGATGTTTCCCAGGTGAAGGGCCGCGCCACCCATGATCTGCACGTCATAGGCGCGCATGCCGAGTGTGCGCTTGGCGGCCTCGCGGACGGCGGCGAACGCCTCAGGCATGAGCTGATCGAGCGTCTCGCCCTTCTCGAAGCGTGCCCGCAGCTCGACCGTCTCGTTGCGCAGCTCATCGTCGGTGAGCTTGGAGATGTCGTCCTCCAGTGCGCCCACTGCCTTGACTACCTGGTTCAGGCGGCGGATGACCCGCCCCTCACCAGCGCGCAGCAGCTTCTCAAGAGGATTGGCCACGGATGTCATCTCCCTGTCAGTGGGTAAAGCGCCAGCCGCCAGAAGGGCGAGCGCCAGGCATACTTCGCCATGTTACCGGTCTGTGACCTGCACGTCGCCTGCAAGCATTCCTCCGCGCGCCGACTCGAGTCAATACTCGGTATGCATATACTCGGCATTGCTTTCACGTCGCACCACGAGGGGATCTTCATGTCCGTACGCCAGAGCCTGCTCGCGATCCTCGACCAGGGCCCCTGCTACGGCTATCAACTCCGCCTCGAATTCGATCGACGGACCGGCTCGACCTGGCCGTTGAACGTCGGACAGATCTACAACACTCTCGAGCGGCTCGAGCGGGACGGTCTCGTGCGCCGAGGTGCCGCCGACGAGCAGGGTCACGTGTACTGGCAGATCACGGACGCCGGGTCGGCAGACGTCGCACGGTGGCTCGTGGCCCCTGTGGTGCGGACGAAGGCGACGCGCGACGAACTCGCGGTCAAGCTCGCCATCGCCGCGACACTGCCCGGCATCGACGTGACCAGCGTCCTCGAGGCGCAACGCTCCGCCTCTCTCGATCAGCTCGAGGCCCTCCAGCACGCGCGATACCCCGGCACGGTCGATGGTGCCGAGGAGCTCGCCTGGCGGCTGATGACCGATTCCATGATCTTCGCAGCGGAGGCCGAGCTGCGCTGGCTCGATCACACGGCACAACGCCTCGCCGAACAGCCGACGCACGCGCTGCAGCTCCCACTGGCCGCCGAGCGGCCGAAGCGCGGCCGCCCGACCTCGCGTCGCCCCGTGGCGGCGTGACGCCTGCAGCGAACCCGACGCCCCCCGAAGCGGATGCTCAGCCATGGCAGGCGCAGAGGAAACTAGGATCGGGTCATGGCTGGAATTTGGGGCAGACGCAAACGCGAACAGGAAGAACTCGCCGCACAGGATGCGGATCTCGCCCGTCGGGCGGAGCAGGCCCTGGTCGGCGCCGACGAGAGGATCCGGACCACGTCCGATGAACTCGCCTTCGCGGAAGCCGAGCTCGGCGAGTCTCTCACCGCAGACCTCAGGAAGGCGCTCGCGGCCGTGCGAACCCACCTGCGTGAGGCGTTCCAGATGCACCAGCTCAACCACGACGAGATCCCCGACACTCCGGAAGAGCTGCGCACCCGCAACGCACGCATCCTCCAGCTGTGCGACTGGGCGCAGGATCTGCTCGATGAGAAGACGTCTGTGCTCGCGGCATCCGTCGCCAAGGTCCGCCGGGCCCCCGAGATCGTCGCACAGATCCGCGCGGATGCCGCAGCACTGAGCGCCCGTATCCCCCAGACCAATGAGTCCGTACAGCGGTTGTCCGCTCGCTATGCCGAGTCGGCGATGCACCAGATCACCGCGAGTGCCGCGGAAGCCGAGCAGCTCATCGCTTTCGCGACGCACAGCGCCGACGTCTCCGAGCGTCGTCGTGCCGCGAAGCAGAACGAAGAAGCCAACCTCGCCCTCGAAACGGCGACGGAGGCGACGCGCCGCGCGTCGGCGCTGCTGGATGCGGTCGAAGACTTCGAGATCGAGGCCCTGCGGGCCGAGTCGACCCTCGCCGAGGTGGTGGCCGACTCGCGCGGCGACCTGATCGCCGCACGAACGGCGCCGAGGGAACCCGCCGTCGCCGAGGCGATCGCCAACCTGCAGGCGGCGCTCAGCGCACTCACCCCCTCCGGGACGCCCAACGACCCCTTCGCCGAGCTGTCGCAGCTGCGCGACGCCAACTCCGCTCTGGACGAAGCCATCGCACACGCCCGGCACCGTGCCGAGAATCCGCTGCCGAGCATCGCGCAGGTCCAGCACGCCATCGACGACGCGGATCGGCAGCTGGGCGTGGCACGCGGTCTCATCTCCGGCCACCGCGGCTGGATCGGCGCTGACGCGCGCACACGCCTCGCCGAGGCCGAGCGGCTTCGGGTGGACGTCTCGGATCTGCTTCCCGCAGAGGCGACGCGCGAACAGGCGCTCGTTCAAGCACGGCGAGTGGCTCACCTCGCGTCCGAGGCACTGCAACTCGCGCAACGCGATATCGACTCGGCCCGCCCGCAGGATCAAGGCTGGGGCGGCGGCGACGGCTGGGGCGGAGGCGGGGGCGGTTGGGGCGGCCGACCGGGCGGCGGCGGCGGCAACATCGCTTCCGGCCTGCTCGGCGGCCTCGTGATCGGCAGCCTCCTCGACGGCATGTTCGACTGACGCACAGCCCGCTTTCGCCCCGACGTCAAAACGGCCCGCCCCTTCTCGAGGCGGGCCGTTTCCTGTCGCGTCAGGAGGCGAGCGCCTCCGACGGAGGAGCCTGGGTGCTCAACGCGATGACACCGTAATCCCAGCCCTTGCGTCGGTACACGACGCTCGGGTGGTCGGTGCGGACATCGACGAAGAGGAAGAAGTCGTGTCCGACGAGTTCCATCCGATCGACAGCCTCCTCGACGGTCATCCACTCCGCGTCGAAACTCTTCGTGCGGATGACGACGGGCGAATACGCCTCGTCCTCTTCGCTCTGGATCGGCACGCTTCCCGTGGCGACCGCATGCAGCACCTCGGCGGATGCCGGCTGTACATCGATGCCTTCGAGCTGTCCGGTCTCCTTCTCGAAATGCGGCCCACGAGGGTGCTGACGCCCGTCGACCCGCTTTTCCTTCGCTCGGCGCAGTTGTTCCGACATCTTGTCGACGGCGAGGTCGAGCGCCACGAACTTGTCGCCGTCGGTCGCTTCTGCGCGAACCACGGGACCCTTCCCGACGAGCGTGAGTTCGACCGTCTCCTCGGGGACGTGCCCATTGCGGAAGACCCGATGCGTGACCTTCACGTCGAGTCGTTGCGCGCGGGCCGCGAACGATTGAACCTTGGCGATCTTCTCCTCGACAACGGTTCGGAAGCGATCAGTGATACCTACTCCGACGCCAACGATGCTTGTTTCCATTGCTGCCTCCTTGTCCCGGTCCTCCCGGCCAAGGGCGGACCGTGGTCGCCTTGTGGTCCCCAACCGTAGTCCGCATGCCGGTGGATGTCACGGGGGACTTTCGTCGTGTCGGCGATGAGTTCCCGATGCGTCTCCTGCGAATCCGGAGAGCCGCGGCGTGGCTGCCAGGGTCACGGCCCCTTCGATATGGAACCCTCCCGCGCGGAGTGCCCGCGCGGCTTCGTCGATGGTGGCGCCGGTCGTGACGACGTCGTCGACCAGCACGACCGAGGTTCCGTTCTCGCGGCGGTGCGCCTTCATGCTGCCCTGGATGTTGTCGATGCGCGCCTGGAAGCCCAGCCCCCTCTGATCTCGCGGAGTCGCTTCGAGAGAGAGCAGGCGCTGCGGCCGGGCTCCGGCGTGTCGCGCGAGCAGGTCGGGGACACGATACCCGCGGCGACGGAACGCTCTGCTCGAGGTCGGCACGGGGACGATGGCCGCCGACACCGCCAGGAACGGCGACAGCACTGCGGCGAGCGCTGAGCCGAGAGGACGAGCGAGGTGCGTCTCTCCATCGCCTTTGAGGCGCCGGATGCATCGTGCGCTGACGCCGTCGAACTCCAGTGCCGAGCGCACGAGCAGCCCGCGCGGTGTCACCAGTTCGCGCGGTGACGGCGCGAGAGCGTGTCGGCAGGATGCACACAGGAGGTGCCCCGGCTCGTCGCACCCGGCGCAGGTGGAGGCCATCAGGAACGCGGCGACGTCGGCGCCCACGCGACGCAGAGTCTGGTTCACACGCATCCGCTCATCCTGCGCCGGCGCGATGTCATGGAAGCGCCCTCATGGCTCACCCGGGGAGAATCGCGGACCCGCCCCGGCTGTGCAGCAGAGCTGCGTTCACTCCCCTGCGCGGGTGGCGAGAACCGTGACTCCGGTGATGACCTCGCGCCACGCGGAACCGGCGTGTGCGAAGAGTTTGCCGCTGGATCCGAGAACGCGCACGCCGGCGACAGTCCGTGCGCCGGCAATCGAGACGGCATCTGTCGGTGCGGCCTCTGCTCCCCCTGGTCCGCCGACCATCTGAGTGATCAGCTGCGGATTCTGGGGATCGACGAGGACACTGAGTCGATCCGAGCCCAACCACGCCAGACCTGACGACGGCGCAGGGGTACGGTCGAGCGACTTGACCTCGCCGAGCTCGATCGGGACCCCCTCGGAATCGCGGATCACCGCCGCGACGACGATCCACCGTTGCTGGCCGACCGTGATGACGGCAGCCACTCTGGCTCCGTCGGCGGACACCCGGAGGTCGCTCACCGCGGAAGCGTTCGGCCAGGCGTTGCCGACCTTGAGGGGAACCGCATCGCTCCCCGACACCTGCACTGCGTCGGGGTCGCCTGCCGGCACCGTCCAGGTGTAGCCGTAGGGATCGAGAGAAGGGGTGATCAGACCCGGCCGTGAGTCCAGTTCGTCGCGAGTTCCTTCGGCGACCCGGTACACATGGCCGTCGCCGAGCTGCACGGCCGCGCGGGAATCGTCGACGGCGACGTCGATCGCGGCGATCGGATCCGAGATGGCGGCGATCTCCTCGCTGATGCCCGGGATGGGCGATATCTCGTCGCCGACGACCCGACCGAAGGCGCCGTCTCGCAGTACCAGCGTCCCGACATCCGCCGACGAGTCGGCGAGTTCGACCACGCCGGCGTCGATCGCGCGCCCGTCGACCGTGAACTGCACCTGCGACACCGCCACTCCCGCCGCCCGCAGGGTCGCCTGCAGCTGCGTGCGCATACGAGACAGAGTGAGTTCGTCGAGGCCTGTCGCCGCCCGCGTGAGCGCAACCTCCGCGATCTGCGCCTCGATCGGGACGGCCTCCTGGGCCAACTGCACGTCGACGGGGAACGCCGTCTGCACAGCGGGGTCGAGCCATGAACTCGGGCTTCCGCCGATGAGCGCCTGCGTGACGGTGGTGGCGGGACTCTGGCGCCGGGGGAACCATCGCACATCGGGGACGAGGCGCGTCCAGCTGCTGTCGAAATATTGCAACGCGTAACCTTCGAACACCTTGGCGAAGCGGGGCTCGTCGATGACGATGCCGTCGGGTGCCTGGGTGATGCGCCATTCCCCGTCGTCCATGCGCTCCAAAGTGAACGGCACGTTCGAGGCACCGACGGCCTCGGAGTACGCGCCGAACTCGTCCACGCTCGCCACCAGAGCCAGAAGCACCTGCACCTCCGCACTGTCGGCACTCTCTACTTCGGCTTCAGGGACGGATGACTCCAGCCTTCGCGCGGGGATGCCGCTGTCGATCGAGACGCCGGCGGTGGGTGTCCATGACTGCTGGAGCTCCGGCGCAAGGAAGTCGCGCGCAGTGTCCCAGTTGTCGGACGTCGTGACGCCTGCCTCGAGGAAACCCTCGACGATCTCCTGCGGCCCCGCACCGGCGATCGGTCCTGATGCCACCGGAAGGAAGTCGACGTCGGGCGGTGACTCGCCGAGTTCGAGTCCCACTGCCACGTCTCCGCTTGTCGGGAGGCCTGCGCACGCGGGCAGGAGCAAGGCCACCACGACGAGTGCGCCGCCCTTCAGCATCTTCTTCCAACCGGACTCGGTCATCGCGCCTCCGTCTCGCCGAGCAGCTCGGGCGGGATCTCCGCGAGGGAGATGGGCTGAGTGGCGTCACCGAGCTCCGCGAGCGGCTCCTGCGGCTCGGTCGGAATGGGGCTCGGTCCTTCGAGAACAGGGCCGTGCCGGGGAACGGTGAGGACGAAGTTCGTCCCGACGCCCGGCTGCGACCAGACAGACAGCGTCCCGCCGTGGAGGGTCGCATCGCCGAGAGCGATGGAAAGACCGAGCCCCGTGCCTCCGATCGTGCGCTGGCGAGAGGGATCAGCGCGCCAGAAACGGTCGAAGACGCGCTCGGCATCGGCAGGGTCCATCCCGAGCCCGAAATCGCGCACCCCCGCCGCGACCGCATGCTGGTTGCTGTCGACAGTGACGACGACGGGGCGCCCCTCGCCGTGTTCGATCGCATTTCCGATCAGATTCCGCAGAACGCGGCGGACACGGCGGGGATCCATGTCGACCGGAGAATAGCCCCCCGGCGCCACGAGCCTCAGTTCGGAACCGTGTCCCTCCGCGAGGGGATGCATCTGCTCGATGATGTCCTCTGCGAGGTGCGCGAGGCTGGTCGCCTCCAACTCGAGCTGCACGGAACCCGCGTCGTAGCGGCTGATCTCCAGGAGGTCGGACAGCAGCGTCTCGAATCGCTGCACCTGCGCGTGCAGAAGCTCGGCCGCACGAGCGGTGGTGGGGTCGAACTCCGACCGCCGGTCGTTGAGCATGTCGGCAGCCAGCCGGATGGTCGTCAACGGGGTGCGCAGCTCATGCGACACATCCGAGACGAAGCGCTGCTGCACCAGCGAGAGCTCACCCAGCTCTTTGATCTGCGCTTCGATGCTGTCAGCCATCGCGTTGAAGGATCGACCCAGGGTGGCCAGCTCGTCCTCGCCGTGCACTTCGAGACGGACACCGAGGTCTCCTGCAGCCAGACGCGCACTGGTCTCCGCGGCCTGGACGATCGGGGTGGACACCGTTCGCAGCACTATCCAGGAGATCGCGGCGACGATCGCCACCAGCCCGATTCCCGCGATCCACAGCGTGCGCTGCACGAACACGAGCGTCTGATCGGCGTCTTCGAGGTCGTAGGCGAAGTAGACCTCGAACGGACCAGCCTCCGGCACCTGCAGCTGCTGGCCGACGACGATCCCGGGTACGTCGCCGCCGTCGCCGACAGGCAGCGCGACGGACTGCCACGCCTGACGGTCGTCGAACTCGACGACGCGGGCGCGGAGCTCCGGACTCAGCTGATCCTCGCTCAGACCGCCGGCGGTGAAGCCGTTCAGCCCGACACCGTCGGAACCCGTCTCGATCGGGTAGCCGGCCAGCTGGTCGGCACTCGATGTCCGCGCGAAGTTGGTCTGGATGCTGTTCCACAGCTCCGTGAGCGCGGCGGGGTCGTCGCCGACCTCTGCCACGTCGAGGATGATCTGCGCTTCGTCGACGGCTCGCCGGGAGTCCTCGAGCGCGACGTTCTTGCGGGAGACGAACAGGTCGTTCTGGATCACGAGGGCCATCGTCACGCAGGTGATGAAGATGGCCAATGATGTCGCGATGAGCGTGATCGTGAGAGTGCGGAACCGCAGTGAACGTCGCCACAGCGCTCCCAGCACGGTCGGCCAACCTCGCCAGTCGCGCAGGACAGCGACCGCCGTGGTGGTCGCTGTCGTCGCGGCCATCGTGCGCCTAGCCGACGCTCCCGGCACGGTAGCCGACACCGCGCACGGTCATCACGATCTTCGGGTTGTCCGGGTCGAGCTCGACCTTGGCGCGCAGCCGCTGGACGTGGACGTTCACAAGCCGCGTGTCGGCCTTGTAGTGGTAGCCCCAGACCTGCTCCAGCAGCATCTCTCGCGAGAAGACCTGCTGAGGCTTGGACGCCAGCGCGACGAGGAGCTGGAACTCGAGCGGCGTGAGTGCGATGGGCGCGGTGCCTCGGCGCACCTCGTGCGCGTCGACATCGACGGTGAGGTCTCCCACCTTCAGCTGCTCGCTGGTGGCCTGCGGCGTCGGTCGCAGTCGGGTACGGATACGGGCGACGAGTTCCTTCGGGTTGAAGGGCTTCACCATGTAGTCGTCGGCGCCGACCTCGAGGCCACGGACGACGTCGGCCGTGTCGCTCCGCGCGGTGAGCATGAGAATGGGGACGCCCGACTCGGCGCGGATGCGCGTGCAGATCTCGATGCCGTCCATACCCGGGAGCATGAGGTCGAGCAGCACCAGGTCAGGTCGCTGCGTGCGCCATTCGTCGACCGCGCGTGCACCATCGGCGCAGAACACCGGCTCAAAGCCTTCGGTGCGCAGCACGATGCCGATCATTTCGGCGAGCGCGGTGTCGTCGTCGACCACAAGGATCCGTGAGGTCATACCTGTTACCTTATGGCACCGGGTACCGCCCTCCGCAGGTCTGCGCACCACGCACGGGGATATGACACGATGGGAGCGCACGATGGAGGGAGTGCCTGTGAGCGGCCAGACGTGGACACCTGCCCCGAAGAAGGGGATCATTCCCCTCCATCCTCTGACATTCGGGATGCTGCTGGGAAAGGCCTTCGCTGCGCTGCGGCACAACCCCAAGGTCCTCTTCGGATTCGCGGTCGTGATCCAGCTCATCGTCGTGGTGGCCACGGCGGGCGTGATGGGCGTGGTGCTCTTCACGACCTTCTCGCGACTGGAGACCGTCCCTCCATCCTCCCCCGACTTCGAAGCCGTGATGGCGGGCACGATCGCGATCAACATCGTCGCGGGACTCGCCGTCGGTCTGACCTCGATCGCCTTCACGGCCATGATGCAGGGCGTCGTGGCGGCGGAGGTCGGCTACGCCTCCATCGGCGTGAAGGCGAGTCTTCGGATGCTCTGGCGGAAGATGGCTCCGTCGTTCTGGCGACTGGCCGGCTTCGCTTCGCTGTCGGTGCTCGCGGTGTTCGGTATCTTCGCGATCGTCGCGGTGATCATCGGCGCCTTCGTGGCAGGCGGGCTCGGCGGCACCGTCGAATCCATCGGTCTCATCGTCCTCATCGTGATCCTCATCGCCCTGGCATGCATTCCGCTGGCCGTGTGGTTGACCACCAAACTGCTGCTGGTGCCGTCCATCCTCGTGCTGGAACGTGCCCGATTCCGGGACGCGTTCGTCCGCTCCTGGCGCCTGACTCGTGGTCGCTTCTGGGTCGCGTTCGGCGTGACCTTCCTCATCAGCGTCATCATGGGGCTGGCGATGCAGGTCGTGAGCATCCCGGTCACTCTGCTGGGCTCGTTGCTGGGATCCGTCGTGGCACCCACCGGCTCACCCGAACCCAGCGCGGTCGTCGGCTTCGTCCTCACCCTTCTCGCGCCGCAGATCCTGCTGCTGGTGTTGCAGGCGATCACCCTGGTCGTGCAGAGCACCGGTTCGGCGCTCGTGTACCTCGATTGCCGGATGCGGTACGAGGGACTGGATCAGACGCTCATCGCGCACGTCGAGCGTCGAGACCTCGGCTGGACCGAGGAGCAGCTGGGCGACCCGTTCGCTGTCGATCCTGCGCGCGCAGTGACGAGCGCTCCGCCGCCCAAGCAGGTACCGGAACACGTGATGATGACCCAGGGCTACGGCTATCCGCAGCCCGGTGGACAGCCGATCCCCGGTCAGGGCTATCCGCCGCCGTATGGGGCACCCCAGTACGGCACACAGCCCTACGGGGCACAGGCGGTGCCGCCCGCTGCTGCGCCCCTCCCACCGGGCGCGACGGATGCTCCTGCGATGCCGTCTCCCGCCGGCCCCGAGTCGGCGTCCGCACCGAACGAGAGCCCCTGGGCCTCCCCCGCTGACGGTGGTTGGACAGCCCCGGGCAGCGGTGACGGCAGGGCATGATCCGAGTGACCGACGACCCGTTCGTCCCCGACGGGGACGAAGCCCGCCGCTGGGCGGAGGAAGAGCTCTCCAATCCGCGTTACGCGGAGGCGAAGCCGACATGGTTCGATCTCGTCGCCCGCGACATCGGGCGCTTCCTCGCCGATCTGTTCAGTTCCGACAACGGGGCGAACATCGGGCCGTCCGCGCTCATCATCGTGACGGTGCTGATCGCCGCGGCACTGATCACGGCCCTCATCTTCTGGGGCAGACCGCGCCGATCGCGAGCGGTACGCTCGGCGCGTACAGATCTGCTGGGCGCGAGCGATGATCGCAGCGCAGCCCAGTTGCGCTCGGACGCCGAACGCCGCGCGCGCGACGGCGACTGGGACGCCGCGGTGATCCTCCGATATCGCGCCATCGCGCGGAGCCTCCTCGAACGCGACCTGATCGATCCGGCTCCCGGCGCCACCGCGCAGTCGATCGCGCGCGCGGCGAGCGAGGTCTTCACAGACGAAGCCTCAGCCATGCGCAACGCTGCCGTCGCGTTCGACGACGTGCGGTACCTGCGTCATCCGGCATCGGAAGAGCACTACCGTGAACTGGCGGCGACAGATGACCGCCTTCGGGCGCGGCGACCGGAAACGGTGCCCGCATGACGACGAGCAGCCCCGCAACGATCGAGTCGTCGACGGCGGCACGGCGACCACAGCGAATCCGTTCCGTCGTCGGATGGATCATCATCGTCGTGCTGGTGCTCGCCGTCGCGTTCGTCGCCCTGCGCGTGAGCGCGGCGGCCCCGGGCGCGCGCGGTGCGCTCGACCCGGAGGGGCGCGACGACTCGGGTGCACTGGCGCTGGCGGAGATCCTTCGCGATCAGGGGGTCGAGGTGTCGGTCTTCCGGTCGCGTGCGGAGGCACGATCGGCGATCGACGATGAGACGACCTTGGTGATGACGAACCCGTACACACTCAGCGACGAGGCGCTCGCCGAACTCATCGCCCCCGCGGAACGGGTCGTCTTCCTCTCGACCGGGACTCATCTGCTGCGCGTGCTCGACATCGGCGAGAACGCCCCCGGGAGTTCCTCGCCGCGGGAGGCCGAGTGCTCCGTGCCCGAGTTCGCCCGCGTCGGGGAGATCCGCGCCGATCGTTTCTTCTCCCCCGCCGACGAGGTCACGGGCTGCTTCGGGTCCGCGGACGGCGATGCCGTGCTCATCGACGACCGCGACGGCGTCCGCCGCACCCTCGTCGAGGGCTCACGACTCTTCAGCAACGCCTACCTCGCGGAGAACGGCAATGCGGCTCTGGCGCTCGCGCTCCTCGGCCAGAGCGAGCGGGTGGTCTGGTACGTGCCGTCCTTCGGCGACACCGACATCGAGGGCGAGTCTCCCGACACGCTCGGCAGCCTCACGCCGCCATGGGTCACGCCGGTGATCCTGCTGATCCTCATCGCCGGGATCGCCGCAGCCATCTGGCGCGGCCAGCGCTTCGGTCCGCTCGTGGCCGAGACTCTTCCGGTCACGGTGCGCGCCTCGGAGACCATGCACGGCCGGGCACGCCTGACGGCGAAGGCCGGGGACGCCGCACACGCCGGACAGGCCTTGCGCGACGGTTCTCGGCGCCGGCTGGCTCGCCGCCTGGCCCTGGCCGCGCACGCCACTGCAGACGAGGTCGCCGATGCGGCATCCGATCGCCTGGGAATCCCGCGCGGTACGCTGCAGACGCTCCTCGCCGGGCCGCTGCCGTCCGACGACTCGGCGCTCGTGGAACTGGCGCGACGCCTCGAGGAACTCGAGTCCGCCGTCGATGCCACCGGCCGCGCCCCGAAGGACGACCAATGAGTCACACCGACCGTCATACACCCACCACCACGGAAGCCGAGGGCATCACGTGACCGTTGAGAACACTCCTGCTGACGACGCCGCGCTGCGTCAGGCCATGCACAGGGTCCGCACCGAAGTCGACAAGGCGGTCGTCGGCCAGGCGGGTACCGTCACCGGACTTCTCGTGTCCCTTCTCGCCCGCGGTCACGTGCTCCTCGAAGGGGTGCCGGGTGTCGCGAAGACGCTGATCGTGCGTTCGTTCGCCCGGGCGCTGGGCCTGGACACGAAACGCGTGCAGTTCACGCCCGACCTCATGCCCGGCGACGTCACCGGCTCCCTCGTGTACGACGCACGCAGCGGCGAGTTCGATTTCCGTGCAGGGCCCGTCTTCACGCACATCCTGCTCGCGGACGAGATCAACCGCACGCCGCCGAAGACGCAGGCGGCACTGCTCGAGGCGATGGAAGAGCGCCAGGTATCGGCCGACGGGGCAAGCAGACCGCTCCCCGACCCCTTCCTGGTCGCGGCGACCCAGAACCCGATCGAGCATGAAGGCACGTACTCGCTGCCCGAGGCACAGCTCGACCGCTTCCTCATGAAGCTCGTGGTGGGCATGCCGGAACGCGACGCCGAGGTCGCCGTCCTCCGTCGACACGCTCAGGGCTTCTCGCCACGCGAGCTCACCGGGGTCGAACCTGTGGTCAGTGCGGCCGAGATCCGCGCGGCGCAGGAGGCTGCCGGGCGCGTCGAGGTGACCGACGATGTCCTCGGCTACGTCGTCGACCTCGCCAGAGCGACCCGCCAATCGCCCTCCGTGGAGTTGGGTGCGAGCCCCCGCGCCTCGACCGGACTGCTCGCCGCGGCGAAGGCATGGGCTTGGCTCAACGCCTCGACGGCAGTGACTCCCGACCACGTCCAGACCATGCTGGTCCCCGTGTGGCGCCACCGCCTGCAGCTGCGACCGGATGCACAGATGGAGGGAGTATCGGCAGATGCCGTGCTCACTTCGGTCGTGCAGCAGACCAGGGTTCCGATCTAGGTGTTCATCACCGGTCGCCTGGGCATCGCCCTCGCTGTGGGAGTGATCCCGCTCGTCCTCGCAGGCGCGGCGGGATATCCGGCGTACGCGGTGCTCGGCGGCTGGATCGCGCTGTGCCTGGTGCTGTCGGCCATCGATGTCGCAGGCGCCGCGAACCCTCGGTCGGTCACGGTGAGCCGACGAGTGCCTGCACGAGCGCGCATCGGCGAACCGGTTCCGGTGAGCGTCGCCCTGCACAATCACGGCTCCCGGATGCTCCATGCGGTGATCCGCGACGCCTGGCAGCCCACGGCCGGCGCGCCGACGGAACGTCAGCGACTGAGCGTCCCCGCAGGCGAGCGCGCACGCCTGACCTTCGGGCTGTTCCCACGCCGTCGGGGCGAGCTCGTCAGCGAATTCGTGATGATCCGCTCTCGTGGCCCCCTGGGTCTCGCCGGTCGACAGGCTCGGCATGACGTGCGCGGCGCCATCCGGGTCCTCCCCGCCTTCGCCTCGCGCAAGCACCTGCCGTCGAGATTGGCGCGACTCCGCGAGCTCGACGGGAACACGAGCATCCAGGTTCGAGGGCAGGGGACGGAGTTCGATTCGCTGCGCGAGTACGTCCGCGGAGATGACGTGCGGTCCATCGACTGGCGCGCCACCGCGCGAGCGGGGACGACGATGCTTCGCACGTGGCGCCCGGAACGCGACCGTCATGTGGTCATCATCATCGACACCGGACGCACTGCGGCGGCGCGTGTCGGCGACGGCACCCGCGTCGACGCGTCGCTCGAAGCGGCCCTGCTGCTCGCTGCGCTTGCCTCGCGTGCCGGCGATCACGTTCACCTGCTGATGTACGACCGGGTGGTCCGCGGACGCGTGAGCGGGATCGACGGTGCCGCCCTCCTGCCCGCGATGACCGACGCGATGGCGCCCGTGCACGCGCGTCTCGTCGATACCGACTGGCACGGCGCTTTCGGTGCCGTGCGCAGCCTGACCAATCGCCCCTCGCTCATCGTCGTGCTGACGGCACAGGATGCCGCCGAATCGGCCAGAGGGTTCCTCGGGGCGTTCCCGAACGCATCTCGGGCGACGACCGTGCTCGTCGGTTCCGTCACAGATGACGACATCAGTACGCTCGCCCGCCGACGGGGGTCGCGCGAGGAGATCTACCTCGCCGCCGCGGCGGAACACGCCATCCACGACGCGGAGAATGTCGCCGACGCGATCCGACGGGCAGGCGGCGAGGCCATCGCCGCCGACCCGGAGGATCTTCCTCCTCGCATCGCCGACCGCTACCTGGAGCTCAAGGCAGCCGGACGGCTGTGAACGGACCTGGTCAGCCGGCGACCAGACGCGGCGTTCCGGCCTCGTACTCCACCAGGTCGCCGGTCTCCCCCAAGCGGTGAGCGCGCCCACCCGCAACGAGCATGTAGATCAGGAACACGGCAAGGGCCGCGGCACCGATGCCGATCTTCACCGGCCAGGGCAGCGCCCATCCGGTGACGAAGCCTTCGACGAGTCCCGCGAGGAACAACGCGAAGACCAGACCGATCGCCACCGTGGCGAGTGCCCTTCCCTGCTCGGCGAGCGCCTCTCCCCTTGAGCGCGGCCCTGGCGCCACCCACGCCCAGAACACATGCAGACCCGCCGCCGCGGCCACGAAGATGCATGTCAGCTCGAGCATGCCGTGCGGAAGGATGTACAGCACCATGACGTCAGCGCGGTCGTGCGCCGCCATCACCGCGCCGGAGACGCCGAGACCGAAGGCATTCTGAACGAGCATGTAGATCGGCCAGATGCCGGTGACGCCGAAGAGCACGCACTGCATCGCGATCCAGGCGTTGTTGGTCCAGACCATGCCCATGAAGACCGCCGCCGGATTCTCCGTGTAGTAGCCGGTGAAGCTCTCGTCGGCATACTGCTCCAACGCGTCCGGCGGGCCGAGGGTCGCGATCAGTGCGGGATCACTCGCGATCCAGGCGGCGGTGCCGACCGCGATCGCGACGAACGCCACAGCGATGATGAGCGTCGTCCACCGCAGTCGGTAGAGGGCAGCCGGAAGCTGCCGGCGGAAGAAGCGACCGGTCTGCGTCAGGATGCTGTCTGCCGCGCCCGTGAGACGAAGACGAGCTCGCACCAGGATGGTGGAGAGGTAATCGCCCTGCGGGGAATCCCCGATCGACGTCTTGAGTTCTGCGAGGTCGGCGGACGCGGCCCGATAGCGGACGATGAGCTCATCGACTCCCGCCCCGTCGAGCCGGGCGCGGCTGAGTTCCTCCAGTCGCTCCCATTCGGAGCGGCGAGCATCAGTCAGCGCATCGGCATCCACCTGATTTACTGTACTCATGTCCGTCCAGATCGATGCGTCCGATGAGGTGCTCTCCGGTGAGGCCGTCGCCATCGACGTGCAGCCGGTCGGGTTCCTCCTCCGAGCCGTCGGCGCACTGATCGACATGCTGCTCGGCTTCGCCGTCTTCATCCTGTGGATCTTCCTCCGTATCTGGCTCCTCGACGCCGGCATCCTGGACGACGCCACCGACCGCATCGCGACCGTGTCCGCGCTGGTGGTCAGTTTCGTCGTGCTGCCGATCACGATGGAGGTGGCGCTGAAGGGGCGCAGCCTGGGCAAGCTGGCCGTTGGCGGGCGCATCGTCCGTGTGGACGGGGGCGCTGCGGGTTTCCGCCACGCATTCATCCGCGCTCTTCTCGGTGTGCTGGAGATCTATATGACCCTCGGCGGGATCGCGGTGCTCACGGGAGCATTCAACGCGCGATCCCAGCGTCTCGGCGATCTGGTCGCCGGCACCTACAGCCAGCGGGTCCGCACCCCGAAGCTCGTCTCGCTCGCGCCCGTGCTTCCGCCGATGCTCGCAGGATGGGCCGAGATCGCGGATGTCGCACGCCTTCCCGACAGGCTCGCACGACGCATCTCCCAGTTCCTGCAGAGCGCGCCACGCATGATCCCCTCAGCGCGCGCCAGGGTGGCCCAGGATCTGCTCACCGAAGCGACTCCCTACGTGTCGCCGATGCCCCAGGCGCCTCCGGAAGCGGTGCTGGTGGGGATCACCGTTCTTCGCAGGGAGCGGGAGAGCCGCGCGTTGGCGAACTCCGACCGTCGCGCCGAGAAGCTCACCGGCCGCCGCATCGGCGTCTGAGCCTCTTCGGTCAGTAGCGGTAGTGTGCCAGCTTGTAGGGGCCGTCGACCGGAACCCCGATGTACGCCGCTTGACCGTCCGTCAGAGTCGTCAACTGCACCCCGAGAGCATCCAGGTGCAGGCGCGCCACCTTCTCGTCGAGAGCCTTCGGCAGCGTGTGCACCCCGGTCGGGTACGCGCCGACGTTCGTGAACAGCTCCAGCTGCGCGAGCACCTGATTGGTGAACGACGCACTCATCACGAAAGACGGATGTCCCGTGGCGTTGCCCAGATTCATCAGCCGCCCTTCGCTGAGCACCAGGACGCTCCGCCCGTTCGGCATCCGCCACTCGTGCACCTGCGGCTTGATCTCGATCTTCTCCGCACCATCCAGCGCCTCGAGGCCCGCCATGTCGATCTCGTTGTCGAAATGACCGACGTTGGCGACGATCGCGAGGTGCTTCAATGCCAGCAGGTGCTCGCAGGTGACGACGTCGCGGTTGCCGGTTCCCGTCACCACGATGTCGACCTCGCCGGCGACGTCGATCAGACGCGCCACCTGGAATCCGTCCATGGCCGCCTGCAGCGCGCAGATCGGGTCCACCTCGCTGACGATGACGCGGGCGCCTTGGCCCCGCAGAGCCTCGGCCGCGCCCTTGCCGACGTCGCCGTACCCGCAGACGAAAGCGACCTTGCCGCCGATCAAGACGTCCGTGGCACGGTTGAGCCCGTCGGGCAGCGAGTGACGGATGCCGTACTTGTTGTCGAACTTGCTCTTCGTGACCGAGTCGTTGACGTTGATGGCGGGAACGAGCAGCCCGCCGGCCGCGGCGAGCTCGTACAGCCGATGGACGCCGGTCGTCGTCTCCTCCGTGATCCCGACGAGGCCGGAGGCGACCTTGGTCCAGCGGTCCGGCGCTGCAGCCAGCGAACGGCGCAGGACGTCGAGGATGATCGTGTACTCCCGGGAGTCCGCTTGACCGCCCGCTGAGTCGAGGGCAGGATCGGGTACGGTTCCGGCATTCTCGAATTCCACACCCTTGTGCACCAGGAGGGTGGCATCGCCGCCGTCGTCGAGGATGAGGTTCGGTCCTTCGAAGCCGGTGGCGGACCAGTCGAAGATGCGCTCGGTGCACTCCCAGTATTCCTCGAGCGTCTCCCCTTTCCAGGCGAAGACGGGAACACCTGTCGGCTCGTCGACGGTCCCGTCCGGCCCCACCACGACGGCGGCGGCCGCCTCATCCTGGGTCGAGAAGATGTTGCAGCTCGCCCACCGCACCTCGGCGCCGAGCGCCACGAGGGTTTCGATCAGCACCGCCGTCTGAACGGTCATATGCAACGACCCGGCGATGCGCGCGCCTTTCAGCGGAAGCGCAGAGCCGAACTCGGCGCGGAGCGCCATGAGCCCCGGCATCTCGTTCTCCGCCAGCCGGAGCTGATGGCGTCCGGCTTCAGCGAGGGACAGATCGGCGACGCGGTAGTCGAGCTCGGGCATGTGCCCATTGTTCCACCCTGCACGGCGCGTGTGTCGGGATGCGTCCGTGAGTCAGGCGCGCAGGGCCTCGTGCCTGACGACAAGCCAACCGGCCGGCACGGAGAGGCGATCCGCATGCGGTGAACACAGGTCGTGCGCCTGCGGGTCGTTGGCAGCACCGAGGGGGCCGAGCGCCGCCATCTTGTCGCCGTAATCGTAAGTGAGAGTCGCCACGGCTTCTCGCGCGCATCCGACCTTCGAGCACAGTCTCTCGTCCATTGGAGTCAGGTTACGTGGGCCGGGAGCGCGGACACGGTTGCCGCGCCGCACCCACCGCAACGCCTAGACTTTCGACATGCCTCGTCGTCGTGCCACTCGCGCCGCTGCCGCTCCTCGGCGCGGGGCGCGACACGGTCGGCACGGACGACTCGGGCGCAGCGAGGTCGTGCGTCCTCCTCTCGCTCCGCTCGACGGTCGCCTCGATCGCTTCGACCTCACCGTCGGCACCGCGGTCGAGTTTCTTCGTGGCACCTGGCCCGAACTGCAGGAAGTGCGCTTCGAGATCGGCGCCATCCCGGGTTTCGACCCGGTGGACGAAGTCCCCCGGTGGCACCTCGACCGCGAGAATCAACGAATCGTCCTTTTCCGGCTTCCCATCGAGCGTCTCCTGCCTCCCGGCCATGACGACACCGCACACCGCCGGATGGCGATCGAGAGCGCCGTCTTCCGTGCGGCCGCCGAATACGTCGGCCGTGAGCCGTGGGATCTCGGTCACGACCACTGATCCCGGAGCGTCGCGAGGCACGTCGCCATCACGGATAGACGGTGATGGACTGCTCCGCTCCCGCCCCCGGCTGCACGGCGAGCACCGCCAACGCTCCAGGGGCGGTCATGCTCACAGCCCCGTGCACCGTGCCGGAGGGTCGGAGTCGATAGGTCGTGTCCGCCTCGACAGCGAGGCTGCGTGACGCCCCGGCCGGTACCACCACTTCCTGCGCGTCGCCGCCACCGACCGGCTCGAGCGACACCGTCGCATCCGTCTCCGTGGTGTTGACCAGCTGGAGCTGAGGGGACGGACCCGCAGGGATCGCGACGAGGACGTCGGAGTCGATCTCGGGCGCCGGAGTCACCCAGGCGAAGTCGGCCCCCGCGCCTTCTCCGTCGTGTTGGCGCACGGCCGCGACCACCGGCGCATCCGCCTCGACCTCGACCGAGTAGGTTCCCGGCTCGAGGCCGCTCAGCGCCGCGTCCGCCGGCTCGTCCGCGCGCAGCGGCACGGAGAACTCGCTCGCCGGCGCTGCCGATCCGGTGGGCCGGACACTGATGCGCGCCTGCGCGTCGGCTCCGGGCGCAAGCAGCCGCAGGACGGTCGTGTCGGCGTCGTCGCCGTCGACGGCGAACGTCTGGACGCCGGCGAGCACCACGTTCTCCTGGGCGCCGGCCACGGCCTCCTGCAGGTCGATGCCCGCGGGGTCGAGAACTCGGATCAGAGACGACTGCAGCACGGCTCGCACGGGCGCTCCGACCGACGTGACCTTCACCACGGGCGACTCGTTGCCGGCGGCGATCGACGTGAGCGGCAGGGCGACCTGCGTCCGCGGTGCGACGACCACTGTTCGCGCGCTCCGCAGAGTCCCGTAGACCGACAGGGTCACCGTCGTCGGCACCTCGGCCGCGTTGGTGAGGATGACGAGATCCGAGGTTCCGGTGCCGACGCTCCCCCCGACCAGCCAGGACTCCAGTCGAGGTTCGCCGCAGGGAAGCGCTGCGAGCCCTGCCAGATCGTCCGCCGCGACCGATACGGATTCCGCCGCGCCGATCAGTGGCACTTCACGTCCCTCCACCGTGCCCGTGAGAAGCCGCACCTCCCCGGCATCGATGAGGTCCGGCGTGTCGATCAGCTCGACGTCGGGAGCGCCGTTCGTGCCGTCGGCGGTGAACTCGGGGGATGCCGCAGAGCGCATGTCCAGCGGTGCCGACGAGTCCCGTCCTAGCGCACGGAGGTCACCATTGCACACCAGCACGCTGTCGCCCGGCAGCGGAGTCACTTCGACGCTCGCCGGTTCGTGGGTGACCTGCGGCCAAGCGGCGTGGACGCCGACGGTGACGCCGACCACGCAGGCCACGGCGACGACGACGCCGGTCACGAGGCGGGCGCCGGTGGTCGCCACTCGAAACGCGCGGGTGCCGTTCATCGTTGCTCCTCTTCGGCCTCGTCGTGTTCAGCCCTGTCTTGTCGGGCCTCGTCGTGTTCGGCCCCGTCCTGTCGGGCCTCGTCGTGTTCGGCCCCGTCCTGCCGGGCCTCGTCGTTGACGACGTCGCCGGATTCGTCGCGATCGACGGGTGCGTCGGGCAGCTCGTCGCGGGGAGGCTCATCGGCGGTGACCATCGCGACGGGGGTGGCGTTGGTCGCGGCTGCGTGATCGTCTTCCGCCTCACGATCCTCGGCGTGTCGCGGGAGGACGAGCGGCTCTTCCGGGACACGACCGACGATCCGCGAGCGTGAACGCGCCGCACGACGTGACGCGCGCGTCGGGATCGACAGCAGCAGCGCCGCGAGGACGGCGACGATCTGCAGCGTGATCACCAGCCGGGCGGTGGCCTTCTCCGCGACGGTCAACGGCGCGGGGCCGGCGGGATCGACCTCCAGCCGCCACAGGACACCGCGGTCGGTGTTTCCGGCGTGCACGAAGCCGGGCCGTTGATCGATCGATGCCACGGCTGTCGCGCGCAGCGAGCGCGCCTTGTCGCCCTCGCCTCCGGCCGTCTCAGCGAGCAGCACGTAGCTGATGCCGTGGCCCGCGAGTTCTGCCGGGGCATCGAATGCGCGCGCGGAGATGATGTCGACGCTGAGGGTCGTGATGTCCGTGCCCTGCGGAGCCGTGGCCGTCGACATCATGGCGGTCTGAGCGCCGAGGGTCTCACTCGCCCCCCGCACGACCTCGACGGCGAGCCCCCCGTCGTTCTGCGGCGTGAGCACGAGCGTCGAGATCGAGGGGTCGTCTGCGGCCTGGGCCGCGACGTAGGCAGGGAGGGTCGATTCGGGACCGTTCGTCAGCACGGACCGCCCGCCGTGGAACGCCGTGAGGGCGGGCACAGCGCAGACCACCAGCGCCACCGCGGTGACAGCGGTGGCGGCGAGGCGCACGCGCGGATGAGTGAGCGCCGTGTCCAGCGTGACCAGCGCCGCCCCGATCACACCGAGCCAGGCGAGGCTCAAGCCGGCGCCCGGCCAGATCGCGACCGGCACTCCCTGGGTGAAACTCACGGAGACTCCGACGGCGAGGAAGGCCGTCGCCATGCCGGAGAGAGCGACGACCAGCAGGGTGATTCCGGCCCGCCAACGCGGTGCGACCGCCGAGGCGAGAGCGAGCAGAGCGAGGGGCGCGAACAACAACGGCGCCCAGGCCCCGAACTCCGTCGGAACGACCGCAGTCCATCCCCCGAGATCGGCCGTGGGAAAACCTGTCGCGAGCGCGTGGCGGCCCACGGCATCCGCCGACGCCTGCGGGCCCACCCAGATGAGCCCGGGGTCGCCCAGCAGCGAAAGCAGGCGTCCGTGGGCGAGTTGCCACAGCACGACCGGCGCGAAGAGCAGCGCAGCGGGAACCGGAAGCCACAGCAGTCGCCCGGCGCCGCGGAACCGCGCGCCGGCGAGCGTGATGCCGATGGCGATGATCCAGAGCAGGGCGAGCGCCGGTGCGAGCGATGGTGCGCAGGCGAGCACGGCCGCGAGGAAGAGGGATGCCGCGCCGGCCGCGCCCCACGACCGGTGGGCGACGGCTGCCGCGTGGAAGAGCCACGGAAGGAGCAGATGGGCGAGCACGGCAGACGGGCGCCCGTCGACCAGAGCAGTGAGGAAGGTGGGCGCCACCGCCCATGCGACGCCGGCGAAGATACGCAGACCCGCGCGATCGGTGACGCGGGTCGCGGCGAACCACCCACCGAGAACGGCGAGCGGGAGGGCGAGTATCCAGAGGAGGACGAGGATGAAAGAGGGCTCGCCGGGCCAGAGGGTGCCGATGACGGCGATGAGCGCGGCGAACGGGTCAGCCGGACCGACCAGATCCACCCCGACGCCGCGGAGCCCCCACGCAGCGTCGTCCCAAAGCGCGGCGACCGTTTCACGGAGTGGCAGCAGGCCGCCGCCCCCGATGGCGGGCCAGGCCAGGACTGTGGTGAACGAGGCGATGCTCACCACCAGCGCGGCCAGCACTGCCCATGCTCCTCCTCCCGAGAAGAAGCGCAGCTCGCTGACAGCGCCGCCCTCGCTGCCGTGCCCGTCGTCTAGTCGCCGACGCAGTTGCAGCGACGTCACTCGCAGAGGAGCGATACTCGCCCAGGTCGACGCGCGGAACGCGCGGATCCGCGCACGCGAGCGCACGATCGCGCCGACACGCACCATCGCGGTCACCGCCGCAGCCCACTCGGGTATCACCGCTTCCGGTCGCTTGCCGATCAGCTGTGTGATCGAGCGCCACAGCGCCAGAGGAAGGAGCGAGAGCCAGTGCAGGGGAACCGTCGGGGCCGGCGCGTACGCGAGTCGGCGGTGCAACTGCGCGAGCCGCCGCACGTACGCGCGGCGCCAGGTGCTGGAAGGAAGGGCGGCCGGGCCCCCGGGAGAGACGGAGATCCGCGCGCTCGGCGCGAGGACGACGCGCCCGCCGCCGAGTCGCGCCCGCACTCCCAGATCGAGTCCTTCGTCGGCTCCGGCGAGGGCAGGATCGGGACGCAGGGCGTCCCGGACTTCGCCTCGGATGAGCATTCCGCGGATGTCGGCCCCGAGTGCATCGTCCATGCCGTCGTGCTGGCCCTGGTCGAGTTCTCCCGCCGCCAACTCCACCGAGCGTCCCAGGGTGGTCATCGTGACGCCCAGTGAGACGATCTCACGGTCATTGTCGGTCGCCACCAGCTTCGGGGCGATGATCGCCGCGGATGGGGAGCGTTCCAGCACTCCGCTGAGGCGCTCGAGCGCCCGCGGGTGCGGTGCGGTGTCCTGGGCGAGCAGCCAGACGGCCGAGCCTTCGAGCACGCGGGGTCGCGCGAGCTCGACCGCTTCAGCGAACGACGTCGTCGACCGAGCCTCGATGATCCCCTCGACGGTGGTGGCGATCGCCTCGCTTTCTCGGGCCGAGGTCGCGTCGCCGCACATGACGAGGGTGACGGCGGCCGCCGGACTCGTCTGGGTGCGGACGGCTTCGAGAGTGCGGAGGAGTTGCGCGCGGGCAGAGGATCCGGGGCGCGCGACGATGATGGCGTGAACTCGGGCTGGCATGACGTGGTCAGCCTATGCGCGCGATGACCGTGGCGAAGACACCGGACGCGGCGCGCCCGCGAAGTACACCGGACGCGGTGCGACCGTGACGTTCACCAGGATGCGGCGCGACCGCGCCCCGATCCGTCTCAGCTCGCGCGGCGCTTGAGCTTGCGGCGTTCGCGCTCGGAGAGTCCGCCCCAGATGCCGAAGCGCTCATCGTTGTTGAGTGCGTACTCGAGGCATTCTCCGCGGACGTCGCAGGTGGTGCAGATGCGCTTGGCGTCTCTCGTGGAGCCGCCCTTCTCGGGGAAGAAGGCCTCGGGATCGGTCTGGGAGCACAATGCGTCGCTCTGCCAGGCGAGGGCGTTGTCGTCCTCGGCGTTCGGCTTCCGAACCCCCGGTACTCCGAGGTTGATCGGGTCGACGAACCAGTTCTCCGGTACGTCGGAACGGTATCCCGTCATCTCGAACTCCAACCTCTGTATCCGCCCCCGGCGGGCCGTGCTGAACTAATTACACTCGTGTCATTCGCTCGGGTCAAGTCGCGGATCGTAAACCCTCAATCGACTCTTGAAGGTTCTTGCGCCCGCATCGGCGTGTCGCGTCCCGGTGCCGCGATGAAGGCCTCGCCGTGGCCGGAGAGCGTGATCGCCCCCTCGTCGTCGGTCACGAAGGCGACCGCACCGACCGCCACGTCCCGCCCGTCTCCAGCGGAGGCGGTGACGGTGACCGTTCCGACAGTGGCCAGCACCATCGTCGGGCCGGAGACCTCGCGCCGGACCGGCTCCCCGGTCAGAGCGACCCGCTCGAGCGCGAAGTCGGCCACCGGCACGGGGTACGCGGTCACCGCGCCGTCGACGGAGGGGCGCAGTACCGGCACCTCGCCGGGCGTCGTGTCGAGGATCGACAGCAGTTCGGGTACATCGATGCGCTTGGGGGTGAGTCCGCCGCGGAGCACGTTGTCGCTCGCGGCCATGATCTCCACACCCAGCCCGGAGAGGTACGCGTGCAGCAGGCCGGCGCGAAGGAAGATCCCCTCGCCGCGACGCAGTACGACATGATTCATCAACAGTGCGACGACGACGCCGGCGTCCCCGGGATACACCTTCGCGACGCCCGCGATCATCCGGAGCGTGGGCGCCCACTCGCCGGCATCCGATTCCGCCGCCGACGCCACTGCCGCCACGATGTCGTCCACCTCGGACTGCGCCTCCCCTCCGAGGAGCCAGCCGATCACGTCACGCAGCACATCGCCCTCGGCACTCAACCGCCGCCGCAGCTCCACGACACCGGCGTGATCGTCGAGGACGTCCAGCAAAGCCATCGTGGCCGGGATCGGACGCAACCCGCTCAGGGACTCGAATCGATCGCTCAGCGCGACGATGAGTTCGGGCTTGTGGTTGTCGTCCCGGTAGTTCCGCTCCGGGTCATCCCCGGAGAGCCCCTTCTCCCGCTCCCATCCCGCACGCGCCTGCTCTCGCGTGGGATGCACCTGGATCGAGAGGGGCCGGCCCGCAGCCAGCAGCTTCAGCAGATACGGAAGAGTGCCGCCGGTGATCTGATCCAGCGTTCCTCCTCCTGCGACGTCGGCTGGATCTCCGGGATGATCCCCGAACCAGACCTCCGCCTCGGGGGCACCAGAGGGCGCGCGTCCCTCGAGTCCGGCGAGAAGAGTGTCCGATCCCCAGGCGTAGTCGCGGGGCGCGTTCGTCAGGCTCAGCAGCATGAACCCAGCGTAGAGGCGCTCAGCGATGCACACAGACGCACCTGGCCGGGCGCTGTAGCCTGAACCGGATGGCCCAGTACACCAAGCATCCGGTGGCGGCCCCGCCCACCGCGCCGGAACGCGAGTCGACGGGGCATCTCCTGCTGCGCAGCTACGTGATCTTCACGCTCTTCGTGACCTTCGCCCACTCTGCGGTCTACAACCTGCTCGGCATGTTCGGCGCCGCCATCGTGCTCGCGACCCTCACCCTCGCGACGGTCGCCATCGGCGTGCCGATGCTGACGCGCAACCGGCCCCAGCCGTTCCGTTGGCGACGACTCCCCTGGGCGGCTCTCGGTTACACCACCTTCGCGCTCGTGTCCGTCGCATGGTCGCAGTGGCGCGGGCCGACGCTGCTCACCTGGGCGCTGCTCGCCGCCGTCACAGTGCACGCCCTGTTCATCGCCCACGTCCTCACCTGGCACGAGATCATCCGTGCTCTCTCGTCGACGTTCAAGTGGATCCTCGGCCTGTCCCTGCTGTTGGAGCTCTGGGTCTCGTTGGTCCTGCACGACCCGCTGCTGCCGAACTTCACGGACCTGCCGGACGGCGACATCGATCCGCAGTGGTACTGGGTACGCGACAACCTCTTCGACGGCGGCCGGATCCAGGGGATCGTCGGCAACGCGAACCTGCTGGCGATCATCTCTCTGTTCGCGATCATCACCTTCGGAGTGCTCTTCGCCGCGCGAGCACGGTGGCGGACGACCCTCGGGCTGTGGACGCTCCTCGCCGCCTACTTCCTGATCCGCACCTCTTCGGCGACCGCGTTCGTCTGCGCCGCCGCCGCAGCGGTGGTCCTCGTCGTCGCCCTCCTGATGCGACGCGCCACGACCCCCGCTGCGCGCACGCGCATCTATGTGATCGCCATCGGCACCACCGTCGCGGCGCTGCTGGCCGTCTGGCTGCTGCGCGACGTCCTCCTCGGTCTCCTCGGCCGCAGCTCGGACCTCACCGGCCGCTCGGACAAGATCTGGACCAAGGTGCTCGAGCGCGCGGCGGAGCATCCGATCGTCGGCAACGGCTTCTCGAGCCCGTGGATTCCCCAGGACCCGGCGTTCGACGGCTGGATCACCGACCACGGCATCACGGTGTTCCACGCGCACAACATGTGGCTGGACGTACTGCTTCAACTCGGCGTCGTCGGGGTCGTCCTGATGGCCGTCGCCTATCTCAGCCTGCTGTGGCGATCGTGGTTCTTCGCCGTGGACCGTCCGCGGTGGGATCTGAACTCCGCACGCAACTTCTCGCCGCTCACTCTGCTGCCGAGCCTGTTCACCGTCGTCCTCCTCGTCCAGGGCCTGTCGGAATCCACGCCCATCATGCTCTGGGGCTGGATGCTCCTGATCATGCTTTCGTTCAAGCTCAAGTCCGTGCCGCTCGTGGGCGTGGGCGAGCGGGATCTCCTGTTCGAGCGCGGCGCGCGCCCACGGCGGGTCCCGTGACGCAGGGTCGACCGATGATGCGCCTGCTCGGCTCGGTGGAGATGGCGCGCGCGTTCACCCTCGCCACACTCACCGCGGTGTTCGGGTCGTTCGCCATCGAGGAGATGACTTCAGCGGTCACGCTCGCGGCCATCATCACCGTGCTGTGTCTGCTGGGGGTGGCGATCCTCTGGGTGCGGCGGGAGGAGCTCTCTCCGCTGCGGATCGCCCCGTCTTCTCTGGTCGCTTTCCTCGCCTGGGCACTGGTGAGTCTGGTGTGGACCACCGACCGCACCGACACCTTCTTCGGCTGGCTCTCACTGTTCGGCTTCGCGTTCCTGGCGCTCACTGTGGGTCATATCCGCGACACTCTCCAGACCGTCCGCGCGATCGGCGACACACTGCGCGGATTGCTCGCGGTGTCGCTCGCGATGGAGATCCTCTCCGGCATCCTCCTCGACATCCCGTTCACTTTCCTCGCGATCCAGGGGAACCTCGCCGCAGGCGGTCCGATCCAGGGCATCTTCGGCAGCCGCAACATGCTGGGATTCGTCGCGGTCATCGCGCTGATCACGTTCGTGATCGAGTGGCGCACGCAGTCGGTGAACCCGCCGCTCGCCGTGGTGTCGATGGCACTGGCGGGGTCTCTGGCCTTCCTGTCGGCATCGCCCACCGTCCTCGTCCTCGCGGTCGCCGTCGGCATCGTGACCGGGGCGCTGACCATCGTGCGCCATGCCTCACCGGAGCGCCGCACCCTCGTGCAGTGGATCCTCGGGGGGCTGGTCGCTCTCGCGCTCACCATCGCGTTCGCGTTCCGCCACCAGATCATCGCCCTGCTCGACGCAGGTTCGGACTTCTCGATCCGCGCGACCCTGTGGAACACCATCCTCGACTTCGTCGCCCTGAAGCCGATCGAGGGCTGGGGCTGGTTCGGCGGGTGGGCGCGTGGCGAATACCCCTTCACCTACATCAACTTCCAGCTCGACGACCATCACCAGAGCGCGCTGAACGCCTTCTTCGACGTCCTGCTGCAGCTCGGCGCTGCGGGACTCGTGCTCTTCCTCCTGCTCGGCGGGGTCGCGCTCATCCGCTCGTGGCTGGTCGCCAGCGTTCGTCGATCCGTGGTCTACGCCTGGACGCCGATCATCCTGGTGACCCTCGCGGTGGACTCGATGTTCGAGAGCTTCACCCTGGTGGGCGCCGGGTGGTTCATGCTCGTGCTGTGCGCGCTGCGCGCGGGGCAGTCGCGTTCATGGCGCGAGAACATCGACGCTGCCCAGACCGGCGCCATCCCGACTCTGCGGCCGCAAGAGTAGATCTCAGCGCAGCGAGGGCAGCTTCTGCGCCCACACGAGCGCATCCCGCACGCCGTCGTCGACCGAGCGTTCGGCGTGCCACTGGAGCATCTCACCGGCGCGGTCCACGATCGCGAATGCTCCGGCCTGGTCTCCCGGGCGTCGCGCAGTCTCGACCACAGGCAGGGGCTCGCCCGTCACACGCTCGAAAGCGGCCACCAGCTCACGGACGGTGACGCCGTCACCGGCGCCGAGGTTGATCACCTGGTACCGGTCGGCTTCGGTGGCGACCTCGTCGAACTTCTGCACGGCGGCGACGTGCGCGAGGGCGAGGTCCCAGACATGGATGTAGTCGCGCAGACCCGAGCCGTCTCGCGTGGGCCAATCGGTGCCGGTGAGAGGGAACGGCTCACCCGACGCCCGCGCCTGCATGATCTTTCCCAGCGCGTGCGACGGAGTCGGATTCTGCAGTCCGGTCCGCATCTCGGGGTCGGCGCCGATCGGGTTGAAGTAGCGGAGCGCGATCGCGCGGAAGTCGCCGGCGTTCGCCGCATCCTTCAGGATCTGCTCCACCATCGCCTTGGTCGTCGCATACGGGCTCGATGGTGCCAACGCGCTGTTCTCGTCGACGCCCGCACCGCTCTCTCCCGCATACACCGCCGCAGACGAACTGAACACGATGCGGGGAATGCCGGCATCTCGCAGTCGCTGCAGCAAGATGATCGTCTTGCCGACGTTGGCCTCGTAGTAGCCGAGGGGGTCGGCGACGGACTCAGGGACGACGATGCGCGCTGCGCAGTGCACGACGGCATCGATGTCCGGGTGATCGGCGAGCAGGCGTTCCAGCACCGCCGGGTCCGCGATGTCACCTTCGTAGAGATTGCGATCTTCGCCGAAGGCCCGAAGCCCTGTGGAGAGGTCGTCGAGGATCACCACCTGCATACCCGCCTCGAGGCACGCGGTAGCCACGGTGGACCCGATGTAACCGGCGCCGCCGGTGATCAATACCTTCATCGCTCCGAGTCTAGCCACCCGGTCGGTACGCCTCGGCGGTCGGCGTTCCGTTGATCCGAAGGTGACGGGCGATAGGCTACTCACTGCTCGTCGAGTCGCGCACTGCCCTCGGGCGGTGGTCTGCGGCACCAACATCGGAGAACATGCCAGTGGCCCACGTCCTTCAGAATGTCGTCTTCCCACTCGATCGCGACCCCGATCTGCTCCCCCTCTACGCCGACCCCGAGACGTGGTCTGTGATCGATGAGGAACCCGTTCGCGTGTCCAATCGCGCGCATCTGGGCAACATCCTCGGTCGCCACCGCGCGCGCATCGTCTCGGGGCGTCGCGTCTCGCTCGGGACCTACTTCAACGCCTTTCCCGCTTCCTACTGGCAGCACTGGACCAGCGTGCGCCAGGTCAAGCTGACGGTCCGCACGACCGGGCCCGCGACGATCCTCGTCTACCGCTCCAACGGTGGCGGTATCCGCCAGCGCGTCGCGACTCGCGAGGTGACCGGCGAGTCGTCCACGTCCTTCGACCTCGAGTTGACGCAGTACAGCGACGGCGGCTGGATCTGGTTCGACGTCGTGGCCGATGAGAAGCCCGCCGTGCTCGAGGGAGCCGAATGGACAACCGAGCAGGAGCCGGCGCGCACCGGTAAGGCGTCGCTCGGCATCACGACCTACAACAAGCCCGACTACTGCGTCGAGACCCTGCGCGCGCTCGCTGCGTCGCCGGATGCCCTCGAGTTCGTGGATCGCATCTTCCTCATCGATCAGGGGACACAGCTGGTCGCGGAGCAGGACGGCTACGCCGATGTCGCGGAGCGCCTCGGCGACACGCTCCAGGTCATCCGTCAGGACAACCTCGGCGGCTCTGGCGGATTCGCGCGCGCGATGAGCGAAACGCTCCAGCGGCCGGAGAGCGACTTCGTGCAGCTCTTGGACGACGACGTCCGGATCGAACCGGAGTCGCTGCGCCGCTCCATCGTCTTCGGCCAGTTCGCGACGTCGCCCGCTCTGGTGGGCGGGCACATGTTCGATCTGCTGGATCGCCCCAAGCTGCACGGTTGGGCCGAGGTCATCGATGAGCACCCGTTCATGTGGCGCAACCTCTACCAGGAGAAGATGCCGCACGATTTCGGCGTATCCAATCTCCGTCAGTCCAAACTGCTCCACATGCGGATGGATGCCGACTACAACGGCTGGTGGATGTGCCTCATCCCCGTCGAGGCCATCCGCAAGGTGGGCCTGTCGCTTCCGGCGTTCATCAAATGGGATGACGCCGAGTTCTGCATCCGCGCCGGTAAGGCCGGATTCCCCACCGTCTCGATGCCGGGCGTCGCGCTCTGGCATGTGTCCTGGGTGAACAAGGACGACTCCATCGACTGGCAGGCGTACTTCCATGCCCGCAATCGGCTCGTGGCAGGACTCCTGCACTCGGATGCGCCTCGCGGCGGTCGACTGCTCACTCACAGCAGGCGCGTCGATCTGAAGCACCTCATGATGATGCAGTACTACCCCGTGGCCCTGCGGGCGCAAGCCCTGCGGGATGTGCTGTCCGGCCCGGAGCATATGCGTCGGAACCTCGCGACGGCCATGCCCGCTGCCCGCGCGCTCGCGGCGAAGCACCCGGAGACCGTCGTGCATCGCGACCCGTCGACGGTGCTGCATTCGCGCAAGGGTCGACAGGTCTACAAGCAGCTCGCGAGGAACGTGTTCGACAGCCCCAAGGGTCTGAAGCTCCGTTGGTTCACGCTGTCCACGCTCACCGCGCATTGGCTGCACAAGCCGAACCCGGCGAACGTCGCCCAGCCGGAAGTCGAATTCGGCAAGGGAGATGCGCAGTGGTGGCGCCTGCCCGCGTTCGACAGCGCCTTGGTGAGCGCGGCTGACGGCTCGGGCAAGAACATCTACACGCGCGATCGCGCGATGTACCGACGGATGCTGCGCGAGACCGTGCGCCTCCACGCCGAGCTGCGACGCCGGTGGCCGGAGCTGCAGAAGCGGTATCGCGCCGGATTGCCGGAGATAGTGTCGGTCGAGTCCTGGCAGCGGACGTTCGAGGAGAAGCGGTGACCTCGGTGCCCACCTCGTTCGACCCGGCGACGGCGACGATCGTCATCGTCACCTACAACCGCTCACACCTGCTCACCGGGCTTCTCACGAGCATCACGGCAATGGACCCCAAGCCCGGGCATGTCGTGGTCATCGACAACGCTTCCGCAGACGACACCACTGCAGTCGTCGATTCGTTCCGGGACGGAATCGGCACCGACATCGTCTACCGCCGACTCGAGACCAACACGGGCGGGTCCGGCGGATTCAGCGAGGGGATGCGCACGGCGTACGAACTCGGTTCCGAGTGGATCTGGATGATGGACGACGACGTCGAAGTCCTCACCGACGGTCTCGCGAAGATGGGCCGTTGGGCACCGCGGTTCAAGAGCATCCAGGGTCGCCGCTTCGACTATGACGGCAGCGAGTTCTACTGGCAATACCGCATCGCGGAGCGCATGGGCATTCCGATCCCGTTCGCCCCCTCGAGCTTCGACGACTCCGGCTTCAAAGAGATGAACAGCGGATGCTTCGAGGGCATGTTCATCCATCGCTCGATCGTCCAGCAGATCGGCCTGCCCGACCCGCGGTTCTTCATCTACTGGGATGACCAGATGTACGGCTGGCTCGCCTCGCGGCGCACCACCGCGGTGATCGTCGATGAGTTCGTGCTGCGACGCACGCGCGAGATCAAGCAGTGGGATATGGGCATCCGCCACATGAACGCGTCCAGCAACGCATACCGCTACTACATCATGCGCAACCGCGGTTTCATCAAGCAGTACTACCGCGTCCATGGCGTCTACAACCCGATCCTGTTCGGCCTCGGCACCGCTGCGACCTTCACCAAGGAGCTCATCCGGCTCGCTTTCGTCGAGCGCACTCTCCGCGGTACGAGCAATCTGTTCCGCGGCATCCGTGACGGCGGGAAAGTCGGACGAGACCGCAGCTGGCAGCCCATGGCACCTCTGGAGGCATGACGAATGGATGAGCAGCAGCCCGAACTGCGATGGGCTCCCCTGCCTGCGCCGCCGAAACGAAAGGGGCGGATCTGGCTGATCGTCGGGCTCGTGGTCGCGGCTCTCGTGATCGTCGGGGCTCTGCTGTTCTTCCTCCTCCCCCGCGGCGAGTCTCCCGACCCGGGAACCAGCGGGTCTCCCACGCCTGCCGCCACGGCGAGTGGCACGCCCTCGCCCTCCTCGAGCCCTTCCACCGCACCGGAGCCGACGGAGACACCGATCACGACGGCACCGCCGGTGGCCGACCCGACGGTGGAGGTGTTCCGCGACAAGGTGAGCGGTTGGCTCAGCTCGGCGACTCGCGGGCTGGACATCGTCTCCGGCGCCAGCGGTCAGGACGCTCTGCCGGTCGTGGAGACGCTGCAGGATGATGCGCAGCGACTCTCCGACACACCACCGCCGGCCTCCATCCAGCAGGATTGGAGCGACGGCGTGACCGCGTACGCGCAACGCCTGACGGACCTCAGGTCAGCCATCGAGGGCGACTCGGGTGTCGCCGCCGCCGTGGATGCGGCGCGGGCATCCGCGCAGACCCTGAAGAGCCTGGTCGGCCTCTGACTCCGAGGCCGTAGCACCTCCGCCCCCGGTACACCGCCGATGCGGTTGCGCCACTGACGCGGTGGCGCCTCTGATCCGGCTACACGGTGTGGTCGGCGTTGTATCTGTCGAGCACCTCGGCGATGGGCGCATCGAGCGCCAGCGCACCCTTGTCGAGGTACAGTCCGCGCGTGCAGAACCGGCGCAGGTCACGCTCGTTGTGACTCACGAAGAAGAGCGTCCGGCCCTCGGCGAGGAGCTCGTCGATGCGCTTGTAGCACTTCTCGCGGAATGCCTTGTCGCCGACAGCGAGAACCTCGTCGACGAGCAGGATCGGCTCATCGAGCTGCGAGACCACGGAGAAGGCCAGACGCACTTTCATCCCGTTGGAGAGGTGCTTGTAGGGCGTGTCCTCGAATCCGACGAGCTCGGCGAAGGCGATGATCCCGTCGTAGCGTCGGGAGACCTCGTCCCGCGACATGCCGTGCAGACCTGCCGTGAGTCGCACGTTCTCGCGCACGGTCAGGTCGCCGACGAAACCCCCGGTGATCTCGATCAGCGGTGCCACCCCGCCGTTGACCGTCACGCCGCCCTCATCCGGGAGCAGCACTCCGGCGACGAGGCGCAGCAGCGTCGACTTCCCCTGCCCGTTGCGGCCGACCACGCCGATCGACTCACCCGGCTGGACGGTGAAGGACACGTCTCGAAGCGCCCAGAACTCGCCGGGCCGGGAGCGCCGCGACGCTCCGGCGAACAGATCCTTGAAGCTCCGGCGGCCGCGCCTGTTGCGGCGGAACCGGACGCCGAGTCCTTGTACTTCGATTGCTGCAGACATCACAGCTCCTTCAACACGGGGCGTTCGAGGCGTCCGAAGGTCCACGTGCCCAGGGCGAGGATGCCGACGCACATGACCACGGAGATCAGGATCGGCACCGGCTCCCACAGGTCGGGGAAGAAGCCGACCCGGTAGAGCGTGAAGATGCCGGCCAGCGGGTTGAACGCGCCGAGCGTGTCGAACGGTGCAGGTAGGTCGCGGAAGCTGTAGATCACCGGCGATGCGTAGAAGAGCGCGCGCAGGATGAGCGCCGTCGTGCGTTCGAGGTCGGCATAGAGCACACACAGCGGCGCCACGAGGAGTCCGAGCCCGACGAGAAGCATGATCTGCAGAAGGATCGCGACCGGGAACCAGAGCAGCATCCAGTTGACCTCGGCACCGCTGAAGACCGCGAACAGCACGAGCACGGGCATCGAGAAGAGGAACTCGATGCCCTTGCTCAGGACGATGCGGTTCACCCAGATCGAGCGCGGGATCGCGGTGGAGCGCACGAGTCGAGCATCCCGCTTGAAGGCCCGCGTGAAATCGGAGACCGACGTGTTGAACCAGACCCACGGCAGGAGCGCGACGATGAGGAAGACGATGTACGGGTCTTCGCCCACGCTGCGTGTGAACACCTGGGTGAAGACGAACCAGTAGATCGCGCTCATCACGAGCGGATCGAGGACCGACCACACGTAGCCGAGGAGGCTGGTCGCGTAGCGGACCTTCAGGTCGCGGGCGGACAGCAGCCACAACGAATGCAGATAGCGCCGGGGCGTCCCGGGCGCCCCGACAGCAGCGTGACTCACGATGTCGAGTCTAGGAGAGAGTGTTGTTCCACAGCGACAGCGCCGAGCCGATGGCCATGTGCATGTCGAGGTACTGGTAAGTCCCCAGTCTCCCCCCGAAGTGCACGTCCTTCTCGCCCTTCGCCAACTCGCGGTACGCCAGCAGGCCTTCGCGGTCGCTGGGAGTGTTCACGGGATAGTACGGTTCGTCCTCGCGGTTGGCGAAGCGCGAGAACTCGCGCATGATGACCGTCTTGTCCGACTCGAAGACTTCCTTGCGCTCGGGGTGGAAGTGCTTGAATTCGTGGATGCGGGTGTACGGCACATCCATGTCCGGGTAGTTCATGACCGTGGTGCCCTGGAAGTCACCGATGTTCAGGACCTCCTGCTCGAAGTCCAGAGTGCGCCAGCTGAGGGCGCCTTCGGCGTAGTCGAAGTATCGGTCGACGGGACCGGTGTAGACGACCGGCACCTGTCCGACGGTCGCCTTCTTGCTGAGCGGCTGAGCCTCGTCGAAGTAGTCGACGTTCAGCTTGACCTCGATGTTCGGGTGATCCGCCATCCGCTCCAGCCACGCCGTGTAGCCGTCGGTCGGCAGACCCTCCCAGGTGTCGTTGAAGTAGCGGTTGTCGTAGGTGTAGCGAACGGGAAGTCGGCTGATGATGTCACCGGACAGCTTCTGCGGGTCGGTCTGCCACTGCTTCGCGGTGTAGTCCCGGAAGAAGGCCTCGAACAGCGGGCGCCCCACGAGGGCGATGCCCTTCTCTTCGAAGTTGGCGGCGGACTTGACGTCGAACTCGCCGGCCTGCTCCTTCACAAGCGCGCGAGCCTGATCCGGGGTGTACGCGGCGTTGAAGAACTGGTTGATCGTGCCGAGGTTCACCGGCATCGGGAACACGGTGCCCTTGTGGGTCGTGTACACGCGGTGCACGTAGTTGGTGAAGGTCGTGAAGCGGTTGACGTACTCCCACACCGTGGCATTCGAGGTGTGGAACAGGTGCGCGCCGTAGCGGTGCACCTCGATCCCGGTCTCGGGTTCGGCCTCGCTGTAGGCGTTGCCGCCGATGTGATGGCGGCGATCGATGACGGTGACCTTGCGCCCTGCCTCGGCGGCGCGCTCTGCGATGGTGAGGCCGAAGAAACCCGACCCGACGACGAGAAGATCCATCAGGCGGCCGTTCCGACGACGATGCGGGGCGTGCCGGACCACAGCGCGGCATCCGAGGCGTTGCGTCCGTCGACGAGGAGCTTGATACCGGGCAGCTGGGCGGGAGTGAGCTCCCGGTAGTCGGAGTGGTCGGTCTGCAGGACGGCGAGGTCGACCTCGCCACCGATCGCGTAAGGCTCGAAGCCGAGGCCACGCAGTTCTTCATCGGTGTACAGCGGGTCGTGGACGACGACCTTCGCCCCGCGGTCCTCGAGCGCCTTCACGGTCGGGAAGACGCCGGAGAACGCCGTCTCCTTCACTCCCCCGCGGTACGCGGCGCCGAGCACGACGGCGCGCTGACCGCTCAGGTCGCCGAGGATCCCCTCGGCCTGGGCGACGAGCCGCTCGGGCATCGAGGCGTTGAGCTGACGGGCGACACGCACGATGTCGGCATCGGGGTCGGTCGACAGGTACAACCGCGGGTAGACCGGGATGCAGTGGCCGCCGACAGCGATGCCTGGACGGTGGATGTGGCTGTACGGCTGCGAGTTGCAGGCTTCGATCACCTTGTAGACGTCGATGCCGTGCGACGCCGCGAACAGACCGAACTGGTTCGCCAGGCCGATGTTCACGTCGCGGTAGGTCGTCTCTGCGAGCTTCGCCATCTCGGAGGCCTCGGTGGTGCCGAGGTCCCACACACCGTTCGGGCGGGGCAGGTCGGGACGCTCGTCGAACTGCAGCACCGCCTCGTAGAACTCGCGTGCGCGGCGGTTGCCCTCGTCGGAGAGAGCGCCGATGAGCTTCGGGTACTTGCGGAGGTCGGCGAACACGCGACCGGTCAGTACACGCTCCGGGGAGTAGGCCAGGAAGAAGTCCGTGCCCTCGGTCAGGCCCGACCCCTCTTCGAGCATCGGCTTCCAGCGCGACCGCGTGGTGCCGACCGGCAGCGTGGTCTCGTAGGACACCAGCGTGCCGGGGGTGAGATGCTCGGCGAGCGACTTCGTCGCGGAGTCCATGTACTTGAAGTCCGGCTCCCACGTCTCGTCGTTGACGAAGACGGGTGCGACCAGCACGACGGCATCCGCACCGGGGATCGCCTCGGCGTAGTCCGTCGTCGCCCGCAGGCGGCCCGAGGGGATCAGCTCTTCGAGGCGCTGCTGGAGTTCGGCCTCACCCGGGAAGGGTTCCTTGGCGGCGTTGATGGAATCGACGGCCTTCTGGTTGACGTCGACACCGATGACGTCGTGACCGGAAGAGGCGAACTGGACGGCAAGAGGGAGCCCGATTTTTCCAAGGGCCACGACGGCGATACGCATGGGATCCAGTCTATGGGGCCGTAGCTGGGTCGACGTCGAGGAGGGACGCGAGAGTCGGCTCGAGGGCGGGAGCGAGATACGACACGAACGTCGATGTCATGTGGTTCACGTCGCGATACACGAACAGATCATCGATGATCACGGGGCACGTGGCATCAGTGCAGATGAACTCGGTGAAGTCGACGTACTCAGCGTCCGTCTCCGCTGCGACATCACGCTCGACTGCGGCGAGCTCGGCGTCGATCGCCCATTCGCGCTGTTCGTCGCAACGCGCCGCATCCATGACGTCCGTCGAGACACAGCTGTCAGGCGCCGCGCGCAGGCGCGGAGAATCCGCGATCAGCAGCACCTCGCTCCCGGCGTCGCGCAGCTGCTGCACGGTGGCGCGGAGCCCTTCGCCCCACAGGGGAAGCCGCTGAGAACCATCCGGGCTGTCAGCCAGGACGTAGTGAGCGTAGTTGGAGATGACGACGAGGTCGGGCGGGTCTGCGAGGAGGTGTTCGACGACCTTGCTCCGCCACCGGTCGCACGAGGAGTAGGGCACGCCCTTCACGAGCACGGTCGCTGCCGCAGCCGAACATGACGATTTCGTGTAGGTGCGCAGCGATGTCCCTGGCCGGTCACGCGCGAACTCCTCCACCGCGGGGAACCACTGCGCGGAATGCGAATCTCCGAACAGCACGATCCGGGTGTCTCCGGACGCATCCGCGTACTCGCAGTCCTGAACGGCTTCGCTCTTGGGGTCGAGCTGGCACCCGTCGGTGAACACCGGCGCGAGATCGTCATCGACGTCCTGCAGCGCGGGCGTCATGTTGCTCGGCACGAAGGCGGTCGGATTCGGCGGCGAGGTGGGATAGTCCGCGGACTCGGTCACCACATCGCCGCTTCCCGTGAGCCGATCAGCGGACCAGTTCACTGCCGCGCCGACCCCGACCGCGAGCACCACCGTGACGCCGAGCGCCGCGAGCAGGGTGGAGCGCGGACGCCGTTGCACGAGCATCCGCGGAGCGCGCAACGGCATCTCGACGCAACGGAACAGCACCCAGGCGAGAACGATGGCGATCACGATCCCGAAGAGCACGCGCATCCACGCCGGCAACGGATTCTGCTCTCCCACGGCCGCCTGGGTGACGACGAGCAAGGGCCAGTGCACCAGGTAGAGCGAATATGAGATGAGTCCGATGAACTGCAGCGGTGGGAGCGAGAGGGCACTCGTCGGCCCCATGCGGGTGTCAGAGGCTCCGGCGAAGATGACCAGCGCGGTTCCGAGCGTCGGAAGAACCGCCGCGACACCGGGGAAGGCGGTCGAATCGTTGAACAACAGCGCGCTTCCCAGAATCATCAGCAGTCCGACCCAGCCCGCCACCGCGGCGACCCGTCCCGGCGGCCGCGAGCCTTGCAGCAGGATCGCGCCGACGATTGCGCCGAAGAGGAGCTCCCATGCTCTCGTCGGCAGCAGGAAGAACGCGCTCGGCTGATCGACGGGAGTGAGCATCACGCCCGCGACCAGACTGGCGAGGGCAATCACGCTCACCGCGGCCAGCAGGAGGCGCGGCCGCCGCCTGGTCGCGAGGAAGATGAGGAAGAGAACCACCGGCCAGAGAAGGTAGAACTGCTCTTCGACCCCGAGCGACCAATAGTGCTGGAAAGGCGATGGCGAATGGTCAGCCAGGTAGTCGGTGTTCTGGATGGCGAACCAGAAGTTGGGGACATAGAGGATGGTGGCCAGCCCGTCCCGGAGAACCCGCTCGAGCGCGAGGGGCGGGTAGAAGATGACGGCCGCGATGACGGTGAGGACGGCGACGGTCAACGACGCCGGAAGAATGCGGCGGATGCGGCGCGCATAGAAGTCCGCGAACCGGATGCGACCGTCCCTCTGCAGCGACTCCAGCAAGTGCGTGGAGATGAGGAACCCTGAGATCACGAAGAAGACGTCCACTCCGACGTACCCGCCCGTGATCAGGGGAACGCCGGCGTGGTACAGGAGGACGAGTCCGACCGCGATCGCGCGGAGACCCTGAATGTCCGCCCGGAATGCGCGGCCGGTCGCTGCGGCGGTGCGCGCGGAGGTCTCCGTCGTCACGCGACGCCAGCGCCGCCGGCCGCTCGCACAAGCTCTGCGACGACACGGTCGGCAGCATGACCGTCACCATACGGCGCCACGTCCGTGTCGATCGGCCGAGGGCGGGTCACGCCGGCGGCGATTTCCTCGGAGGAGTTCGCGAGGACGTTCCAGCCGAGCTCGATCGTCTCGACCCACTCGGTCTCGGTGCGTACCGTCGTGCACGGGACGCGCAGCAGGAAGGCCTCCTTCTGCAGGCCACCCGAGTCGGTGACGACACCTGCGCTGGAGAGTGCGGCGGCGATGAGCTCGGCGTAGGCGAGCGACTGGTGCGCGATGAGTGATCCCTGCGTGAGCGTGATTCCGTGCGCGGCGGCTTTCGCGACCACCCGAGGGTGCGCGAGGAGCACGACCGGCTTGTCCAGATCCGCGAGAGCAGCCGCGACCTCGGCCAGGCGGTCGGGATCGTCCGTGTTCTCCGCGCGGTGGATCGTCGCCACGTAGTAGCCGCCGGGTTCCAGGCCCAATTCGGCCAGCAACGGCGAGGGTCGCGAGCCGACCTCATCGCGAACCTCGAACAGCACGTCCGTCATCACGTCGCCGACGAGAACGGTGCGAGCTGCGAGGCCCTCGTCGGCGAGGTGATCGACAGCGACCTGCGTCGGGGCGAGGAGCAGATCGGCGGCGTGATCGGTCATCACCCGGTTGTGTTCCTCCGGCATCCGTCGGTTGAAGCTGCGCAGGCCTGCCTCGAGGTGCGCGACCGGGATGTGCATCTTGACCGCGCTGAGGGCGGCGGCCACCGTCGAGTTCGTGTCGCCGTACACCAGCACCCAGTCCGGGCGGTGTTCGTCGAACACCGCGTCGAGCGCAGCGAGCATCGCACCAGTCTGCACACCGTGCGACCCGCTGCCGACGCCGAGGTGGACGTCGGGAGCGCCGATTCCGAGGTCTTCGAAGAAGACGTCCGACAGCATGGGGTCGTAGTGCTGTCCGGTGTGGACGATGACGTGCTCGACGCCGGCCGCGAGCGCAGCCTTGTGGATGGGGGCGAGCTTGACGAACTGTGGGCGCGCGCCCACGACACTGACGATCTTCACGGACACAGTCTAGATCGCGACCGCGGCCCGCTCCGGCATCCGCATCGGCGATACTCTGGACCGATGCGCATTCTCGTGGTGACCCCGTGGTTCCCGACCACGAACGCGCCGGTCTCAGGAGTGTTCGTCCGCCGAGAAGTCGAAGCGCTCTCGGCCGTCCACGACGTCACCGTGCTGCACCTCGACTGGCAGCGCGGCGTCCCCCTGGCTGCCGAGGCGCATCCCGGCCACGACTACCGGCACGAGAGCCTCGGGCGTACCGACCCCCGCGCGTACCATCGGGCACGCCGCGCCGTCGCAGATGCCGCCCGTGATCATGACGTCGTCCACACCCACGCGCTGACCGTCCTCCTGCCCTGGCCGTTCGGACGTCCGGGAGGCGACCGCCCGTGGGTGCATTCCGAGCACTGGTCCGGCATCAGCGCACCCGAGACCCTCGGCCTCGGCGAACGCGGCGCTCTCGCCGTTCTCGGACGCCGCTTGTCCGCGCCGGACGCGGTCGTTGCGGAGAGTACGCGGTTGGCGACAGCGATGCGGCGGTTCCGCAGGACCGGCACCGATGTGGTGCCCTGCGTCGTCGACACCCCGGATGCCATGGAGCCGCGCAGACCTGACGGCATCCATCTCGTCGGCGTCGGTGGCATCATCCCTCGAAAGGGTCCGCTTCTCGCCGTCGCTGCGGTCGCCGAGCTCGTCTCGCGCGGGCTGGACACGACTCTCACGTGGGTCGGGGAAGGACCCCTCAGCGCACAGATGCTCAGCGAAGCGAACGACCGAGGCATCTCGGAACGCGTGCGGCTCACAGGAGCCCTCGATGACGCGGGGGTGGCGCGCGAGCTGAATGATGCGAACATGTTCATCCTGCCCACCCAGGGCGACAACTTCTGCGTCGTGGCGGCCGAAGCTCTCGTGCACGGGCGTCCGGTCGTCAGCGGTGCCGCAACCGGTGCGGTCGACTACGCCGAACCGTCGGTGAGTCGCTTCGTGACCGTGCAGACGGGCGTCGCCTACGCCGACGCCATCCAAGACCTGGCGAACGCGACGGTCGGCGTCGGCTCGTCGGAGATCGCGGCGACGGTCGCTCACCGCTTCACTTCCACCACCGTGGCTGCCGCCCTGACGACGATCTACGACCGCGTTCGATGATCACCCGTGCGTGGAGGCGCACGGTGTTCGATTGGTAGCGTTGGGAAGTGCGCATCCTCGTCATCACGCCCTGGTACCCCACCATCGGCTCGCCCGTCGCCGGCGTGTTCGTCCGGCGGGACACCGAACTCATCAGTACTGACCACGACGTCGAACTCGTGCACCTCGTCGATCCCTCGCTCCTCTCCGAGGCCGACCTCGCGGCAGATTCCCGCTCTGCGTACCCGGTGCACCGCGTGCCCATGTCGCCGAGCCGTCCGACCGATCTCATCGCCGCGTGGCGGCGTATCCGCGACCTCATTCCCGGCTTCGACGTCGTGCACACGCACGCGTTCCGTGCGCTTCCACCGTTCCTCGGCCACCGCGTGCGCAAGCCCTGGGTGCATTCCGAGCACTGGTCCGGAATCGGCGATCCAGACTCCTTGACGCCCAGAGGGCGGCTCGTTCTCCGATTGACCGGACCGATCCTCCGCCGGCCGGAGATCGTCACCGCGGTGAGCAATCATCTCCTCTCCCAGGTGAAGCGGTTCCGCTCAGGACCGACGATGGTCGTGCCCTCGGTCGTCGCCGACGCGGCCCCCGCCGGCCGAACCGGCCAGGACCCTGCGACATTGCGACTTGTCTCGGTGGGACAGCTCAGCGACGGCAAGGATCCGATGCTCGCCGTCCGCACAGTGGAGGAACTCCGCCGCCGAGGAGTGAAGACGACGCTGGACTGGGTCGGCGACGGTCCGTTGCGACCGCAGATCGAGAGTCTGACCGAGGATGACGACGGGATCACGCTTCACGGCGCCCTGGACAGTACGGGGGTCACGACAGCGCTGAACGCCGCCGATGTCTTCCTCCTGCCCACCCGGGGCGAGACCTTGTGCTTGAGCGCGCTTGAGGCGATCTCGCACGGACGGCCAGTCGTGATCGGATCGCGCGGCGGCCAGCGCGACTACATCACCGACGACAACGGACGTCTGGTCGACGCACGCACCCCTGAGGCGTACGCGGACGCAGTCGTCGACATCCGACAGCATCTCGACCGCCTCGACCCCGAGTCGGTGGCCGCGACGCTCCGCGGGCGGTTTTCCGCTGCGGCCGTCCTCGCCGGCTACGAGCACGCCTACGAGCGCGCGATCGACATCCACCGAAAGGCTCGTCGATGACGAAACTCCTGATCATCTCCTTCTCCAACCTCGCCAGCGACGCACGCCTGCAGCGCCAGATCAGCGCGTTCACCGACACGTACGAGGTCATCACCGCCGGGTGGGGGGCTGCTCCTGCCGGTGTCAGCAAACACATCGTCCTCCCGCAACCACTGAGCGGAGCGTCTCGGAAGCGACGGCTGCAGGTGGAATCGATCTTGCTGCGCCTCCGGGCGTATCGTCTCCTTCACGCGACCTCGCCGTCGCACCGGGCGGCCCGACGGGCATTGCGCGGAGTGGACACCGACATCGTCCTCGCGAACGACATCGATGCCGCACCTCTGGCCTACGACATCGTCGCCCCGGACAAGGTCCATGTCGACCTCCACGAGTTCTTTCCCGGGCTGCACGACGACAACCCGAAATGGGCCGCATACCGCGGCCCCTTCAACGGCTGGCTGGTCCGTCGGTTCGCGAAGCCTGCCGCCTCGACGACGACTGTCGCTGCGGAGATCGCCGAACGGTATCGGGCGTTCGGACTCGATCCGCAGGTCGTCACGAACGCGTCGCATCTCCAGGATCGGGATGTGCAGCCGGTCGGCTCGCCCATCCGCCTCGTTCACACCGGGGCCGCCCTGGCGGGGCGCCACCTCGAGACCATGATCGAGGGCGTCGCCCTCAGCCGCGCCGACGTTGCGCTCACCCTTCACCTGATGCCGAATGATCGTGCCTACATCGAGCAGCTCCGCGCACGCGCCGCGCAGCTTCCGAATGTGCAGGTCCTGGATGCTGTCCCGCATGACGCGCTCATCGAAACGCTTGCTCAGCACGACGTCGGCATCCACATCCTCCCTGCGACCTCGACGAACCATCGTCTGGCGCTCCCGAACAAGTTCTTCGACTTCGTCCAGGCCCGGCTCGGAGTGATCGTCGGCCCAACGGCGGCGATGGCTGGCATGACCGAGCGCCACGGATTCGGCGCGGTGACCGAAGGGTTCGCCGCGCGCGACGTCGCCGATGTCCTCGATGACCTCACACCAGAAACCGTCGCCGCGTGGAAGACAGCGGCGCATGCCGCGGCCGGCGAGATGTCCGCTGAGCATCAGGTCGGGACCTGGGTGGAAGCGGTCGATCGTCTGCGGGCGCACCAGGTCGAGGACACGATTCTCTGACGCCATTCGGGCAGCGCGAGCGAGGTATCCGCTCTCGGCCCTGTCTTGGGCCGGCAATCACCTCTTCGTTGATGCGCGCAGCCCACAGGGCGGGGTCAGTCAGACCAGCGTCGCGAAGATGAGCCTGAACTTCCGCGACTGGGACAGCTGATAGCTCGGGCGGCAGCTGCCGTGCTCAGCGTACGACCGCGTTGACCGTCTTGGCGACACGACGCCCGCCGAACAGCGACCGAAAAGGTGCATGTCGGTGCAGCACCCGCAACGGGTTGGCGGGCATGAGCGCATCGAATGTCAGGAAACGGCTCCGATCCCCCACTGCCGCCCGGAGCGACGCCTCGGTCGCCGTGGACTTCACCGCTTCTCGAAGAACCCGCACGTCGCGCACCGCGAGGATGCCGCCCACGCCCGGGGCCCATCCGTCCAGTCGCTTCCAGACCGCGGCGAACGTCGCTCGGTCCGCGGCGGCGAGCCCTTCCGCGCGGATGTGAGTCTGAATGGAAGCGATCACGTGCACCCGGAGGATCTTCGCGGCGACCGCTCGCTTCGCATCCGCCGACATCCGCGTGAAGACAGGATCGCTCTCGATCGCATCGAGATAAGCAAGGTCGTCAGCAGCAGGACCGACGACTTTGGTGACGCGATCGCCTTGGTCGTCGTGCTCGAGGTAGGGCGGCGAGGCGGGGTCGAAAACGATCGACGCAGCGCCGAACCAGAGGTGCAGGCCGAATGACTGATCGACGCCTCGCGGCAGCCCCTCCGTGAATCGCAACGAGTCGAACTTCTCACGCCGCCACAGCCCCAGCGGCGCAGTGCGCTCGAAGAGTCGATCGCGATCGCCGTCGAGATGGTGCGTTCGACCGGGGCGCACCCGGGGAGAAGGGACCGCCCCTGACTCCACCCGGCGGATCGGAGCGATCACGACATCGGCATCGTGGCGCTCTGCCAGGGTGAGCCATGCATCGAGTGCACCGTCGGCGAGCTCATCATCGGACCCCAGGAGCCCGACGTAACCGGCAACGGCGTTGTCCAGACCGAAGTTGAACGCGTTGGCAGGCGAGCGCACCCCATCAGCCAGCGGGAGCACGCGCACGCGAGAGTCCTTCGCGAGGTCGCCGAGTCGGGTGAGGATCGCCTCCGGCGCCAGATTGTGGGCGATGACGGTCACCCTCACCTCCCGAGTGTTCCTGAGCAGCGAAGCGACAGCGCGCTCCACCGGCCGCGTCGCGCTGTGGACGCCGATGATGATCTCAGCTTCAGCCATTGACGTCGTCCTCGGGTCGCAAGAGCTCTCTTTCTTCTTCCCCCTCCGCGTGCGGAGGACTTTCGGAGGCCACGAGGCCCGCGAGCGCGGCCTGGATGGCGAACTCGGATTCGTCCGCGACGACCTCGTCGAAGGTCCCCGAAGCGGCGACGTGGCCGTCGCGCATGAAGAAGATCCGATCTGCATGACGGATCGTCGACAGTCGATGGGCGACCGTGATGGTGGTCACCCGACCTCGCAGCGCTTCAATGGCAGTGGTCACAGCTGCCTCGGTCGCGGTGTCGAGTGCGCTCGTGGCCTCGTCCATGACGAGGACCTGCGGCACGGTGTAGAGAGCGCGAGCGATTCCCAGCCGCTGGCGTTGCCCACCGGAGAGGGCAAGCCCACGCTCGCCGATGCGACCGTCGATGCCACCGTCTCGTGCATCGATGAGCGGCAGCAGCTGGGCCTGGTCGAGCGCGGAGCGCACACGATCACGATCGAAATCCGCCCGCCAACTCAGCGCCACGTTCTGTCCCACCGTCGAATCGAAGAGCGAGACCTCCTGGGGGACGTACGAGATCTGCGATCGCCAGGCGTTGACGACGTCGCTGAGAGGAATCCCGTCCACGGTGATGGAGCCGCTGGTCGGTTCGATCAGCCCGAGGAGCAGATCGACCATGGTCGACTTCCCCGCTCCGGACGCACCGACGAACGCGACCTGAGAGCCGAAGGGGATCTCGAGGTTGACTCCGCGCACCGCATCATCCGCCTCCGGGCTGTACCGGAAACTGACGTCGTCGAAGCGGAGGACCTTCGGCTCCTCCGGAAGGGAGGCGGTGTCTCCCGTGCCCGCAGCCTCCATGTACCGATCCGAGTTGCGAACTTCGCTGAGTACCGCCTGCGCATGCGGCGTCGAGACGTTGAGCTGCTGAAGCACCCCCTGGAAGCGCACCAGCGACGGGGCGAGTCGGAACCCCGCCAGACCGAACAGAGCGATCGACGCGATCGCGCCCTGTACGTCTCCTCCTGCGATGAACCCGGCCGCGCCGACGAGAACGATTCCGCCGATCAACGCCATGTCCATGATGTGCCGCGGCACTTGGGCGAGGAATTGCGAGTTTGCCCGCGCTCGTGTCGCGAATGAGCGGTTCTCGCGAACGACGCCCGCCACCTCGGTCGCGCTGCCGCGCAAAGTGACCTCTTTGAGCGCGCCGATCATCTCGGTGATCAGCCGCGAGGAGCGCAGGGAGTATCGGAGAGCGACCAGCCCCGCTCGCTTGGATCGACGAGAGATCTGCAGCTGCAGCAGGAGCGCGATGACGCCGAGATAAACAAGCGTCACCACTCCGACGAACGGTTGCGCGATGGCGAGCACCAGAATGAGCGAGAAGAAGCTCAGGAACTCCCCGATCAGAGACGCTCCCGGCAGCACGAATCCCGAAATGGTGGTGCTCACGCTCGCGTCGGTGATCCGAACAAGATCGGAGGAGTTCCGGCGCAGACGCTCCACCCAGGGCGCGCGGATGTATCCGTCGAAGACCCGAGCGCCGAGTTCGAGCTCGTATCGGGCGAAGCGTCGCGTTGCGAACCACTGAAGAGTGAGGGTGAGGACGCCTTTGACGACGATCAACAGGCAGACAAGGCCAAGCGGCCAGAGGATGGCGGGGCCCTCCAGCCTTCCCACGATCGGAAGGACCAACGGCGCGTTGCTGACGAGCGGCGCGATCACGACGGCGAGCAGGCCGAGCGCGAGACCGTCCATCAAAGCGAGGACACCCATGATGGCGGCGTAATAAGCGAGGAATCGTGCGGCGCTGCGCGGCAGAACACTCAGTACTTCACGGTAGAGACCCCAGGTGGCCTTCATCATCGACCTTCTGATTCACGCGCTGACGCTTTGATCGCCGCGAGGAAGGCGCGACCTTCGGTTTCGGAGTTCATCGCAGCCGCGGCCTCGGCCGCCTTCTCTTTCATCTCTCTCACGCGTTCTGCATCGAGACCGGCGAGAGTGTCACGCAGCGACTCGGCGGTGAACTCGGGCACGACGACACCATGGCCGTACTGCCGCACGATAGGCGCCATGGTCTCGGTCTCGCCGACGACCAGGGCAAGGCGCCCCTGCGCCGCTTCGAAGAATTTGTTCGGCATGGCGTACTGCAGATTGATGCCCTTCGGCCGGTAGAACACGATCTCGACGTCGTACTCGTTGATCCGCTGAGCGATCTCGCGCATCGGCGCCGGCGGCACGATCCGGATGCGTTCGCGGGCGGGATGCGTTTCCAACTCGCTGCGCAGGTGGGCGTGGACAGCCGGATTCGACGTCAACATGAAGGTCATGGAGAAACGCGGTGGCAACTCCCGCATCGCCGCGAGGATCTCGGTGAAGCCTCGCGACCAACTGGGCAACCCGTGGAAGAGGAGACGGATGTCGTCGGCATCCACCGCACTGGGCTCCAGGTCGCTCACGTACGGCGGTGCGTTGCGGACCTCTGCAGGCACAGCGATGCCGAATTCGTCCGCATACAAGCGCCCGATCGGAGTGTTCACGACCGTTCTGCTGGTGAAGCCTGCCGATCCGATGTGCGATCGCGTCCATCGGTACTGCGGCCCGGTGATCTTCCCGCCGAGGTTCTGACGGCGGACGTCCGGGTTGTGGTACTCGTGCAGGTCGAGATGGCGCAGCCCCCGACCTGCCTCCGGCGTGAAGTCGCGGGAATCGTCCACCCATGGCGCGAACTCGAGCTCGTTGAAGACGACCAGATCGTAGTGTCCGCTGCGCACTCGCTCTCGGAGCACGCGCGGTACCCGGGCGGTCATCAGCGCTCTGAAGCGCATCCGCGCCGGAAGCAGCAGATGCACGAGCAACGCACCGACACGCCCCCGGGTCCAGGCCAGCGGATCCGCCAGTGCGAAGTGGTCGCGCACTTCATCCGTGGGATGCTCGCCCAGTCCGAGTGTGTCGACCACCCATCCGTCGTCGACCAGCCAGTCGATTTCGCGGCGCACCCGCGGATCGGACGCAATGTCGGAGTAGGACAGCACCAGTGCGGTGCGCGGCGCCTCGGCCCTGTTCGTCGTGTCTGCGCCCGCCCGGGTCGTATCCGCACCCAACGGGCGACTCATAGTGTGATCGAGTGTCCGGTGAGAGCCGATTCGAGAGCTGCCTCGACGACGACGAGCGTCCGCTGGCCCTGTTCCATGGTGACGACGTCGGTCTGCTGACCGAGCACAGCATCGCGGAAGGCCTCGTGCTCGACGCGCAGCGGTTCACGCTTGGCGAACGCATAGCGCGTGACGTCTCCTTCAGAGACCCCGCGGAACGACGACACGGACTCCCACTCGAGGGGGATCGTGCCATTGGCATAGAACGTCAGGTCGCCCGTGGAGGTATCGGCGACGAATGCGCCCTTCTCTCCCGTGACCACGGTGAGGCGCTCCTTCATGGGGCTGAGCCAGTTGACGATGTTGTTCACGATGACCCCGGATTCGGTGCGTCCGGTGATCGTGATCATGTCTTCGTGCTCTCGGCCGCTCTTGAAAGCCGTCTGGGCGAACACACGCTCGTAGTCGCTCTGCACGACCCAAGCGGTGAGGTCGACGTCGTGGGACGCGAGGTCCTTCGCGACGCCCACGTCGGCGATTCGCGACGGGAACGGACCCTGACGACGAGTGACGACCTGGTACACCGCGCCGAGGTCCCCCGCTTCGATCCGGCGCCGCATCTCCTGCACAGCCGGGTTGAAACGCTCGATGTGCCCGACCGCTCCGACCAGACCCGCGGAGGCGAAGGCGTCCACCATGCGCTGCCCGGCATCGACCGTGTGCGCTATCGGCTTCTCGACCAAGGTGTGCACACCGGCAGCCGCGAGCTTGAGCGCAGCATCCTCGTGGAACCTGGTGGGGACCGCGACGACGGCGATATCGATGCCGGCGGCGATCAAGGCCTCGATGTCGGGAAGGATCCGGAGGTCTCCGGCGACCCCGTGCGGGTCCCCGCCCGGGTCGGCGATCGCGACGAGTTCGACTCCCTCGATCTCGCGAAGCACTCGCGCATGGTGGCGCCCCATCATCCCCACGCCGAGCAGGCCGGCGCGCAGGACCATCAGACGCCTGCCTTCGAGAGGGCGTTGACCGCGGCGACGATGCGTTCGAGGTCGTCCTGGCTGAGCGAAGGGTGCACGGGCAGCGACGCGACCTCGCGCGCGGCGCGCTCGGTCTCCGGCAGATCCAGTCCGGGGGCGAAGTGCGCGAGCGAGGGCAGACGGTGGTTCGGGATCGGGTAGTAGACCCCGGCTCCGACGTTGTACTCGTTCTTCAGCGCGGCGACGAAGCCATCGCGATCTTCGGGCACTCGAATCGTGTACTGGTGATAGACGTGCACAGCGCCGTCGGCAACGGGCGGGACGACGACGCCCTCGAGGTTCGCGTCGAGGAACGCCGCGTTGGACTGCCGGGTGGCGGTCCAGCCGTCGACCTTGGTCAGCTGCACGCGGCCGATGGCGGCGTGGATGTCGGTCATACGGGCATTGAAGCCGATGATCTCGTTCTCATACTGCCGTTCCATGCCCTGATTGCGAAGCAGCTTCACCTGACGGGCGATCTCATCCGTCGCTGTCGTGACCATGCCGCCCTCGCCGCTGGTCATGTTCTTCGTCGGGTACAGGCTGAACATCGCGAACTCGCCGAAGGAGCCCACCGGGCGTCCGTCGAGCGATGCGCCATGAGCCTGTGCGGCGTCCTCGTAAAGGGCGACGTCGCGCTCGGCGGCGAGCGCCTCGAGCTCGCGCATGCGACCGGGGTGACCGTAGAGGTGCACCGGCAGGATGCCCTTGGTCTTGGGTGTGATCGCTGCCGCCACAGCGTCGGGGTCGAGGGTGAAGGTCTCGGGCTCGATGTCGACGAAGACCGGAGTCGCTCCGGTCAGCGCGACGGAGTTTCCGGTCGCTGCGAATGTGAACGACGGCACGATGACCTCGTCGCCGGCGCCCACACCGGCAGCGAGCAGCCCGAGATGCAGACCGGCCGTGCCGGAGTTCACCGCGACCGACGGGCGACCCGGGACGAAATGCGCCGAGAACTCCTGTTCGAACGCCGCCACTTCAGGGCCTTGGGCGACCATGCCACTGCGCAGGACGCGGTCGACGGCCTCGCGCTCGTCGTCGCCGATGATGGGCTTCGCGGGGGGAATGAAATCGCTCACACGGTCTCCTTGCTCAAAATGCCTGCTGCTTCGATGTACCGGGTGCCCGTGGACGGGCAGACCCAGATGTCTGCGGTTTCACCTGGTGCCAAAGGGACACCGGCCTCCCCCACCCAGCCGATGCGCCGGGCAGGCACGCCGACCACGAGCGCGTACGAGGGGACGTCCTTGACGACGACCGCCCCGGCAGCGACCGTGGCCCAGGCGCCGATCGTCACGGGGGCGACGCACGTGGCGCGCGCGCCGATCGATGCGCCGCGCTCGATCGTCACCCCGACCGGTTCCCAGTCGTGGGCACTCTTGATCGATCCGTCGGGGTTTATCGCGCGGGGGTAGGTGTCATTGGTGAGGACGACGGCCGGACCGATGAACACACCGTCACCGAGCTTTGCGGGCTCGTAGACGAGAGCGTAGTTCTGTACTTTGCAGTTGTCGCCCATCTCGACACCGGTGCCGACGTAGGCGCCGCGCCCGACGATGCAGTTCTCACCCATCCGGACGCCCTCGCGCACCTGCGCGAGGTGCCAGATCGATGAACCGGCACCGATCACGGCGTCGGGAGAAACGTCGGCGGAATCGACGATCCGCACACGGGAGGTTTCAGTCAAGGGGGGCTCCTAGCACGCCGCCCGGGAGAGGCAGCACTGACGAGATTCTACTGGCCGCCGCGGCGCGAACCTCGATGCGCGCCGCGAACGACTTCGGCAGCCCGCTCCCCCACTGTGCGCAACGAGGCGTTGCCGACCGCCCATGCGACGCGGTCAGGACGCGTGCGCTCGGTTGAACCGTCGGCCCACGCCGCGAGCAAACGCCGCATCGCTGCGCCGACCTCGTGCGCGTCGAACCCCACTGCCTCGCCCAGGTCTCCGCCGCGCACGACCTGTCCCCCGGTATCCGCACCGGCGAAGAGCACCGGCGTGCCGACGGCCGCCGCCGCATACGTCTTCGTCGGTCGAGCGAAGTCGTAGCCGATACCCGGGACGATGCTGACGAGGGCAGCCACGGACCCGCGAATCCAGGAGGCCGACTCTGCCGGCCCCACAAGGCCGCCGAAATGGACGCGCCCTGGCACGAGCTGCTCGGCCAGCGCCCGCAACTCGGATTCCACGGCGCCCTGACCGAAGAACCGGATCTCCACCTCGGGGTCGGCGATATCCGCAAGAGCGCGGATGAACACGTCCGGTTGCTGCCATTCCGACATCGTGCCGGTGTAGACGAAGTACGGCCGGTCCGTCGCGGCCGCCGGCACATCCGGGGAGAACACGTCGGTATCGATGCCGTTGCCGACCGTCGTCACACGATCCGGCCGACCGCCGATGGCGCCGAGGCGCTCGGCGACCTCGCTCGACACGGCGACCGCTCCGGCGGCCCGCCAGAGCACGAAGCTCTCGATCGCACGCATCACAGCGACGACCGCGCGTGGCGCGGCCATCGACGCGACGGCGTCCGTCCAGACGTCGCCGGGGTAGTAGACCAGCGGGCGTCGTGTGATGGTCGACACCACCGCAGCGACCGCTCCCGTGGTCGGAGGCGCTTCGGCGATGATCACATCCGCCCGGTGGAGGAGCAGCCGGAAGAACAACGGAATATCGAACGACAGATACTGCACATAGCCCCGGATCGCTCCGGAACGATCACGGAGGACCGGAGCGCGACGCACGGTGATTGCCGGCGGATCCTCGATCGCGGAACCGCGGGGTGGGCGGCTGGTGAGCACCGTGACATCCGAGTCCTGTGCCAGTGCGCGGGCGAGAGCATCCATCCGGAAGCTGGCCGCTGTCACCTCTGGCGCGTACAACCTCGTCGCGATGACGACGCGTCTTCTCCTCGGCATCGTGCCCCTGCTGCTCGATTGACCGGCGTCCGAACCGACACCTGACACAATAGAACCATGTCCATGAGCGTCCCCGCGCCTTCCTCCCCCGACCGCAGCGCCTGGGTCGTCATCCCCCTCTACAACGAGGCGAGCGTCATCGGCGGTGTGGTCGAAAGTCTGAAGCCGCATTTCGCGCACATCGTCTGTGTCGACGACGGCTCCACCGACGGATCCGCACGCGAAGCCGCGGCAGCCGGTGCCCATCTGGTGCAGCACCCGGTGAACCTCGGCCAGGGCGCCGCTCTTCAGACCGGTTTCGCCTTCGCTCTCTCCCACCCGGAGTGCGAGTACATCGTCACGTTCGACGCCGACGGGCAGCATCGCATCGAAGACGCACTCGGGATGCTGCAACTCGCCCGCCGCGACGACGTGGCCATCGTGTTCGGGTCTCGATTCCTCGACGACCGCACGAACCCCGGTTGGATCAAGAAGGTCATCCTCAAGACCGCCGTGTGGGTCACCAACCTCACGACCAGCCTCAAACTCACCGACGCGCACAACGGTCTGCGAGTGATCCGGCGCGATGCCGCCGAGGCCATCGATCTTCGTCAGGACCGGATGGCCCACGCCACCGAGATCGTGCTCGAGCTCGGCCGTACGGATCTCCCGTGGAAGGAGTACCCGGTCGAACTCCTCTACACCGACTACTCGAAGGCGAAGGGTCAAAGCGTGCTCAATTCAGTCAACATCCTCGTCGATCTGGTGGTGCGCTGACCATGTGGATCCAGTTCCTGTTGATCACCGCGATCGTCATCCTGGCCGTGTTCATGATGCGCCGCACCGGCGCAGACAGTCACCTCGCCATTCGACGACTTCTGATGGGCCTGTTTGTGGTCGCCGCCGTACTCTCGGTGTTGTTCCCGCAGTGGCTGAGCTGGCTGGCGAGCCTCGTCGGCGTCGGCCGCGGAACAGACCTCGTGCTGTACGCGCTGATCGTGATGTTCCTGGCGTTCGTCTACTCCCAGTACCGGCGAAACATCGCTCTGCAGCGGCAGCTGACGCTCCTCGCCCGAAAGATCGCCTTGCTCGAGGCGTCAGAGAACGAGAATCGCCCTACTCACAGCCCGTGAGCTCGTAGAGCACCGCATCCCCCACCTGGGCAACCTCGGTCAGGATCGGTGAGTCGTCGAGGTCATGCAGTCCGTCGTACGTCGTGTAGTGGTTCTCGAAGAGCACCGTGTCGCCGAAATCGAACGCGTGCGTCACACCGAGCCGTTCCGCCGCCGCGCACACCTCCGGACCGCCGTCGGCCAGATATCGCGCAAGGAGCGCGGCATCGGCGCCGTACCGTCCCGTGACATGGGGAAACACGACGTCGTGCCCTGTGTACGCGTACAGGAGCCCCGCGCCGGTCAGCGGATCACCGATGACGAGACCGTCTTCCGGCAGCTCAGCGTCGATCTGCTGGAACAACGCCGCCTCATCGGGCGACAGCCCTTGGGACGTCTCGCCGAACTCGAAACTCACCCAGCGCATGTATCGAACCTCATCGCGCACCGCGAGGAGATGGGTGGCTGCGGCGACCGCGACGAGCGCGACCACGGCGACCGCCCGAACCCGGCGCCCCGAACGCCATGATTCCAGAAGCCACTGCGCCACGATGCTCGCGCCGAGTGCCGCGAGCGGGAGGCCCCAGATGGCGAGCAACGCCCCCACGCGGGTCGTGTCGTCGTACCAGACGCCGACGAAGAAGCTGCGGATCGACAGGAAGGGAAGCCACGTCGAGGCCAGGAACAGGAGGATGCTCACCGAGTAGGAGGCAAGGATCCACCAGGTGCGGTCCTTGACCAGTCTCCAGATCCCGATCGCCGCCAGCGGTCCGAGCAGGATGCCGGCAGCGCGACCGACCGGGCTGAGGAACGCGACTTCGCCGAACGCCTGAGCCAGACTCTGCGTCGGGCGCCACTCGTGAGTCGTGACGTTCGCTTCGATCCACACGACGACGAGCGCCGCCAGGCCGCCCAGTACGACGATGCCCACGACCACGCGGATCACAGTGCTTCCGGCGCGTGCGGTACGCCAGGCCCGCCAGAGCAGATACGGCACGAGAAGCGCGACCGCACCCAGCAGAGCCGAGGGATGACCGAGCGCCGTCGCGCCCGCCGCAGCAAGTGCGACGAGGATCCGCAAGGTGCGCGCCGCCCACGACTGACCGGGAGCGAACGCCACCAGCACCGACGCCAAGAGGATCGGAACGAGCACCGTTCCCAGAAGACCGGGATACAGCACGCCCCAGTTGAGGAACCCCAGAGGGAAGACCACGAAGCCGAAGCTCACCAGCGGGGCCCAGATGGCCGCACCCGGGTGCCGTGGGAACGCCACGGCTGCCAGAGATGCGAGTGCGACGGGCCAGATCAGTGCGATGACGGCCAGCGTGGTGACATTCGTCGCCGCCACCACGCTGCCGGCCGCGGGCACGATCAGGGCGACGAACGCGTGCCAGAGCGTGGGGTAGAACGAGATCTCCTGGGTGGGGTACACCATCGTCATGTGCAGCGGAGACGCGTCTCCGGTCTTCGCGATGAACTCCACGGCATTGAGGTGGAAAAGACCGTCGTACAGCTGAGACGGGTCGCCGGGGCCGCCGATGCCGTAGGCGACGATGATTCCCCAGCCGACGAAGGCCACGGCCACCGCGGCCCACGCCCCTGCGCCCTGTGCGGCCGACGGAGCGACCTCACGCGGGGTGTGTCGCCGGTCGAAGAATCGCAGTCCTCCGGCGATGGCCCAGACGACGACCGTCACGACGGCGACAGGGAGAAGCCCCCAGCGCATTCCCATCAGTGGTCCGGCGAGCGCAGCGGTCGCGATCACGCCGAGGGAGACGGCGATCGCCACTCCGAGGCGCGCGATGGGGCGCACCCCGCGCAGACACAGCGCGACCGGCAGTCCGGGAAGAACCAGGAGAGACAGGGCGAGCAACAGGGCCGGCACCTGCCCGAGCCATTCGCTCATGCGTCCACCAGAGCGATGGCGCCCTCGACCTCACCGTCATAGACGACCTCGCCCTTGTTGAGCACGATGCCTCGCGTGCACAGTTCGCGCACCATCTCCATGTCGTGGCTGACCACGACGAGGGTCTTTCCCTGCGAGATGAGTTCCTCGAACTTCAGGCGGCACTTCTCACGGAAGGGCACATCGCCCACGGAGAGGATCTCGTCGACGAGGAGGACGTCGAGTTCCACGTGGATCGCGACGGAGAAAGCCAGCCTCATGAACATCCCGGAGGAGTAGTGCTTGACCTCCTGGTCGATGAACTGTTCGATCTCGCTGAACGCGACGATCTCGTCGTAGCGGGCTTCGATCTCGTGCTTCTTCATACCCAGAATGGCGGCGTTGAGGAAGACGTTCTCGCGTCCGGAGAGCTCGGGGTGGAACCCGGCGCCGACTTCGATGAGGCCGGCAACCCGGCCCCGTGTGAGCACCACACCGTCGTCCGGTTCCATGACGCCGGAGATGAGCTTCAGAAGTGTGGACTTCCCTGAACCGTTGAACCCGAGGATCGCGACGGACTCGCCTTCACCGATCGCCACGTCGATGCCCTTGAGCGCTTCGAATTCACTCGTCAGCTTTCGTCGCTTGATCCAGGAGACGACCGTGTCCTTCAGCGAGAAGGCATGGTTCAGCGTGAAACGTTTGCGCACGCCGTCGATGATGATGCTGGGTCTTGTTGCCGTCTGAGCGCTCATAGGTCTTGCGCGAACCTTCCCTCGAGACGTCGGAAGACGAATTGACCGAACAACAGCGTGGCCAGCGCGATGAGGAACGTCCACAGCGTGTTCCAGGCCAAGCCCGGCGGAACGGGGATCATGAGTTCGCCGACGTAGCTCGACGCCGAGACCATTCCTTCCGTGGCGGGACGCCAGAATGCGTAGTGGAAGAGCTCCACACCCTGAGTGATCGGATTCAGCAGGTACAACTCGACGATCCACTCCGGCCACCCGAGTCGGTCGACGATCGCGTCTTGCACCTGCGTCCAGGCGTACAGCACCGGAGAGGCCCAGGTCGCCAGGAGCAGCAGCAATTCGACGATGTTCTCGGCGTCGCGGAAACGCACGTTCACGGCGCCGAAGAAAAGGCCGAGGCCGAGGCTGAAGATCATCACGATGATCATTCCGGCGAAGATCGCGAGCACCGAGAAGATCGACACATGCGCGACCCACCCCATCAGCAGACACACGACCAGCAGGAGCCCGACCTGCGGGAGGAAATGCACGAAGGCGACGATCACCGAGGAGACGGCGAAAAGCTGTCGAGGGAGGAACACCTTGCGCACCAGCGGAGCATTGCCGACGATCGAGGACGTGGCGTTCTTGAACCCCTCGGAGAAGAGGTTGATGACGACGATGCCCGAGAAGAGGTACACCGCGTAGTTCGGCAACCCCCGATCGAGGTCCATGAAGATCCCCAGGACAACCCAGAAGACGAGGAATTGGGCGGCTGGCCGCACGTATGACCAGGTCCACCCGAGCACGGAGTTGCGGTAACGCGTGGTCACGCCCGTGCGCACCAGCAGGTTCAGCAGGTAGCGCCAGCGCACGACATCGATCAGCCCGCGGCTCTTACCGGGGGTGTCGAACTCGGAACGCGGGACGGCGGCGAAAAGATCTCGGGTATCAGTCACAGGCCCACTCAATCGGCAGTGGCGACGAGGACCGCCACGATGTCATCAGTCTAAAGCACGGTCCTCCGTGCATACCCTGGAGGGCTATCGCCGGCGACGTCACGACGCGCGCGCCGCGAGCGTCGTCGAGAGCCAGCCTCGAAAAGTCTCGATCGAGTCGGACGCCCAGATATCAGGGTCGGGTGCGGATGCCGATGTGCGCTCGTCCTGCGCGTCCAACACTCTCTTCGCTGCCTCCGCGGCGTCGACCACTCGTGGTCCGAAGATGTCGCCGATGATGGTCGACGCGAAGTCGTTGTCGCGCGCCACCACGACGCAACCGAAGGCTACGGCCTCGAACAGGACCGTGCTGGCCACGCCGACGACCACCTTCGTCTTGGACAAGGAGTCGTACACATCTGCACTCGTGTCGACGGAGACACCCGCTGCCACCGAGAGTCGAGGGTAGCGAAGGATCACCTCGCCGCGCTCGGCGGGGTGAGGTCGGAAGGTGACCTCCCACTCCGCCGGCAGCGCGGAACGAAGCGCGAGCACGAAAGCGTCGGTCTGATCGGGCTCAGCCCGAGAAGAGACCACGAGCACCGTCTTCGGCCGATCGCGCGCTGCGACCGCTGCGCGCCGCTCCAGATGCGGCTTCCCCACCGCCGTCACCCGGGAGGGGTAATCGATCGACTCCGACCAGAACCGGCCGAAGGTGAGGAGCTCGTCGGGTAGAGCGCGCCGCAACGACGCCTCGTCGAAGGCGCGACCGTAGTTGTACGCGGCGTGAGACGGGCCGATCCAACCGTGCTGAGGTTCGACGACGAGAGCTCCCGCGTCCTTGAAGACCCCGACCGACTCACCGTTGTATGTGTACGACGCGGTGTCCATGATCACGACGCGTGGGCGGACGCGACGGACGACGCGTCGCAGCTCGGCGAGTTCGTGGGGCCTGTGCGCCTCGGACCGCAAGACGAGAGCCCTGAGCTTTCTCCGGAACGGATCGCCCACACCGAGACGCTCACCGTAGAAATCCACCAGTCGGTCGATTGTCTCCATCGTCTGCGATGGGGGCCGGTAGCCGCGCGCCCACAACCGTGAGCGCGCCGAGGCCGCCTCCATGCTCACCGTCGGCGAGAACGACGGATATCCGTCCGCGGACGGAATGGGACGACGTTGCACGACGATCGAATCGGCTGACTCGGCGAAGTCCTCGACCAACCAGTTCCGAGCGCGATCGCCCTCGGCGCTGGTCGTTCCTCCTCCGACGTAGAAGAGGACCTCGTGGGGACGAGCACGAAGCCGCGCATCCCAGCGGCTCGGAAGGAAGGCCTTCGAAAGCCTCCGCAGTTCTGCGGTACGGCTCCAGTTGTTCGTGTCCACCTCAAGGCTGCCGGTCGTCTGTGCTGACAGCGCCAGTGCGAACCGCATTCTGACCTGCGCCCAGAAGGGCACGGTGGAGCCGGGCAGGATCTCGAAGAGCTCGTCGGGCGCGGCATTCTCCAGGTCGACGAGCGACTGTACAGCGTGACTGCGTGCCAGCGGTTCGTGGCTCACAAGTCAACCCGCTGGTTCATGAGCCACTCGACGACGCGGAAGTCGAACTCGCTGTCGACGTCGATCGACCGATCTGATGGCATCTCATAGAGGATCGTCGACGGGAAGAACACGACCTGGTCCTCGAGAAGGGATTCCCGACGCCAGACGTAGATCGAGCCGTTCATGTCGAAGCATCGAGGCGCATCCTGCCGCCGCAGCACGGCATCATCCGGCTTCTTGCTGACTGCGACCGTGCCGTCCGGCTGCTCCTCGACCAGATTGAAATAGGGGTTCCGGCGCGCTTCGGCACCGGTGATGAGAGATTCGACTTCCCCCGCCTCGAACATCTCGACCGCAGCGCGGATGTCTTCGACGGTGCGCAGCGGACTCGTCGCGTCCAGGTCGACGCAGACCTCGTACCGCTGCCCTGTGCGCTCCTCGGTCGAGCGCACGGCGTGGGCGATCGCGGGAACCTTGCCTGCTGTGTCGGTGGCCATCTCCGCCGGCCGACGGACGACTCCCGTCGCGCCGAACGTCTGAGCGAGCGCGAGGATCTCCTCCGAGTCGCTGGATACGACGACCTCGTCGAACAGGCCGGTCGCCACCGCCTGCGCGACCGAATGGCCGAAAAGAGGACGCCCCGCGACGACACGCAGGTTCTTGCCCGGTACGCCCTTGGACCCCGCGCGCACTGTGATCGTACAGATTCTCATCGTTGTCTCCGCTCCCATGCCTGACGCGCGCGCTCCAGGTCTTCCGGTCGGCCCACGTCGATCCACTCCTCATGGATCTCGAAGGCCCCGACCCGCTGCCCTGCCTCCATGAGACGAGCAAGGAGGGTCGGCATGTCGCAGTACTCATCCGCGACCAGTGATTCCAGCGCACGCGGCTGGAGCACGTACATACCCGCGCTGACAAGTTCGCTGTGGTACGGCTTCTCGGCAAGCGCGACGACATCGTCGCCTTCACGCCTGATCACGCCGAACGGGATCTCGAATCCGTACTCGCGCGCACCGATCGTCGCCGCGGCATCCATCCCCTGGTGGAACGCCAGCATCCGTCGTAGATCGACCTGTGTGAGCAGATCCGAGTTCATGACGACGAACGGCACCGCTATCTCGTCCTGCAACTGTGCCAGTGCTCCGGCGGTTCCCAGCGGAGCGGGTTCGTGCAGGTAGGTGATCTCGAGGTCCAGTCGGCTGCCGTCTCCGAGGTGCTCCTCGATGAGGTGGCCGAGGTGGTTCACCGATACGTACACTCGGCGGAAGCCCTGATCGTGCAGCCGTCCGAGGATGATGTCGATCATCGGCACATCCCCGAGCGGGACGAGCGGCTTCGGGATGTCCTTGGTGATCGGATACAGCCGCTGGCCCCTCCCACCCGCCATGAGCACCACAGGGGTGTCGAGCGGCGTCGCGATGCTCTGCCTCTCCCCCACGACGTCGACCATCCGACCGCCGTCGTCGACGACCGCGACGATGCGGATGCCGCGCTGAGTCTTGAGCGCGTCCACGTCCTGCTGGGTCGCCGAGGGGTGCACGGTTGCGGGAGCGCGGTTCATGACCGAGTCGACGCTGTCCTCCAGAGCCGATCCCGAGAGAAGGCCACGGCGGATGTCGCCGTCACTCACGGCGCCGACGAGCCTTCCGCGGGCGTCCTCGACGAAGACGACCTGGAGTCCCCCGCGATCCAGCCGCGCGAGGGCCGTTCGGATGCTCGTCTCCGGCGTGACGATCAGCGATTCCCTGTCGATCATGACTCCTCGCCCTCTGGCGACCGATAGATGAGATCTCCACGACGGTAAGCGCGGGTCGCCGGCGCGCCGACGACGTCCCAGAAGTCGAACGACGTGCGACCGGATGCCGGGCGGAAGCACGCCAGGTCGGACTCCGCAACGATCTGCCCCTCTGCGATGTCGGCCGTGACGACGAGGCTGCGCCGAACGACGGCACGATTGCCTTCCTCCACCGGCTGGCATCGTTTCTCCTCTGAGCCGAGGAGGACGGGGACTCGGCGGAGAGCAGCGACGTAGTCGCGCAGCCCGTCGGGATCGAGGGAGGCAGCGTGGTCAGGTCCCTCGGCATCCACGTCGAAAGTGAAGTGCTTCTCGACGACGGCGGCGCCCAGACCCACCGCCAGCACGGAGGCGAGCGACCCGAGCGAGTGATCCGAGTAGCCCACACGGTGACCGAACGTCGACGCGATGGTCTGCATGGCGCGGAGGTTCAGGTGCTCGTCGGCGGCCGGATACTCGGTGGTGCAGTGCAGGATCGTGACGTGCTGTGCGAAATCGAGGTGCTCATGGCGCGCCTGCCAGGTCTGATCCAGCACATCGTCGGTGAGACGGCTTCCCCGCTCGAGCGATCCCTTCGCCTGCGCCACGCCGGCCGCGATGAAGCGCAGGGCGCGCTCGATCTCCGGCATCTCCGCCATCCCGGTGGAGAGGATGACGGGCAGTCCCGTGCGCCCGGCGGCTACCAGGAGCGGCGCGAAGGTCAGGTCACCGGAGGCGATCTTCACCATCGGGATGCCGAGTTCGCTGACGAGAAAGTCGAGACCGGCGACGTCGAACGCCGTGGAGAGGAACTGGATGCCCTGCGCATCGCAGCGGTCGCGCAACTCGCGGAACTCGTCCTGGCTCAGTTCGAGCTGGCGCAGGAGGTCGTGCTGTGAACGGCTGTCTTCGTCCGACGTCCGCTGATAGTCGGCGAGCGCCGCGCTCTCGAGCGCGAGGTTGTCGGCCGAGAACGTCTGGAACTTGACGGCGTCCGCTCCTGCAGAGGCCGCGAGGTCGATGAGTTCCTTGGCGGTGGCGAGCGATCCGTTGTGATTGACGCCTGCTTCGGCGATCACGAAGACACCTTCGGTCATGAGTGCGAACTCTCCTTCAGGTCGTGAAACTTCTTGCGGGGCGGCCGCGGCACATCAGCGTCACGGAGAATCTGGGTCGTTCGGGACGCGAACCCTGGACCGCCGAAGATCGCCGTTCCCTCGGGCCGCGCCCGATCGCTGAGCGCCTCTCGGACAGCTTCTGCGATCGAATCTCGATGGGGCGACGGCACGGCGACGCTCGCGGAGAGCGGCCGCCCCTTCTGCCGATCGCCGACCAGCACCGAGGGGATGCCGAGCACCGGAGCCTCCAGCACCGTGCTGGAGGAGTTGCCCACCACCACCGCCGCTGCGGCCATCGCGCTCAAATACCCCAGCTGGCCGAATGATTCGACGAAATCAACTCGATCGGGGCGAGCGGCCACGAACTCTTCGATGCTTCGACGCACGTCCGCCGTACCGATGTCGGAGTTCGATCCGGTGATGACGACATGCAGTTCTGGCACCGCCAGCAACCCTTCGAGAAGTTCCTCCAGCAGCGATTCCGGGGAATCGACGTCCATCACTGCCGGGTGGAACGTCACCAGCGCCGTCGGCTCGGGAAGACGGATGTCGAACCGCTTCTCGACCTCTTCGCGCGGGAGCAACTCCAGCGCGCTCAGAGCGTCGACGATCGGAGCGCCGTGGAAATGCACCCGGTCCGGCTCCTCGCCGAGCTGGATCACGCGGCGTCGGTGCTCCTCCGTCGAAGCGAAATGCAGATAGGCCATCTTCGTGATCGAGTGCCGCAGCGCATCGTCCATCGCACCCTCGGTGAGTTCGCCACCATGGACATGGGCTACCGGGACGGAGAGGATCGTCGCTGCCGTCGTCGCGGCGAACGCTTCGAGCCGATCGCCCAGCACCACCAGGACGTCGGGATCGAGGGCACTGAGGGCCTCCGCGTAGAGCGGGAGAGCCTTGCCCACATCAGCCGCCACGGCAAGCCTGCTGTCCGACGCAGACCAGATCGGCACCGATGCGGCGATGCGCAATCCGTCGGCGGCAATCTCCGATTCGGTGCGCCCGAACGCGTCGATAAGGTGCGTTCCGGTGGCGATGATCTGCAGGTCGAGTTCGGCGTCGGCCTCGATCGCTCGCAGCAGGCCGCGCAGGAGCCCGTAGTCGGCACGCGTGCCGGTGAGGACGGCGATGCGCCTCATGCGCGTGCCAGTGCCGGCGAACTGGGGATGCACACCGCACTGGCGTGCAGCGCTTCCGCGACGGGCGTCGGCGCGTGCGGAAGATGCCGGTAGGCGGCCTGCCGATGCAGCAGGTTCCAGAACGGACGGCATTGCAGACCCGCGTCATTCGTCGCCTCGAGCAGTTCGTCTCGACGAGCCATACCGCCCTCCGTGCGCACAGCGCACAGCCAGTAGTTGCTCTCGGTCCCCTCCGGTTCCGCGAGGAACGTCAGGTCGGCGGCACCGTCGAACGCCTCCTGGTAACGCGTGGCCAAGCGTCGCTTCGCCGTGAGGAACTCGGGAAGGCGTTCGAGCTGGGCCACGCCCAAGGCGGCGTTGAGATTCGGCATCCGGAAGTTGTACGCCACCTCGTCGTGCTCGAACTCCCAGCGGTGGGCGAGTTTCGCGGTCGTCGTGAGGTGACGGGCGCGGCGGGCGAGCTGCTCATCGTCGGTCAGGATGATTCCCCCGCCGCCGGTGGTCAGGATCTTGTTGCCGTTGAAGCTGAGGATGCCGAGAATCCCGAAAGTGCCGGTGTGGCGAGAGCCCACCCGACTGCCCAATGATTCGGCGGCGTCTTCGACGACGGGGATGCCGAAGGAATCGGCGAGTTCGACGAGCTCGGCGATGCGCATCGGGTGGCCGAGCGTGTGCATCGGGACGATGGCGCCGATCCTGCGGCCCGTCGCGGCGTTGATCAGGCCATTCGCGCTCGGTTTCGCCGCGCGGAGAACGGCACCGACCGCCTCGACGGACAGCCCGAGCGTCTCCTCGTCGCTGTCGACGAAGTACGGCTGCGCACCGGCGTGTGACACGGCATTCGCCGTCGCGACGAATGAGAGCGCCGGCACGATGACATCATCACCGGCAACGACTCCGGCCAGTTCCAGAGCGACCTGAAGCGCCGACGTGCCGTTCGACACGGCGATGGCGTATCCCGCCCCCACGAACTCGGCGATTCCCTGCTCGAACTCCCCCACGAAGCTCCCCACGCTCGACACGAATGTCGAATCGAGGCACTCCTTCACCTTCTGCTTCTCGGCATCGGTGATGTCGGGGATGTGGAGCCCCACGAACGGTTCGTCGCCGACGACGCACCGCACCGTGCGGACGAAGTCCTCAGCGCTCGTCATACGACGTAGGCGTCGGTGCGGTACCGGGCCAGGTTCGCAGGGTCGGTGAACCACTCAGCGGTCTGGCGCAGTCCTTCTCGGAAGCCGTCGACACCGGTGAAGCGCGGGCTCCAGCCGAGGATCTCTCGCGCCTTCGAGTTGTCGGAGAACAGACGCTCGACTTCGGAGTTGGCCGGCCGCAGACGCGCCGGATCCTCGATGGCCACCGCATCGATGCCCATCGCCTCGGCGATGAGGTCGAATGTCTGCCCGATCGAGACTTCGAACCCGGCCCCGAGGTTGATCACCTCTCCGACACCTGCCGTGCTGGTGAGCGCGGTCGTGAAGCCGGACACGGTGTCGGGGACGAAGGTGAAGTCACGCGTCGGCGTGACGGCGCCGAGCTGGACTTCACGCTTGCCCGCGGCCAGCTGACTGATGATCGTCGGGATGACGGCCCGGGCGGACTGCCGAGGGCCGAACGTGTTGAAGGGCCGGATCGTGACGGCGGGCAGCGCGAACGAGGCGTGATACGAGTTCACCATCTGATCAGCGGCGATCTTCGACGCGGAATACGGCGACTGCCCCTGCAGCGGATGGCCTTCGTCCATCGGCACGTAGCGGGCCGTGCCGTACACCTCGCTCGTCGATGTGTGGATGAAGCGGCTGACGCCGGCGGCGCGGGCCGCGTTCAGCAGGTTGAGCGTGCCCTGGATGTTCGTCTGCACGTACAGATCGGGAGCAGCGTACGAATACGGGATCGCGATCAGCGCCGCCAGGTGCAGTACCGCGTCTCGGTCGCTCACCGCCGACATCATGAGCGCGGGGTCGCGCACATCCCCCGGGAGGAACTCGATCTGCGAAGCCACCTCCGGGTCGATGCCGTCGAGCCATCCGCGCGAATCGAACGAGTTGTAGAGGACGAGCGCCCGAACATCGTGACCGTCTCTGACGAGCTGCTCCGCGAGGTGCGATCCGATGAATCCGTCAGCTCCTGTGAGCAGTACCTTCATGCAGCCAGTCTATCCGAGCGCTCCTCGCGCCTACTTGGTGTACGACAGCTTCCCGCCTGCGAAGGACTGCGTGCACGTGGTCGCGGTGCACGTCTCCGCGCTCGTCGGCCATCCCAGATCGCCGCGGATCCATCCCCGTGCGCTGTAGAGATTCATCATCGCCGTCGACGACGCGAAGGTGCCGCGCGCGGAGGAGTGGATCCACCCGCCTGTGAACGCCTGTCCGAAGCCGTCGCCGTTGGGATCGGTGATCTGACTGACATTCCAGTCCGCGAACCCGAGGATGCTCTTCGCTCCACCCATCGATGCATAGAGCTTCGAGATATTCGCGTTCGTCGACGTCAGAACGATGTTCTCCCGTCCTTTCGTGGTGTTGATGGCTCCGTTCACGAAGGCCTGTCGGCACCCGCCGTTCGCACAGCTCTCGGCACCCACCGGCCAGCCCAGTGACCCGCGCACCCATCCTGCTTCACTGTAGTAATCCATGATCGCCGTCGACGACGTGAAGGTTCCACGGCTCGAGGAGTGGATCCAACCTCCGTCGAACTTCTGCGCGAAGCCGTTGCCGTTGCGGTCGGTGACCGCCGTCGCCGCGGCGACGGGATAGCCGAGGAAGCCCGCCGGGCCTCCGGCCGCCGCGTACGCCTTCTGGATAGCCGGGTTCTCTCCCATCAGGATCACCACGGCCGGCGAACCGGACTCGTAGCGGATGACGCCACCCTTGAACGACTGGGCGCAGGATCCGGAGTCGCACTTCTCCGCGCTGGTCGGCCAGCCGAGAGGCCCGCGGAGCCAGCCGGCCGCGCTGTAGGCCTTCATGATGGTGGCAGATGACGCGAATGATCCGCTTGCCGACGAGTGGACCCAGCCACCGTTGAACTTCTGGGCGAGGCCGTTGCCGTTCTTGTCGGTGACCGTCGCCTCGGCACCGGTCGGCCAGCCCAAGCTTCCTCGCAACCAGCCCGCCGCGCTGTAGGCCTTCATGATGGCGGTCGACGACGAGAACGCACCCTTCGCCGACGAGTGGATCCAGCCGCCGGCGAACTGCTGCGTCACTCCGTTGCCGTTCGGATCGGTCACCACCGTCTCAGCGCCGATCGGCCATCCGAGCTTTCCACGCACCCATCCTGCGGCGCTGTACGCGGACATCACCGGCGTCGACGACGCGTAGGTGCCCTTCGACGAGGAATGGATCCAGCCGCTCTTGAATCGCTGCGCGTCACCGTTGCCCTGTTTGTCCACGACGTGCTGCACCGTCCCGGCCGCGGCGCCCATCCATCCGGACACTCCCCCGAGACTCTGATGGAGCGTGCGGATGGCGGCCGTGATCTTGACCCCGTCGGAGCCGGCGGTGGCTGCCGTCAACGTTCCGTTTGCGAACGTCTGGGTGCATCCGAGGCTCGTGCACTTCTCTACACCGGAGGGCCAGCCCAGAGACCCGCGCAGCCACCCGGCTGCGGAGTAGAACGCCATGATCTGGCTCGAGCTGGCGAACGTGCCGCGAGCGCTGGAGTGGATCCAGCCGCCGGCGAACTGCTGCACATACCCGTTGCCGTTCGGGTCGGTGATCCGCTTCGCAGCCTGGAGCGGGTAGCCGAGCGGACCGGACTCGGCGCCTGAGGCGTTGTACACCTTCAGGATCGCCGCATTCGTGACCTCCGCGGGAGGACCCGCGGCGCCACCCTTGGTGTACTGCAACGCGCCGTGCTGGAACGACTGCGAGCAGATGTTTCCGGCGCAGGTCTCCGCGCTGGTGGGCCATCCCATGGCGCCCCGGATCCAGCCGGCTTTGCTGTACGCGGTCATGATGGTCGTGGAAGACGCGAACGTCCCCGCCGCGGAAGAGTGGATCCAGCCTCCGTCGAAGGGCTGAGCGACGCCGTTGCCGTTCGGATCGACGACGTTCTGAGCAGCCTTCACCGCGTGTCCGAGCGGTCCTGTCGATCCGCCCTGGGCCGTGTACACAGCCTTGATCTTGGCGTTGCTGACCGGGGGAACCACGTATGCGGGCTTACCCGAGTCGTAACGGATCACACCCCCCGCGAACGTCTGCAGACATTTCTGCGACGTGCAGGTCTCGGCGCTTGTCGGCCACCCGAGCGAACCGCGCAGCCATCCGGCGGCGCTGTACGCCTTCATCACGGTGCTCGACGAGGTGAACGTTCCGCGAGACGAGGAATGGATCCAGCCCTTGGCGAACTGCTGCGAGATGCCGTTCCCATTCGGGTCTGTGATGGCCTTGGGCGTACCGATCGGGTAGCCGAGCGTGCCGGTGAGACCGCCCTTTGCGACGTACTCCGTGTAGACGACGCCATAAACCGTGACGGGACCGAGCGCGGGCGTCCAGGTGATGACACCCTTCGCGTAGTTCCAGGTGCAGCGCGTCGAGGAGGTCGTGCAGTTCGGCTGCGGTCCGGCTTTGCCGAGGACGCCAGAGGCGCCCCCGAGGTTGGCGTAGACGCGGGATATCTCGCCGAGCGGGTTCATCCCCTGAGTCGAGCCGAACCAGTCCGTGAAGTAGTTGTAGAAGTTTCGATTGCCGTAGGCCGAGCACCGGTCGCCCTCGCCGTACCCGGCGCGAAGGGCTGCGGTGTTGGGCTGGTAAGGCGTGTAGTAGTACAGCGCGGCGGTGGCGTCGTTCGCGATCCGCACAGGCGATGATCCGCACGAAGCGTTCGGGTTGTACAGGATGTTCCAGGTCTTCCCGGGGGCGTACCACTGGAACCACTTGCCCTCCATGTAGATCTGCATCTGACGCGCGGCGCCGTAGATCTGATGGAAGAACCCGATGTACCCCGGGTCGCAGGGCGCGGTGTCGGGGCAACCCTGACCCAGCGCGATGTTGAAGCGCCATGCGCTGGGCCACGTGTGGGTGATGAGCCCCTGCTCCTTCTGGAGCATGACGATCAGCACCTGCGGGTTGATGTTGCACGCCTTGGACACGCGATAGATGATGCGCGCTGCGGACTCGTTCGCTGCGCCCTGGTAGCCGCTGCAGTACGCATCCGCCGGGCGAGTGACGGAGGAGATCTTGAAGTCCTTCAGGCAGACGATCGCTTTGCCGTCTTCGTCCCGGCCGCCCAGGCAGCGCGAGACCTTGCTGTTGAAGAACGACTGGATCTGCGCCTCGGTCATCGTGTTGTCGTTGGTGAACACGGTATCGCTGATGATGTTTCCGGCGTTGAATCCGACCAACGAGGTCTTGACGATTCCCGCAGCAGCCGGGTCGGCGGCGGCCCGCGACGCGCTTGCCGTTGCGCTCGATGAGACGGACGCGCTGGCGGCGGTGGCGGGGACCACCGTTCCAACGAACAAGGCGGAGACAGCAAGGAAACAGGTGAGGAGGCGGGAGATCCTCACAGTGTTTCGAGAGCGTGGGGCACGTCGAGACATGTGACCAGTGTGACGGAAGTTGCGCGATGATGCCACCGTTACTGGGAAACTGCTGCAAGAACGCGGCGTGTCGGACGGACCCGCAGGTGGCTTTCAGGTCATTACAGGTCTGCGTGCAGTGCCCAGACGCGTTCGGCAGCACCAGCCCAGGAGAATGCGCGCGAACGGTCGGCCGCGAGGACGCGCAGCCGCTCCGCACCTTCTCCCGCGGCCGTCGCGATCGCCTCGGCGAGCTCCTCGCGCGCGACCACCAGGCCACCGTCGGAGACGACGTCGCGATGGCATCCGACGTCGACCGCGACCACCGGAACACCCAGCGTCATCGCCTCCACCGCACGCCAGGGCCAGCCCGCCACGGTGCTGGTCGCGGCGTATGCCGAAGCGCCGGCCAGGACGGCTGCCCTGTCCTGAGCGGAGAGAGTGCCGCGCACGTGGGCCTGACGCTCGGGAAGCCCTGCAGCGGCCGCCACTTCCGCCAAGCGAGGCTCCGCCCCCTCGGGAGCATCGAGCACCACCGCATCGACGCCTGCCGCGACGGCACCCCGGAACCCCTCCGCGAGCGATGCCTCCGGTCCGGTCAGCACGACGTAGGCCTCCGGCAGCGACAGTGCCGCCCGGCGCTCGGCGCCGTCTGTCGGTACCGTGAATCCACCGGGCGCAGCGCCGGCGATCACCCGGATGCGCCCGTGCAGCTTGGCGATCTCGGACAGCCGTTCGGCGACCGCGTGCGACGGGACCACCACCGCATCTGCGTGCCGCACTGCGCGTCGCAGCATTCCCCGTTGCCACGCGACCGCGTTCTTCGGCAGTTGCTCCGGCGAGTCCCATGCCTGCAGATCCCACACGGTCACCGTGGTCTGATCGTTGTCGTGAACGCGGTCGTGCCGGACCAGCGGCGCCATCAGCGTCGCCGAATGGATGAGTCCGCCCCCGACACCCGGCGCGATCCCGAGCTGCCAGGACGCCGCCAATTCCCGACGTGCCAGCCCGAGGGTCCGTACCTGCGCGACTCCGGCGACAGGCACCTCCGCTCCCGCAGGGACGATGGCATCGACGCTGCACCCCGCCGGCGCCGTCGACACGAGACCGGCCGCCAGGTCCACAGCGGCGGTCGCGTGATCGGAGTCGACGACGTGCACGAGTTGATCCAGAACAATTCGCAGCCGAGCACCCATGCGGACAGGCTATCCCCGCTCTGCCATCGCCCCGTGGAGCGCAGGCCTCGAGCCGCGCGGCTGTCAGCTATCCCACAGCATCCGGCGCACGCCCGACACGGGTTCGTGCTTGAATGCTCACGTGAGCGACGGTCGACTTCCCGTGCGGCGCCGATGGATCGGCTGGACCGTCGGCATCGTGCTGACCCTCCTCGTCATCGCCGTCGGATGGGTCACCGTGCGCGGCATCGGCGCAGTCGGCGACCTGCAACAGGTGGCGAAGGGTGCGTCGCAGCTCAAGGCATCGATCGCCGATGGCGATCTCGAGGGAGCGGAGCCCATCGCCGCGACGATCGCCCACAACGCGGCGTCCGCGCACGAGTTGACCTCCGACCCGGTCTGGCACGCTTTCGGTCTGGTCCCCTGGCTGGGGCCGAACTTCCGCGCCGTCAGCGAGGTCGCCGCGATCGCTGACGAGGTCAGTGAAGACGCGCTGGCGCCGCTTCTCGACGTCGCCGCCCAGTTCGACCTCGCCAGCCTCGGATTCAGCGGGGGCTCCATCGATCTGACGCCGTTCGCCACGATCGAGGCGCCGCTGGGCACGGCGAGCGCATCGCTCACGTCCGCCCAGCTGCGCGCCCAGCGTATCGACGCGGACGCCACCCTCCCTCCCCTCTCCGAGGCGGTAGGCGAATTGCGCACAGCCGTCACCGAGGCCGCGACCGTGGTCGGGTCTCTGCATGGAGCTTCCGTCCTGCTGCCGACGATGCTCGGCGGCGAAGGGCCCCGCAACTACGTCCTCGCGATGCAGAACAACGCGGAGCTGCGCTCGTCGGGCGGCATCATCGGCTCGATCGCACTCCTGCATGCCGAGAACGGTACGATCACGCTGCAGAAACAGGCGTCGACGCTCGACTTCCCGCCTCTGGCGACATCACTGCCGCTGAGCGAATCCACGGTCGCCCTCTTCGAGGACAGCCCGGGCCGGTACCTGCAGAACATCACCAGCATCCCGGACTTCGCCGAGACAGGGCCCACCATCGCCACGCGCTGGCAGGGCCGCTTCGGCGGGGAGATCGACGGTGTCATCGCCGTGGATGCCGTGGTCGCCGAGCACCTGATGGCCGTGACCGGCAACCTGACCTTCGGTCCGTTCACCGCCACTGCCGACACCGTCACCAGCATTCTCCTCTCGGAGATCTACGCGGCGGTTCCCGATCCGGTCGTCCAGGACGAACTCTTCGCCCAGGCCGCAAGCGGCCTTCTCGGCGCCGCGCTGTCCGGCGGCGACCCGAAGGCGCTCATCGGCGCCCTCGCGAAGTCCGCCGACGAAGGTCGCATCCGCATCTGGAGCGCCCACGAATCGGAGCAGTCCATGCTGGCAGCCTCGGCCCTGGGCGGCACCATCCCCCTCGACAGTGCCGATGGAACCCACGTCGGCGTGCTGATCAATGACACCACCGGCGCCAAGATGGACTACTACACGCGTGCATCGATCTCGACGGCGGTCGGCACGTGCGAGGGTGAAGCGACCACCCAGGTGCAGGTGACCTGGACGAGCACAGCCCCTGCCGACGCCGCGACGTCCCTCCCGCCTTACGTCACTGGAGACGGTTTCTACGGCGTTCCCGCGGGCACCGTGCGGTCGCTCATCACGGTGTACGGTCCCGCCGGTGCCGTCCCGTCACACATCGATCGCGATGGCGCGGAAGAAGGAGTTCAGACGGCGATGATCGGCGATCGCTCCGCGGTGCAGCACGAGGTGTCCCTCACCCCGGGAGAATCGACGACCATCACCGTCGAGTTCCAGGGCACGGGTGCCGGGGAGAGGCTGACGACCATCTCACACACGCCGATGATCGAAGCTCCCGAAGAATCACGCGAAGAGCTGCGCTGCGGATCGTGACTTTCTTCGCTGGATAGGATACTGTCGGCCTCACTGGGGAATATCTGGGCTCTGTCATCTTGCCGTGGGGGCAAGATGAGCTCACGCAGTCGAACGCAGGGGTGTGTTCGGGTGCGATTCCGCATGAAATTCTGGGGAGAATCATGCTGAAAAAACTTGCTGCCATCAGCCTTGCTGTCGGCGCACTGGTGCTCATCGCACCGACCGCCGCAACTGCCGCGCCGCCCGTTCACGGGGCCGCTTCCGGCTCCTACGCGGACACGCCGGGCCCGAAGGTCGGCGATCCGATCATCGACGTCTGCGGAGTCTCGACCATCGTCTTCGGCGAGGGCTACTTCCTGCCGTCAGAAGACGTGAATGTCTCGGTGTCCGGCTTGAACGCCTCCGGTGCCGAGGTGTCCGGCAACACCGCCGGCGCCGACGGAAGCCTGACGGTATCCTTCCGTCCGCCGTCCGACGGCCAGGGCTCCTACGGCATCGCCTTCGGAGGTTCGCGCTCGTACAATGCGACCATCACCGTGTCACAGGGCGACGAGTCGGCCTCGAGCTGCAGTCAGGACCCGACGGCAGCGCCTGCGGGCACCGAGCTGCCGCTCACCGGCCAGGGCATCGAGTTGGCTCTCACGGGTGGCGACGTGTCGCCGTGGATCGTCGGCGGCGGAGCGCTCGCGCTCGTCGGCGGGGGCGCGCTGGTCGCAGCTGGGGCTGCGCGACGCAAGCGGGCCTAGATCCGGCTACCGCCTCCGGCGGTGGTCGACTGGACGACGGTGATCCCTCCCCCTCCGATCACCGTCGTCTGGTGCACCCGGTGTCCGCACCGGAAGCCCACGGTCGTCCTTCACTCTCTCGAGCGACGGCCGTGGGCTGCGGCATGCCCGTGGGCTGTGTAACGCCCCGCTTCGATCACTGCTCGGGAGCGGGGGTCTCCGTCGGCGGGTGCAGCGCCTGCTGGATCATCTCGTGGACGACGGCGTAATCCGGCTGGTGCTCGTCGACGCCATTGGCCGGGGTCAGTTCGATCGTGGTCACCGGCTGCTTCTTCGCGTCGAGCATCAGATCGAAGAACTCGGGGAGTTTGTCCTGCGGCAGGTCGGTGTCGATCAGCGCCGTCCCGGCAGCGGCGACCTCATTGAACCGGGTGAGGACCGTCTGCGGAGTGAACTGGGCGAGGATCGCCTCCTGCAGCTCGCGCTGGCGCTCCATGCGGTCCCAATCACTCGTGGTGTACCGCGAACGTGCGTACCACTGGGCCGTGTCGCCGTCCATGTGCTGCTGGCCTGGCTCGATCCAGCCGATGGCCCATTCGTTCACGTCTGTCCCGGTCCACCCGTCGGGCGGACCGCCTTTCGGCAGACGCTCGGTCACATTGATGTCCACGCCCCCGAGTGCATCGACGACCTCGGCGAAACCGTGCATGTCGACGAAGACGTAGTACGGGATCTCAATTCCCAGCACGCCCTCGGCCGCGTCCTTGGTCGCTTCGATCCCTGGCGACGATCCGTGCGAGGCGGCATCCGGATAAAGCTCAGCTCCGCCATCCTCGCGGCAGACCTCTGCGGCGTTGCGCACGTGATTCATCCAGCCGTTCCACCCGCATGTCGACGAACTCTGACCCTCGAAGCCGTTCGGGTATAGCGCCTGCATCGGGCTGCCCTCGCTGAACGGCGCGTGGGGAAGCTCGCGCGGGATGCCCGTGATCGTCACAGCGCCGGTATCGGCGTTGACCGAGACCACCGAGATGCTGTCATAACGGAGCGAATCGCGACCGTCGCCGCTGTCGGCGCCCAGGAGAAGGATGTTGTAATAGCCCTCACTCGGCTCGACACTCGGCCCACTCAGACCGAAGATGGAACTGATCGTGTTGCGGGCCGATCCGACGGCGGTGGCGGCGTAACCGGCCGCCCCGCCCACGAGGCCGAGGAGCACGAGGGCCACGACCGGGATCGCGAGCCGCGAAGCACGCGGCACCTTCACCAGCCGCACCAGACGCAGGGCGTCGAAGGTCAGCACGATCCAGAGCACGACGTAGGCGACCAGGAGGATCTGGACGAGCGTCAGCACAACCGCGGAGAACCATCCCCCACCGATCGTCAGCCACAACAGCACAGGCCGAGCGAACAGGGCGAGCCCGGCGGCCACGATCGCCAGGAACCAGGCCAGCAGGGTGGCGCCCAGGCCGAAGCGGCCGAGTCGACGGTTTCCGGCGAGGATCTGCGCAGAACCCGGCACGAGAAGATTGAGTACGACGAGCCACCAACCGCGTTTCGCCATCAGGCCGGGGTCCGCCGCATCCGGGTGCCGCAACGGCCGCGTCTCGATCAGGGGGCGACCGGTCGCGCGCGGCGGCGCAAGGGTCACAGCGAACCCTTCAGCCGTTCGTTCTTCTGCTCGACCTGAGATTCGAGGTCGCGCGCGAACGCTTCCACCTTGTCTGCGAGGTCGGCATCAGCAGCGCCGAGAATGCGTGCCGCCAGCAGGCCCGCGTTGCGCGCCCCGCCAATCGACACGGTCGCGACGGGGATGCCGGCAGGCATCTGCACGATCGACAGCAGAGAGTCCATCCCGTCCAGGTAGGCCAGAGGAACGGGCACACCGATCACGGGAAGTGCGGTCATCGACGCGACCATACCCGGCAGATGCGCTGCTCCCCCGGCGCCGGCGATGATCACGCGGAGTCCACGAGCACGAGCCTCGCGCGCGTACGACATCAGCTTGTCCGGCGTGCGGTGGGCGGAGACGACTTCCACCTCGTGTGCGATGCCGAAGTCCGCGAGCGCCTGAGAAGCGTCGCTCATGACGCGCCAGTCGGAGTCGGATCCCATGATGACGCCCACCAGAGGCGCGGCGGAAGAGTGCAGTGGCTCAGTCACCTGATCAGGCTACGGTCTGCCGCTGGGAGAAGTCCCCAACGGCACGCCAATCTGCCCCTGAGCGGCCCATCGACTCAGTCGAAATGGGCTGCTGCGGCCCGCGCCACGTACACGGCATCGTCGAGGTCATCGCCCACGACGTTCACATGACCGACCTTGCGGCCGGGACGCGGAGCCTTTCCGTATGTGTGGATCTTCGCTGTGGGGTGCTCTGCCATCGCGGCGTCGAACCGAGCCTCGAGCGTTCCCTGGGCGGGACCTCCGAGCACGTTCACCATCACCGCCCACGCGGCGCGCGGAGCCGCGCTGCCGAGCGGCAGATCGGCGACCGCACGCAGATGCTGCTCGAACTGACCGGTCACCGCGCCGTCCTGGCTCCAGTGCCCACTGTTGTGAGGACGCATGGCGAGCTCGTTGACGAGGATGCGGTCGTCGGTCTCGAACAGTTCGACGGCCAGCATTCCGGTCACATCGAGGCCCTCGGCGATCGTGCGTCCGATCTCTTCGGCCACCTGAGCAAGGCGCTCGTGCGCGGCGGGCGCCGGGGCGATGACCTCTGCGCACACGCCGTCGCGCTGCACGGTCTCCACCACCGGATAGGCGACGATCTCACCGCTGGGCCGACGTGCCACCTGCTGCGCCAGTTCTCGCACGAAGGGCACGAGTTCTTCGACCAGGAGCGCGTCGCCCGCGGGAAGATCATCGAGCCAATCCTGTGCGTCGGCACTGGAGCGGACCACGCGCACGCCCTTGCCGTCGTAGCCGCCTCGTGGCGTCTTGACGACTCCGGCCCCACCGTGCTCGTCCAGGAACAGCTGCAGATCCGCCGCGTCGCGGACGGGTGCCCAATCGGGCTGGGGGATGCCGAGCTCGGCGAGCCGGGAGCGCATCACGAGCTTGTCCTGCGCGAACTGCAGGGCGTCCGGCCCGGGGCGCACCGCGATGCCGTCGGCCACCAGCGCCCGAAGGACGTCCTGGGGCACATGCTCATGATCGAATGTGACCACGTCGACGTCTTTCGCGAAGGCTCGGACGGTGTCGAGATCGCGATAGTCGCCGACCGCTGTCGCTGCCAGCTGCGCGGACATGCCCTCGGCCTCGGCGAGCACCCGCAGATCGAGCCCGAGCTCCACCGCCGGGGCGATCATCATCCTGGCCAGCTGTCCTCCGCCGATAACTCCCACACGCAGCGCCATCTGCCGCCTCCATTCGTCCGTGCCCATTCTTCCGCACCGGAGACGCTGTCGATCACGCTCGAGCGGATCAGGCGTGACCGAAGCTGTCGGTGCCTTGCGCGTCGCGGTGCGCGAGTATCTGTCCGACCTCGATCTGGTCGGCGAGTGTTTCGTGCACCAGCGTCACGTTGGGAACCTCGCTCAGCCGAAGAGGCGCATCGACGCCGTTCGAAAGAGTGATCGTGCCGGAACCCCACAGCCGTTGCAGCGGTCCGCGACGTACGGCGATCGTGTAGCCCCGTGCATGTGACATCTCCTGCCGCCGACGCGCGCCGATCCCGTGCCGCGCGATGACTCGCCGGGTCGTGATCGTGGTGCTGCGCGAGTACCAGACCGTGAAAGGCACGACGACCAGGACCAGCACGACCAGACTCGCCGCAACGAGCAGCATCCAGTTCTCCAGCCCTTCGGGCAGGTTGCCGTAGAAGTAGGCGGTGGCACCGAAGGTGGCGATGAGGACGAGCGCCGACCAGAACAGTCGGCGAGCATGACTGCGGAAGCGTGCGATCAGCAGCTCCTCCGACGGCGCGCCGGGCGCAGGCATCAAGGGCCGACCACCGAGCGTCACGGGCTGAGTCACCCCACCATTGTGCCTGTGATCTGCGACAAAGCGCTCTGCGCGGCGGCGTGTCAGATCACGCGGGGCGCACGTGCACGACGTCGCCGGCGGAGATCGCTCGCTCGCCGGAGCCGGTGGACACCCGAAGCCGCCCCTCGGGATCAAGCGCCGATGCCACCCCCTCGATCGTGTCCCCGCTTGGCATCGTCACACGCACCGTGCGCCCGAGCGTCGCGCACCGGGCGGTGACGACCGCGTGCACCCCGCTCGTCATCGCTTCTTCCGCCGCCGCCAGCGATGAGATGTAGCGCTCGAGTCCGCGAAGGTAGTCGGCCAGCAAGCGGTCCTCGTCGGCCTTGGCGCCCATCGTCGCGAACGAGGTGGCGGTGGGCACGGGGAGCTGGCGGGCCGTCATGTCCGTGTTCACGCCGGCACCCACGATGACGGCATCCGTCGTCGCCTCCGCGAGGACGCCGCAGATCTTGAGGCCATCGACGAGGACGTCATTCGGCCATTTCACGGCGACGTCGTGGCCGGGAAGCTGCGCTTCGACGGCCTCCGCCATGGCGACGCCGGCCACCAGTGGAATCCAACCGCGCGCGGCGGTCTCTGTCGGAACCCGACGCAGCAGGACGGAGATGGCGAGCGCCGCGCCGTCAGGAGCCTCCCAGGTGCGGTCGAGACGCCCGCGGCCTGCCGTCTGATGCCTGGTGAGGAGGGTCGACAGATGCGGCCAGCCTTCGGGATCGTCGGCGTGGTCGCGGAGGTCCGCATTCGTCGATCCGGTTCGCGGCACCACATCCAGACGTGCGGCCGCCGCGGCTCCGAGCGGGAAGCTCACGCTTCTTCCTCGTCGGCTTCTTCGTCGTCGTCGTCCTGGTCCTCGCGAATCGCCCCGACCTCATGCGCCTGCCACTGGTCCCACTCGTTCATCAGCCGTTCGATCGCGGCGTGGAACTTCGCGGTGGCGACGCCCGGAGTCGTGTCGCCGAAGTAGTGCTGCACCCACATCCGCAAGCGTGCGACGGCGACATCGTCGGCGCGGACACGGTCGATCTCCCCGGCGATGCGGGGCGCGGCATCCACCGTCAGCCATTCGCAGTCCGCGAGATAGCCCGTGGTGTCGATGGAGGCCTCCGGATCAACCGGACGGGTGATCATCAGGGGCTTACCGGCGGCAAGCCGGTCATAGACCATGGCTGAGATGTCGACGATCGCGACATCCGCCGCCGAGAGCTGCCAACCCAGTTCCGCTCCGTCGTCGTAGATGTGCTGCGCCGTGGCATCCGCCGCATTCGCCGCGCCGATCGCAGCGACGATACGCCGATGCGCTGCGCCGTACACCTCGTCGACGACGCCGCTTCGCGGATGCGGACGATAGATCACGCGATGTGAACCTGTCGCGAGCAGCTGAGCGACGAGCGTCTCGCCGTGGCTGGCGATCGAACCGTAATGCGCGCTGGGGCGGTCTCCCTCCCACGTGGGCGCGTAGAGCACGACGGTGCGCTCGTCGGGGGTGTACGGCAGCGTGCCGGAGTAGTGATCCGCCTGGGGGCGGCCGATGTCGAGGGTCCGCCGGTCGATGTCGTAGTCCCAGAGCGTGCGGGACAGCCGATCCCGCGCGGCCTGACCGGCCACGAAGGCGTAGTCGTAGGCCTTGTACTGGTTGGTCGTCATGTACATCTTGTCGGACTCGCCATGATTGATGAACACGTGCCAGCGGCGTCCGTACCGGAACATCTGGAAGTTGCGGGTGTTCTGATTGACGTACAGAACGACCCGGATGTCCTGCTGAGCGATGAACCGCTCGAGGTCGCGCACCTTGGGGACGAACGCGACCGGAGGAGCATCCTCGTCGAGCAGCTGCTCCGCTCCGGTGGCCGAGCGGGAGAGCACCACGACAGGCCAGCGCTGGGAGAGCTCGGCGAGCGGCCGATACCACTGACGCATCTGGTACATGTTGACGGCACCGTCGGCGAAGTACACCGCGATCCGGAAATGGTCCAGCGGATACGGCTCGCGACCGGCGAGCCGACGACGCACCCGCTGCACGGCGCTGCGCGAGGCCATCGCCCGTCTCAGGAGACGGTACGCCTTCTTCGCGTCAGACAGTGCACCCATCCCTCCAGGATACTGAGTCGCGCGGCACCGCCGCGGCGGGTGCGGCGTCGGCTGACCTGCCGCGCGCCGCGCATCAGGGAACGCCCGATGTCGCCATGCCATGATCGTCATGTGCCCGCCAACGAATCCGTCCCGCCCCTCCCCGGGGTCTCATTCGTGATGCCGGTCCTGAACGAGCGCGCCTACCTCGAGCATGCGGTGGCGTCCGTGCTCGCCCAGGAACTCGATGCTCCGGCGGAGCTCGTTCTCGCCCTCGGCCCGTCGACGGATGGCACCACGGAGCTCGCCGAACGGCTGGCTGCCGCCGACGACCGGATCCGCCTGGTGCAGAATCCCGCGGCGCACATCCCCGTCGGTTTGAACGCCGCGATCCGGGCGAGCCGCTACAGCACCATCGTGCGAGTGGATGCACACTCCGAACTCTCCCCCGGGTACGCCGCCCGTGCTCTGGAGACGCTCGATCGCACGCACTCCGCCAACGTGGGCGGCGTCATGCACGCCGAAGGACGCACGCCCTTCCAGAAAGCGGTCGCCCGGTTGTACAACTCCCCCGTCGGGCTCGGCGGCGGCGCCTACCACGGGCGCACGCACGAGGGCGAGGCCGAGTCGGCGTACCTGGGCGTGATGCGCCGCGAGGTGCTCGACGACATCGGTCTTTTCGACGAGTCGATCCGCCGCGGCGAGGACTGGGAGCTGAACCTCCGCATCCGTCAGGCCGGGCATCGCGTATGGTTCGACCCTGATTTGTCCGTCACCTATTGGCCGCGAGAGAGCTGGATCCGCCTCGCTCGTCAGTTCCGCGCCACCGGGGCATGGCGCGGTGAGCTGGTGCGCAGGTTCGGCCGGCGCAACGGCATCCGCTACTTCGCCCCACCGGCTCTCGTGCTCCTGGTGGCCCTCGGCCTCGTCGTCGGCGTCCTGCAGCTGACCGGCGTGCTCACCGGCGTCGCCGCGGTGGTCGCCGGGCTCGTGACCTTCGTCCCGCTCGGTCTCTACGTGATCCTGGTGCTCGGCGTCGCGTTCGCGCCCGGCGGCGGCGCGCTCGGTCAGCGCCTCTGGACGCTGGTGGTATTGCCGACGATGCACCTCGCCTGGGGTGTCGGGTTCCTCGGCGGAGTCCTGCGCGGCGCGCGCGACACCGTCGACGCCTCGCGCCTCGGCACCCGCAACACGCCACTGCCCTGAGCAGACGCTCCTGATCAGGGGGTGACGAATCCCAGGTCGAGGATGCGGTCGACCACGCGCTCGGCCGCGTGGCCGTCGTCGAGCCGGTTGAACTGAGCTCGCCACGCGGCGTAACGAGTCGCGTACCGCGCTTCGTGTCCGTCATCCGCCAGCGCCGCGGCGAGCTCTTCCTGCGTCTGCACCAGTGGGCCCGGTGCACGCTCCGCGAGGTCGAAATAGAATCCGCGCAGCTCTCCCCGGTAGTGATCGAGGTCGGGAACGAGGAAGTACATGGGCTTTCCCGTGACACTGAAATCGAACATGACCGACGAGTAATCGGTGATCAGCGCGTCCGCGGCGAGGAGCAGCTGGGTGGTCTCCGGGTACCCGGTCACGTCGATGACCCTGGCTCCGGCGCGGTCACGACCCTGCTCGAGGGTGCGCGAGTGTCCGCGCACGAGCACCACGGCATCCGCCTGGCGTGCCAAGGACTCGGGGTCGATGAAGTCCACCATCTCGGTGCGGTCGTCGCGCCAGGTCGGGGCGTAGAGCAGGACGCGCTCCTCTCGGCCGATGCCGAGCGCGCCCCGGATCGCCGCCGGGTCTCCCGTCGCCAACGCATCGTTGCGCGGATACCCGTCGACCCAGATGGGCCGCCCGAAGAAGGCGTACGCCTTGCGGAGAATGCGTTCCGCATAGATGTTCTGCACAAGCAGGAGATCCCACCGTCGCGATTCCTTCACCACGGCGGCCATCCTGCGCGGATCGAAGCCGGGACGATGCAGCGCGAGCCGCTTGAGCGGGGTGCCGTGCCAGGTCTGCAGCACCTTCTGACCTGGCTTGCGCACGAATCGGCGGCGGAGCCAGTCGTTCACCACGAGCAGTCGGGCCGCGCCGCGTGCGTGCCACCACTCCGGGCTGCCCTCGACGACGGCGATCGCGCCTTCGGGTACGGCGACGGACAGATCGACGACGCTCCAGTATCTGCGCACCTGGGGCGCCCGCGCGGCGAGTTCGCGGTCGATGGCCCGCGGATTGCAGCCGACGCTGCGTCCGTAGAAGCTCTCGAAGAACACGGCGTTCTCGGTGCCCCCGGACTGGTTCGCGTAGCGTCCCTCGAGGGTCGCCTGCCCCTCGAAGGACTCGTACACCGGGGCGATCGGCGCGTTGATGTGTACCGTGTCGCCATCGACGGCGATACGAAGGCCGGAAAGGACGGTGGGCGCGACGAGAAGTGCGCTGAGGTCCACGTCATCGATGCGCAGCTGGTACTCGCCCGTCGGCAGCGGCAGCTCGGCACCGCCCCAGCGCGATGCCTGCAGCGGAAGCTTCGCCTCCCAGTTCTCGCCGTCGACGCCGATGGGCGCCTCGACACGCGCCCGGGGTCCGACCAGCTCGGCCACCGCCGGTCGGCGCCCTGTCCCTGCGATGATCAGCGCCTCCGCCTGCTCATCGATGCGGGCCGTCGTCATAGTGCTCCCTTCGGTGCGGGTATGCCCCGCGCGCGGATCGCCTGGTAGACCCGACGGGTGTTGTGCCCGTCACGGTATGCATGCATCCCCGCGCTGAGCGTAGCGGAGCGGGCAGACCTCGCTTCGTACGCGCGGGGGTCGGACAGCAGACGCTGCAGTTGTGCGAGCAGATCGTCCCATCCTTCGGCCGCATCGCCGTCACCTGCGACGTCTTCGAACCGGCCGTAGAAACCACGGGTCTGCGCGTACTCGGCCGCATCGGGAGCGAGGAAGAGCACGGGCGTCTGCAACAGGCCCACGTCGTAGGCCAGGGACGAGTAGTCGGTGACGAGCACGTCGACCGCGGCGAGTACCGGAGTCACGTCGGGGACGACGGACGCCCCCAGCATCCGCACTCGCCTGCTCTGCAGCGGCGGCGCATAGCTGCCTTCCCCGAGCGGATGAGAGCGGACCAGAAGCACGGCATCGTTCTGCTCGAGCACCGCGATGATCTCGACCCACTCGGTGGCGGTCGGGACAGCAGGGTCTGCCGCCCCATCTCGCCACGTGGGCGCGTAGAGGACGGTGCGCGCGCCCGGGGGGATATCGCCGACGGCGTCACGAAGGCGGGCCTGCGCCGCTGCCTGACGCGCATCCAGCGGTCCGGCCGAGAGAACATCGACGCGAGGCTCTCCGGTGACGACCACCCGCTCATCACCGAGCCCGAACGCGGATTCCAGACGCCCTCTGGATCGGTGCGACGCTGCCGGAAGCACGCTGATCCGCCGCGCGGAGCTGCGGTAGAGCCATTCGACCAGGCGGCGCAGCACGGGCGCTCCCGGGACGGAGGGCACCTGCGTCGTGGCGGGCGAATCGAGTCCGATGCGCTTGAGGGGGATGCCGTGCCAGAGCTGAACGATGAACGCGCCGCCGTTGGCGTATCGGTTCACGTCACCCAGACCATGCGTCACGACCAGGACCCCCGCTGTGGCTGTGGCCAGCCAGCCTCGGAGGCCGCTCTTGCGAGTGGTCCGGATGCCGAGAGCGGCGGCATCCGCATCCTCTCGGTCGGAGGACGTGAGCCAGAGAGTGTCGTGCCCCGCGGCCGTCGCGTACCGGTGCAGCGCCAGGGCGCCGTCGCCGATCCCGGCGCCGCACCCGAACACCCAGCGCTGTCCACGCGGGACGAGGAGGGTGCCGATGCGTCCTGCGGCGTAGAGCGGGATCCGGACCAGCTTGGCCGCGTTGCCGGTGCCGAAAGAGAAGGACGCCACCCCGCGAGCCTATCGCGGGGTGGCGTCCTTCTCTGCGACGTCGAGGATCAGCCGGCGAGATCGCCGAGCGTCACATCCACCTCGTACTCCTTGCCGCCACGGACGTAGGTCATCGTGGCGTCGCTGCCACCGGCCGCGGCACGCACCTGAGCGGTGAGGTCGCTGGCGCTGGTGATGGGAACACCGTTGAACACCGTCACGACGTCTTCCGCCTCGAGCCCGGCCTCCGCGGCCGCGCCCCCGCCGGTGACCTCGGCGATGTACGCACCGGCGACGTCTGAGCCCTCCACGCTGGCGGCATCGCGGACCGAGGCCCCGAGCAGACCGTGGGTGGCGGTTCCGTCGGCGATGATCTCCTCGGAGACGCGCTGGGCGATGTTCGAGGGGATCGCGAAGCCGATGCCGATCGACCCGGATTCCTCCGAGCTGCCGGCGCTGGCGATCGCCACATTGATGCCGATCAGCTCGCCCTTGCTGTTGACGAGGGCGCCGCCGGAGTTGCCGTGGTTGATCGCAGCATCCGTCTGGATGACCGCGATCGAGATCGACTCCGAGGTCTGCTGCGCGGTGTTGCCCGGGAGGTCGAACTGGAACGGACCCTCGCCCTGTCCTTCTTCCGGGGTCTGCTGCTCTTCGGGTGCGTCTTCGGACGACGACTCGGGAAGAGCCGCGGACGCGATCTGGATGCTGCGGTTCAGGGCGCTCACGATGCCGGTCGTGACCGAGTTCGCCAGGCCGAGAGGAGCACCGAGAGCGACGGCCGTATCGCCGACGTTGAGCTTGGACGAGTTCGCGAACTCGATCGGGGTGAGGCCTTCCGCATCGGTCAGCTTGATGACGGCCAGGTCGTAGATGGGGTCCGTGCCGACGATCGTGGCGTCGAAGATGCGGCCGTCCGAGGTGGTCACGCGGATCGCGGGGTCGGCGGCCGCGCCCCCCAGGGTGACCACATGAGTGTTGGTGACCACATAGCCGTCGTCGCTGATGATGACGCCGGAACCGCTGCCGGCTTCCTCCGAACCCGCGACCTCGATCGTGACGACCGACGGCAGGGCCTCGGTCGCGACGGCGGTGGTCTCGTTGACCGATCCGGGGTTGTTCACGGTGACCGTCTGCGGCCCTCCCGCGATCCCCGAGGAAGGCTGTTCCTGAAGGCCGGTCAGCAGCGCCCCGCCGCCGAACCCGGCAACGCCGCCCACGAGTGCTGCAGCGACGATGACCGCGGCGATCTTCGAGCCACCCTTCGATCGCGCATCCTTGGTCGTGGTGGCGTCGGCCGGTCCACCCGCGGAGCCGAATCGCACGGAGTCGTCGAGCGGCTGCGTCGGCTGGGTGTGCGGCGCAGCGCTGGGAACGCCGAATGCCGATCCCGACGCGGGCTGCCCGACCGGGGGAACGGGCGGCCGCGACGTGAACACCGACGGCACCTCGTGTCCCTGTCTGGGCGCTGTCGGCGCATTCTCGGGACCCGCGTTCGCCGCCGGTCGGTAGTCGTGGTTGTCGTCCTGGTTCATGGTGTGCTCCTCCATCGTCGCTCCTCCAGAGTGACGCCTGTGTCTGTGCGTTCTCTATGGCGAAGATGAGTTTCCGCTATGGCCTTAGCCTGTTCTTCATGAGTGACATTCCCGGCGCATGGAGACGCACAGCAGCAGGTGCCGGCCTCCTCGCCTCGGACGGAACCGTCGCGCCCACCATCTTCGCAGAGATGTCTGCCGCGGCGGCCCGTACGGGCGCGATCAATCTCGGTCAGGGCTTCCCGGATGAGGACGGCCCCGACGTCGTGCGAGAAGCCGCGCGCGAAGCCATCGCACGCGGAGCCAATCAATACCCTCCCGGGCGAGGCATCCCAGACCTTCGGATGGCCGTCAGCGAGCACCAGCGCCGGTTCTACGGCCTCGACGTCGACCCGGACACCGAGATCATCGTCACCGCCGGCGCGACCGAGGCGCTGACAGCGACCCTGCTTGCGCTCATCGAGGGGCCGGACGACGAGGTCGTCGTCTTCGAGCCGTACTACGACTCCTACGCCGCCGCGGTCGCCCTCGCGGGGGCCCGGCTGCGTACCGTGCCCTTGCGTGCACCGGACTTCCAGCCCGATCTCGATCTCCTCGCCGCCGCCGTGTCTGATCGCACCCGGATCATCCTCGTGAACGATCCGCACAACCCCACCGGCACCGTCTTCGATCGCGACGTACTCGCCGAAGTCGTCCGGTTGGCCGCGCGGCACGGCGCCGTCATCCTGACTGACGAGGTCTACGAGCACCTGGCGTTCCGCACGCCCCATGTGCCGATCGCCACACTCCCCGGTGCCGCGGAGCGCACCCTCACGGTCTCGTCTGCGGGCAAGACGTTCTCCGTCACCGGCTGGAAGATCGGCTGGCTGCACGGACCGGCTGACCTCGTCTCGGCAGTGTTGACGGTCAAGCAGTACCTGACCTATGTGAACGGTGCACCCTTCCAGCCGGCGGTCGCCGTGGGCCTCCGCCTCCAGGACGACTTCTTCACGGATGCCGCGGCAGCACTCGCCCGCAAGCACGAGATCCTGGGCCAGGGGCTGAGTGCTGCCGGGTTCGCCGTGCACACGCCGCAGGGAGGCTACTTCACCGTCGCCGACGCGACGGCTCTGGGCGGGGCGGATGCGGCGGCCTTCTGCCGCGCGCTTCCCGAGCGTGCGGGCGTCGTGGCGATCCCGCTGACAGCGTTCGCGTCGGCGGCGCGGCGGCACGAATACGCCGGCCTGGTGCGCTTCGCCGCGTGCAAGCGCGTCGAAGTGCTGGAAGACGCAGCCGCGCGCCTCACGGCTGCGTTCGGCGCCTGATCCGCCGGCCCGCCCTATCGCGGGGTCACGGTGTAGCGCCGCACGCGCAACGACGGGTTCACGTCGCGTACGCGCTCGATCGACGCGTGTTCGACCGCTGCGACCGCGATTCCCTCGACCGCACCGACTCCCGCGAGCACGACGCCCTCGGGATCGACGATCTGCGAGTGCCCTACCCCGATGGGGCCGGGATGATCGGCGGCGATCACATAGGCGGTGTTCTCGATCGCTCTGGCAGCCAGCAGCGTGGTCCAGTGATGCTCTTTCAGGGGCCCCCGCACCCACTCGGCGGGAACGACGAGCACATCCGTGTCGGCGTCGATGAGCACTCGAGCGACTTCAGGGAAACGCAGGTCGTAGCAGGTCATCAGCCCGAAGCGCAGTCCTGCCACGTCGAACGTCGACGCCATGCCAGGATCACCGGGCTCGATCCAGTCCGACTCGGTCTGTCCGAACGCGTCGTACAGGTGCTGCTTCCGGTAGACCGCCAGGATGCCGTCGCCCCGCACGGCCACGACCGTGTTCCGTACGTGATCACCATCGGTCGCCCGCTCGACGAGCCCGGCGACGATGACGACGGCGTAGTCGGCAGCCAGAGCCGTCAGCGCGGCGACGAACTCCCCTTCGAGGTCTTCCGCATTCGACGCGAGACTCGAGTCCATCGGGTTGACGAAGTAGCTCGAATACTCGGGGAAGACGATGACCTTCGCGCCCCGCGCAGCCGCATCCGCAGTCAATTCGGCGATCCGATCGCGGTTGTCGGACCGGGACGCGGTGGGGGCGAACTGGCACACCGCGACGGGGACTGCTGCGCTGTCTGACATGCCCTCATCTTCTCGCATCCGCCGACCCCGCGCCTCGATTCGCGAGCTCTCGAGATCCGTGATAAGTTACTTCTTGTGCCGCGGGGTGGAGCAGTTCGGTAGCTCGCCGGGCTCATAACCCGGAGGTCGCAGGTTCAAATCCTGTCCCCGCAACAAATGGAAAAGGCTCGATCCGCAAGGATCGGGCCTTTTCTGCGTATCAGACGCTGCGCTCACGCGGTGGTGGGGCCCGAACCTCGTCGGATTCAGACCCCACTGGCCGGCATCGACCGACCTCAGCTCGGGCTGAAGCTCACGGAGCGCACTCCCGCGGCATCCGCTTCTCGGCGCGCCAGCCGACGTTCAGCGTCGAGATCGAGCCCGCGCGCCAGCAGCACGTATGCGACCCCCGATGCCGCCAGCCCGACGAACAGAGCGACGTCCACTCCACCGATGGCCGCCGCGATCGGCCCCACGAACCAGGTCGTCACGACGAACGGGATCATAGCGAGGATTCCGATGGCGTACGCGGCGAGGCCGCGCCAGCCCCACGCACCGTAGATCCCGTGCGGGCGGAACATCTCCGCGATGGCGTAGCGGCCGCGGCGCACCAGGTAGTAGTCGACGAGGTTGACCGAGGTCCACGGGACGAGGACGTAGAGCAGCACCACGAGGAAGCTGCCGAAGGAATCGAGGAACTCCCCCGTGGAGAGAGCTGCGCCGAGCAGACCCCCCAGGCCGATGATGGTGCATGCGACGATGCGGGTCAGCCGCGTGGGACGCACGGAGCGGAACGAATCGGCGACCGTGATGAGCTCGATGCTCGCCGCGTAGATGTTGATCGTGATGACGGTGATGAGCGCGGGAAGCGCCGACCACAGCAGAGCCACCCCGAGGCCTGGCATGATCGCATCGGCAGCTGCGGCGAGGGCCGCCACAGGGTCGGCATCCGCGAACAGGGAGGCGACGAAGGCGCCGAGGATCATCAGCCACCCGGCGCCGACGATGACGCCCGTCGCGGTGTAGAACAGCGCCTTGCGCGGACTCGTCTGGGGCGGAAGGTACCGCGAGTAGTCCGACACGTAAGGCGCCCAGCCAAGGGCATAGGCCGCAGCGGCAGCGAATTGCACCAGGAGCGCAGGCCAGTTCACGTTCTCGAACGACCAGTCAGCAGGGGCGAGCGGCAGAACGACCATCGCCACGATGGTGAAGACGCCGAAGGTCGCCAGGAACAGCCACGTCAGCCACTTCTGCACCCGATGGATCCAGTAATAGCCGACGATGGCCAGAGTGAGGGCGAGGCCTGTGATCAGGATGTACCACCAGGCACCGGCGTCGATGCCGGTCGTCGCAGTGAGCACCTGACCGGCGAGCAGCTGGTTGAAGATGTTGAACCCCACGATGCTCGCAACGACCACGAGACAGACGATCGCCACGCCTCGGTACCCGAACTGTGCGCGCGACTGGATCATCTGCGGCAAGCCCAGCTGCGGGCCCTGCGCGGAATGGAACGCTGTGAAGACCGTGCCCACGCCCACGCCGAGAACGATCGCCAGCACCGAGACGAGGAAGTTGGCGCCCATCGCGACGCCCACCATCCCGGTCGCGAGGGTGGTGATGTTCGCGTTCGACATGAACCAGATGGAAAACAGGCTCGAGGGCTTGCCGGTTCGCTCGGTCAGCGGCACCCAATCGATCGACTTGATCTCGATTCCCGCCGTGGCCGGTACGGAGACCTCGGTCTGTACGACACCGGGCATCGGCGCATCGCCGCGTGAGTTGTTCATGGATTCCGTTCGGGTCAGGATGCGGGGCCGAGATAGAGGTCGGGTCTCCGGTCGGCGAAGAGATCGTTGTGGGGTCCCAGACCTTTATGGCCGGGTTCGATGACGACGGTCGCTGCGGCGATACCGTCGTGTGCTTCGGCCACGACCCATCCCTCTCCGTCGATGACAGCCGTACCGCCGGTCCACTCGACGCCGCGCTCGACCCCTGATCGGTCGGCGATCACGGTGGGCAGACGCGAGGACCGAGCAGCCGCCATGGCCTGAATGGTCTCCGGCGCACGCTCCCCCGCCGGTCGCGGAACGATCGGCCAGTTGACCGGCAGCGCCAGGATGTCGGCACCGGCGAGGCCGAGGGCGCGCGGGACCTCCGGGAACTCGTTGTCGTAGCAGATCGCGACGGCGAGTCGCCCGACCTCCGTGGCAACGACGAGGCCCGCCTTCTCGCCCGGATCGAACACGAGCTTCTCCGCACCCCAGAGATGCGACTTGCGATATGTCGCGATGACTCCGTCGCGCGAGAGGACCATCGCGGTGTTGAAGAGAGCGTCGCCGTCGCGTTCGGCGAATCCGAAGACGGCGACGGAGCGGTGTCCCAGGCCCCGACCCAGCTCTCTCAGCCTCTCGTCGTCACGACTCATCGCGAGCGGCAGCGCCTCAGCGCGGTCCGTGAAGACATACCCGCTCGTCGCCAATTCGGGTGCGACGATCAATCGGGCGACGTCGTCCCCCGTGCGCGCGAAGGCCTCGGACAGGCGCTCGAGGTTGCCGGCGACATCACCGAAGACGATGTCGGGACTGACCGCCACAGCGTCGAGCACGCGGGATCGGGAAGACGCCATAACGTCACAGTAGGCTCCCCTCCTCCCGTCACCAACCCCAGGAATGCGATGGTGATCACAGGGTTTCCCAGTACCGGGTGGACTGGCCGCAGACGGATGAGCCCGGACGCATGAATGGGCGCCCCCACCGGGGGCGCCCATTCATGCTGTGCGAGGACCTACTCCCCCGCGGCGGACTCCAGCTCGAGCAGCTGCTCGACCGCGGCCGTCAGGCGCTTGTCGGCTTCGCCGAACGCCTCCAGGTCACCGGCCTTGAGAGCGGCTTCCCGGTCGAGCAGCGCCTGCTGGGCGGCGGCCAGCGCTGCCGCCTCGGCATTCGTGGGTTCTGTCGGCTCGGTCGGCACCTCACCGGTGTCGGGGTCGGGCTCGGCGGGTGCCTCCGGGTCGCTCGGCTCGACCGTCTCGTCACCACCGGTCGCACCGGAGTCGCCACCGAAGAGCGTGTCGAGTGCTTCTGTGAGGGTGTTCTCGAAGGCGACGCGATCACCGAAGGCGACGAGCACCTTCTGCAGACGCGGCAGCTGCGTACCCTCAGACGACTGCACGTACACCGGCTGCACGTAGAGCAGACCGCCACCCACGGGCAGCGTCAGCAGGTTTCCGTAGATCACCTCGGACTCACCCTGTTGCAGAAGGTTGAGCTGCGGCACGACGGCGGTGTCCGAGTTGTAGGTGTTCTGCACCTGACCCGGACCGGGGACCGTGGTGTCGGTGTCGATCTCCAGCATGCGCAGTTGACCGTAGCCATCCGATTTCACTCCGGCTTCGGAACCGGCATCCGAATCGACCGCGAGATAGCCCATCAGGACGTCTCGGCTGCCTCCTGCGCCCTGCGATACCGGGATGAAGGTCGAGAACATCGAGAACCGCGGGGTCTCCTGACCGGGCATCTGCATCGTCAGGTAGTACGGCGGCTGCAGCTGCGACTCGCTGCGCGGGTCGTTCGGCGTCTGCCAGCGGTTGTCCTGCTGAGCGAAGGAGCCCGCCGTGTCGACGTGGTAGATGCCGAGCACATCGCGCTGCACCTTGAAGAGGTCGGTCGGGTAGCGCACGTGGCTCATCAGCTCGCCGGACATCTCGCTGATCGGCTTCACCGTCGACGGGTAGACCTTCTGCCAGGTCTCGAGGATCGGATCCTCGTCGTCCCACGCGTACAGGGTGACCGAACCGTCGTAGGCGTCGACGGTGGCCTTCACCGAGTTCCGGATGTAGTTGATGTCGTCGATCGCGAGCGTCGGCGACGGCACGTTCGAGTCGGCGATCGCGTCCGACAGGCTCACGCTCGTCGAATACGGATACGTCGCGCTCGTGGTGTAGCCGTCGACGATCCACACGATGCGGCCGTCGACCACGCTGGGGTACGGGTCGCTGTCGAGCTCGAGGTACGGTGCGACCTTCTGCACGCGCGTCAACGGGTCGCGGTCGTAGAGGATCTGAGACTCCTCGTTCACGAGGTTGGAGAAGAGGATCTGCTCCGACTGGAACTTCAGCGCATAAAGGAGCTTCGTGAAGGTGTTGCCGACCTTCGGGCCGCCATCGCCGGAGAACGTCGTCTTCGTCTCGCTGGAGCCGTCCTTGCCGCGCGGGTAGTCGATCTCGGCCGGCTCGGAACCCTCCGGCGCGCCGACGATCGAGTACTCGGGCGAGTACTCGCCGAAGTACACGCGCGGCTCGAAGTTCTCCCGATCGGTGAGGAATCCCGACGAGGGGATGCCGCGTTCGAGGAAGACCGGCTCGCCGTCGCTCGTGCGCTGGTTGCCCGCCGACGCGACGAGTCCGTAGCCGTGGGTGTAGACCGCCACGCGGTTGTTCCAGTTGTCGCCGTCGCCGAGCCCCGACATGTCGAGGTCTCGCACGGACACGACCGTGTCCTGCATCTCGCCGTCGATCTCGTAGCGGTCGACGTCCATCGTGGTCTGGAACTGGTAGTACCCGCGGTACTGCTCGAGCTGGCGCACGGTGGGCGGGATCACCTGCGGGTCCATGATGCGGACCGATGCCGTGGTCGCGGCGTCCTCCCGCAGCTGGCCGGCGGCGGCATCCGTCTCCGCTTCGAAAGCGGTGGTCTCGAGGTTCGCGACGCCGTAGGCCTCTTTCGTCCCGTCGATGTTCCGCTGGTAGTACTCGGCCTGATAAGCGTTCTGGTTCGGCTTCACCTGGAAGGTGGTGACCACCCAGGGGTACCCGACGCCCACGACGAGCGAGGCCACGATCAGGAGGGCGGTCGCCGCGAGCGGGAAACGCCAGCGTCCGATGACCGCGGTGACGAAGAAGAGGATCGCCACGACGGCGGCGATGATGGCGAGGATCGCAAGACCCGGGATCGTCGCGTTCACGCCCGTGTAGGCGGCACCCGTGATGCGGTCGTCGGGGGCGACGAGAGTCTTGTAGCGGTCGAGCCACAGGCTTGCCGCCTGCACGAGCAGGTAGAGGCCGGCGAGGACGGCGAGCTGAATGCGTGCCGGCTTCGAGATGCGCAGCTCGCCCTGGCCGAGACGCACCGAGCCGTAGAGGTACGACACCAGGGCGGTCACCAGCAGCGAGAGCAGCAGGACGGCTGAGACGAACGCGAGCAGAACCGAGTAGAACGGCATCGCGAACATGTAGAAGCCGGTGTCGATGCCGAACTGCGGGTCGACAGCGCTCGTGGCGACACCGTTGAGCCAGAGCCAGACGGTCTCCCACTGTCCCGCGGCGGCGAAGCCGGCGAACAGGCCGAAGAAGATCGGCATCCCCCACATGGCCAGACGGCGCAGTGGCTCGATGACCTCCTGATACCGGTCCAGCTGCGAGCTGAGGCGCACGTACACCGGGCGCAGTCGATACGCCAGCTGGATGACGACGAACAGCGGCACAGCCATTCCGAGGAAGCCCACCACGAACATCACCGCCGAGGCGATCCACTGGGTGGTGAGGACACCGGTGAAGCCCACTTGGTCGAACCAGAGGAACTCGGTGTACAGGGAGGCGAACACGAAGAACGTCGCGATCAACGCGGCGATGATCACCAGGGAGATGCCGAGAATGCGTCGGGAGGTTCGAGGCGTGGCCGGGTTCGGAGCAGATGTCGAGGTCACCCTCCCATCCTAGGCGGGCCTCACTGTGCGGGGGCTGTCATCCCGGTCACGACGCGGTCACGCCGGGGCCGCACTAGGAGGACGGGACCTCGCACGCGGGCAGCGCCTCGACGTCCCCGCCGTCGGCGATGACCTCGAGCGCGTCCAGCGACTCCTCGAGCGTCGCCGTGCGGATCACCTGGAGGCCGTCCGGCACATGGCCGACGACCTCGTCGCAGTTCGCCGCCGGAGCGAGGAAGTACTCGGCGTCGGCGTCGCGCGCGCCGTAGAGCTTCTGGCGGATGCCGCCGATCGGCCCGACTGTCCCCGCGGCATCGATCGTCCCGGTGCCGGCGATGTTCTCGCCGCCGTTGAGCTCGCCCTCGGTGAGCGTGTCGACGATGCCGAGCGCGAACATCATTCCGGCGCTCGGACCGCCGACGTTGTCGAGCTGGATGGTCACATCGACCTCGAAGTCGTAGTCCGTGCGCAACGTGATGCCGATCAACCAGGTCGTGACGCCGTCTTCGGTGTGCTTCTCCGGTGCGACCTCGACGGTCTGCTCCTCCCCGTCACGCAGCACGGTGAGTGCGACCGGGTCTCTTTCGGCATCCTGGATCGCCTCGCGCAGCTGGGTCGCCGAGGTGACGGTCGTTCCGTCGATCGCCGTGATCACGTCGTCAGCCTCGAGAAGCCCGTCGGACGGCGTCCCCTCGACGGCCTCCACCACGACGACCTCCGCCCCCGTGTCGTAGCCGAGCTCGTTCAGCGCTGCCGCGGTCGCCTCGTGCTGGGAGTCGACCATCAGCATGGCGTTCCGTTCGTCGCGCTGCTCCGTCGTGACACCCTCCGGGAACACCGAGTCCAACGGGACCACGGCGCGCGAGGAGTCCGTCCACGCCAGTGCCAGCTCCAGCCAGCTCGGCGTGCGCTCGCGGTTGCCGACGACCTGCACGGTGGTGAGATCGAGCGCACCCGCCGTCTCGTAGGTCCGGGTGCCCTCGACGCTGATCAGCGGCACCTCCTCGCCGTCCTTGCCCGTGGCGGTGCCGAGGGTGTCGTAGACCGGCCCAGGACGCTGGATCACATACGGCGTGGGAAGGAAGGTCAGCACGACGAGGGCGACGAGCGCGACGATCAGCGCCCAGACACCCAGTCCGGGCTTTCCAGACCGCGTTCGATCCACAGCATCCTCCGTCGTTCGCGAGCGGCGTACAGCGATCTGCTCGCTGGGGGGACGCGCGCAGAAACCTGTGACTAGCGTAGATGCCACGGCTTTAGGCGTGCTGAGAGGGCGACGACATGGCAGACAACGACCCGACACCCGAGGACTTCCAGGAGTTCCTGAGACGGATGCTCTCCAATCAGGGCGGTGGCGACATCGACCCGGAGGCGCTCCGAGGTGCCCTCGAGGGCATGGACGGCCTCCAGTTCGACCCGGCGATGATGCAGACGATCATGTCGCAGCTGCAGGGCGCGTTCGGCGGCGATCCTTGGGACAACGCCACCCGTCAGGCCCTGCACATCGCCAATCGCGACGGTCAGGGAATCACCGACGGCTCGCGGAGCTCGTTCGTCGATTCCTTCGCACTGGCGGGGCTTTGGCTCGGGGAGGTCACCACGATCTCCGAGCTCTCGGAGCCCCCGACCGCGATGACCCGCGGCGAATGGGTCGAGAAGACGCTGCCGGTGTGGAAGGAGATCGCCGACCCGGTGTCCACCAGCATCGCCGACGCGCTGACCTCCGCACTCGACACCCAGGTCCCCGAAGAAATGCGCAGCGTCGTCCAGGGCGCAGGCAAGCTGATGCGCGGCCTCGGCGGTTCGGTGTTCGCCGCGCAGTTCGGACAGGTCCTGGGGAACCTCTCACTCGAGGTCGTCTCCGGCGGCGACGTCGGAATCCCGGTGCTGCCCGCAGGCACGGCCGCCGTCATCCCGCAGAATCTCACGGCCTTCGGAGAAGGGCTGGAGATCCCCGAGGATCAGATCGCGCTGTATCTCGCCACCCGCGAGCTCGCCTACGCACGCCTCTATCGGCACGCGAAGTGGCTCCACCTGCACGTGATGGCGCAGATCACGGACTTCGCCCGCGGCGTGACCGTCGACGTGGAGGCTCTGGAGGATGTCGCCAGTCGCCTGGATCCGTCCGACCCCGAGGAGCTCAGGGCCGCCATCGAGGGCGGGGCGCTTCTGCCCACGCAGACAGAGGCACAGCGAGAGGCGTTGACGCGGCTCGAGAATCTGATCGCCACCATCGACGGCTGGGTGGACGTCGTCACCGCGCAAGCGACATCCCGACTCCCCGACGGCGCTCGCATCGCCGAGGCGGCCCGGCGTCGTCGAGCCGTCGGCGGCCCGGCCGAGGATGCCCTCGGCGCGCTGGTCGGCCTGAAGCTGCGTCCGCGGCGGATGCGCGAGGCATCGGCGATGTGGCAGGCCGTGACCGATGCCGTGGGCATCGGTGCCCGCGACGCCCTGTGGGACTACCCGGACCTGATGCCGACCGCCGAGGACATCGACGATCCCCGCGCTCTCGTCGCGCGTCTGCAGGCCGCGGAACGCGGTGAGGAGCCGATCGCCGACGAGTTCGACGAGGCGCTCGCCCGCCTGCTGGACGGAGATGACTTCTCAGCGGAGAAGCCCTCGACGAGCGATGGTGACGACGACGGCGGCTCTGCACCGGGAGGCCCTGAGCCGGAAGATCCCGCGCCTGAGGGAGACCGGCCGGTCTGACCGTCGCACACCGCTCCTCCCCCGGCCCGCGGACGACGATAGTTGTCCACAGATAGTCGTTTCGGACCCCACCGCGTCACCTGATTCCCCAGAATCGGGGGATGCCGCTCACTCCGCCGACACGCACGCGCCTCGACCCGAGCGTCCCGCTGCTCTGGCGCGATGAGCGCACGCTGCAGTTCGGTCTGGAGAGTGCGCTGCACGTCGCGGCCGACGAAGCCTGGGTGGAACTCCTCCTCAGTCGCATGTGCGCGGGATTCCGCCGCGGCTCATTCGATGTGATCGCGCATGGGGTGGGGGCACCGCGGGAGGACGCGCGACGGCTGCTCGCTCGCGTCGAACACCTTCTGATCGACGCTCACCCCCGCCACCGCCCGGCGTGGATCGAGAACATCGGGATCACCGACGGTCGCAGCGAATACCGAATCCGCGAGGCCCTCACGGATGAGGGGGTCCCGCTCGTCGACCCCGCCACCCCGCACGGCGTGGCGGTGGTCCTGGTGCAGGGCGCGGCCGCCGCTGTCCAGTTCGCCCGTCATCTGCGTGACGACACCGCCCACCTGCCGGTGTCGTTCGAGCCAGGACACCTCAGCGTCGGACCGCTGGTCATGCCGGGCGAGTCGCCCTGTCTCGCCTGCCGGGATGCGCACCGGACGGACGACGATCCCGCATGGCCGCTCCTGCACTCGCAGATGATCGGCCGCGGGCCCGACACTCTGCGGGCCGCCCAGGTCGCCGATGCAGGGCTGCTCGTCGCGACTCTCCTCCGGTCGGACGAGTCGATCCCGGCGCGCAGCGTGCGCGTCAGCGCGAACGGCTCGCGCGCGTGGCGCTCGGTGACATTTCACGAAGAATGCCGGTGCCGCGAGCAGTCGTGCCCATCTCCGCGAGGAACCTCGACGGCGCCCGCTCTCCGCGCCCTGCCGACCGCGACCATGACAGACCCAGCGTTCGCGCGGCCCGCGTGACTCCGACGTACGCCAGCCGGCGCTCCTCGTCGACGGCCTCGAAGCTCGTCGCATACGAGATCGGCAGCGAACCCTCGGCCCATCCCGCGAGATAGACGTGGGCCCATTCGAGGCCCTTCGCCGCATGCAGCGTCGACAGCGTGACCGTCCGCATGGTCGGTTCGTGCTGGTCTTTCGCCCGGGCCATCAGCGCGTCGCTGAAGGTGCGCAGGTTCGCGTCCGGTCCGGCCTCCTCCGCGAGCCGGAGGATCGCCCGACGGGCTTCCCACCCGTCACGTTGCGCGCCTCCCGCGGCAGGTGGCTCATCGCTGAGGCCGAGTTCACGCAGGACCCGCTGCACGCCGGGAAGGAATCCCTGTTCGGTGGGGGCCACCGCCGCGGCCCGCAGCGCGAGAATGGCCTGCCGCACTTCGGGCATGGCGAAGAAGCGGGTGCCGCCCAGAACCGACGTCGGAATACCTTCCGCGCCGAGCGCCTGCTGCAGCACGCCAGACTGCGCGTGCGCTCGGTACAGCACCGCGATATCCGACGGAGAGGCACCCGCGGCGATCCGCGCGGAGATGTCGGCCGCGATGCCTGCCGCCTCCGCCGTCTCGTTGTCGTACGCCGTGATGGTCGGCGCGTCCGCGGTGAACTGCTCTCGCGCCGGTACGAGTTCGAGAGCTCCGGGCCGGCCGCGCATCAATGCGTTCGCCGCGGTGAGGATGGGAGCCTGCGAACGGTAGTTGGTCTCGAGTCGCACGACGGTGGCGTCCGGGTGCCGACGCTCGAATTCGAGGAGGAACCGCTGCTCCGCCCCGGCGAACGAGTAGATGGTCTGGCTGGCATCCCCGACCACGCAGATGTCCTGCCGGTCGCCGAGCCAGAGCTCGAGCAGACGGTTCTGCAGCGGCGAGACGTCTTGGAACTCGTCCACCGTGAAATGCCGGTACTGCTCATGCACGGATGCCGCCACTCGCGACTCGGCTTCCAACATGCCCGCGCAGGCCAGCAGGACGTCTTCGAAGTCGAGCTGACGACGCTCGTCCTTCAACGCCTCGTAGCCGCGCATGAGCTCGGCCAGCTGGTTCGCGTCGACCCCGCTGACTGTTCGCCCCAGCGCGGCGTGCTGGTCGATCGACAGCATCGAGACCTTCCGCCACTCGATCTCGGATGCGATGTCGCGAAGGGTGGCTGTGCTCGGGCGCAGCCGGATCGCGTCGGCGGCCTGTCCGAGCATCCGCACCTTGTTGTTGATGATCGCCGGTGCCGGGGATCCGGCGAGCGTGGGCCAGAAGAAATTGAGCTGCGCGAGAGCGGTCGCATGGAACGTGCGGGCGGCGACGCCTTCGACACCGAGTGCGCGCAGACGTCCGCGGAGCTCGCCCGCCGCTTTGGCGGTGAAGGTGACCGCCATCACCCGCGAGGGAGAATAGGCACCGGTGTCGACGCCATGCGCGATGCGATGCGTGATCACTCGCGTCTTGCCCGTCCCCGCGCCGGCGAGCACGGCGACGGGACCGCGCAGCACGGATGCTGCCTCCCGCTGCCGCTCGTCGAGGGCATCGAGTGCACTCACGCGACGTCCTCGAACCACTCGATGATCAGGGCCCGCGCGATGGACGCAGGGCCCGGAAGCCCGACCGGCCCGTTCCCTTCGAGCGCGGAGCCGATCTCCTCCCGGGTGAACCACCGGACGTCGATGATCTCCTCACCGTCGGCGCGCGCCGCGGACTCGTCTTCGACCACCGCGCGGAACCCGATCATCAGGGAACGCGGGAACGGCCACGGCTGCGACGAGACATACCGCAACGCCGACAGGCGCACTCCGGATTCTTCTTCGATCTCGCGATGGACCGTCCCCTCGAGCGATTCGCCGGCTTCCGCGAACCCGGCGAAACACGAATACATCCGTCCGCCCCAGTTCGCATTCGCGCCGAGCAGGAGACGCCGGCCGTCACGACTCTCGACGGCCACGATCACCGCGGGGTCGGTCCTCGGGAAGTGATCGCGTCCGCAGACGAGGCAGCGCCTCGACCATCCGCCCTGCCGAAGTTCGGTGCTGCCGCCACAGGTCGGGCAGAAAGCCGCGTCGCGCAGCCAGCCCGCCAGGGCGACGGCCTCGATGAGCAGTTCGATCTCTTCGGCGGCGATGCGGCCGCCGAGATCCCGCAGACGCAACCAGGTCTCGTCCGGAACCGCGTCGACGTCATCGGGCTCCGGTGGAGCGGCAGCGAGGAGCAACACGACACCGTCCCGATCCCGCCCCAGCAGCGCCCAGGTCGCGTCAGTGATCTCTCCCGCAGAGACCCGCAACAGCGACGATTCGGTGACCCGAACGCGTCCCTCTCTCACCACGACCACGCGAGTGTCGGGTGCGGCGCGCAGACGATCGAGCACGTTCGGTTCGTCGCGGAGTTCGGCGGCGCGGTCGAGAGACGGACGCGGAATGGACATCGACTCCCTCTCTCACGGGCGTGGCGGGGGCGGGACCGCCCCTGAGCCGACCTACCCTGGGGGCATGGGACGCTCTCCATTCACTCTAGCCGCGGCGGTGACGGCCGCTCTGCCCGGCGCGGAGGTCACGGGTGCCCGCCGGCTGAGCGCGACGACCGACGGCCGTTTCGATTCCGCGGTGGCTTCACTCGCCGACGGACGCGAACTCGCGATCCGGGTCGCGGACGACGACGACACTGCCCGCGAGTTGGCCGCCGAGTCGCTCGCGCTGCGCGCCCTGACCGACGGTGCCAGGGCGATGCTCCCCTTCCGTGCGCCCGAATACATCGGCGAGACGCGGATCGGCGACGGACGAGCGCTGGTGACCGAACTCCTCCCGGGCTTCCAGATCGAGGCGTCGATGGTGCCGGCAGGGCGCGGGGCCGCGGAGTCCATGGGCACCGCCATCGCGGCGGTGCACGGCCTCCCCACTTCCGTGGTGCGCGGAGCGGGCCTGGCAACGCGCTCGGCCCAGGAGAGCCGCGAAGAGCTGAATCGCCTCGTCGACGCAGCCGCCTCCACAGGGCGCGTTCCGGCACGCCTCACGGTGCGCTGGCGCGATGCTGTCGCTGAAGACGACCTGTGGCGCTTCGAATCCACCGTCATCCTCGGCGGCGTGCAGGCGACGTCGTTCCTGTTCGAAGACGATCCCGGACGCGGCCCCGGGGTCATCGGTGTCCTCGGCTGGCACGGCCTCTCGGTCGGTGACCCCGCGCTCGACCTGTCGTGGTTGTCGGCGGCACCGGATGCTGCGGCCGACGTCCACGCGTCGTACGCGCGCGCTGTCGACCGCGGCCCCGACGCCGGCCTCGAGGTTCGCGCGAGGCTTCTCGCCGAGTTGGAGTTCGCCCGGTGGCTGGTGCACGGCGACTCCCTGCGCCGCCCGGACATCGTCGACGACGCGGCAGCGCTCCTGGAGTCGCTGGCCGAAGGCCTCCGCGACGACGACCTGAGTGTCATCGCGGCGCGCAACGAGGGGGTCGACTCCGCTCTGGACGCACTCGGCCGTGTGCCGGCGGATGCCGTTTCGACGACGGACATTTCGATGCAGACCGACGCGTACAACCCTGAGGACCTCTGGGTCGAGAGCGAGGCAGACGAGACCGACGACGTCGACGAGCCCGATGGCGAGCGCCCGCCATGGGTGCAGAGCCGCGACGAGAATGTGGATGCGGCCTCGTCGGAGGCTGCGCACCGCTCCGCGATGGTGAACATCGAGACCGAGGACCTCTCGGGCGTCACCACCGTCTTCGCCGGAACGAACGGGGCCGCGGGTGTTCGCGAGGCCTCGCCCCCGCTGACCGCGCGACCCGTCGCCACCGGTGCGAGCGCTGTCGAGAATTCGGGCGACGACGACTCCGATGAAGCTCAGCGTGCCGCGCGCGCCGCGCTCCAGCGGTGGAAGAGCTCTTCCTCGGAGTGAACCCGGTCGCCCCGGATGATCAGGTCGTCGCCGACGTAGTACAGGGCGACGTCGATGTCCTCCAGCGGCACTCCGAAGCGCCGGTGATAGGCGAGGCGGTAGAGCGCGAGCTGCAGCATCCGCTCCTCCCGCTCCTGGTCGGTGCGGGGCGCCTTGCCTGTCTTCCAGTCGACGATCTCGATGCGGCCACCCCGGTCTTCTCGCCGGTACACGGCATCGAGCTTGCAGATCACGATGTGCGCCTCTGCCCGCTCACCCTGGTCTGCGAGGCCGGCACCGAGTGCGAAGTCAATCTCGATCTCGACGGCGATCGGCCTCAGCCCGCCCCACTCGCTGCGCTCGAACGTCTCCTGGAGAACGGCGAGATCGGCAGCATCCGCCGGTGTCTCCGACCGTCCGGCGAACTCCGCCACGCCTGATGCGCGCTCTGGTGCCGACTCGTCCTCGTCGAGCTCCCAGAGCGCCTCATCGACGCGGTTCCCCACGCCCACGAGTTCCGAGCGCTGCTCGACCCAGGCATGGAACAGCGTGCCGAGGCGGGTCTGCCGATAAGGTCGCTCGGGCATCGGCCGCACGATCGTCGACAGGGTGCCGGTGAAGTCGGTGACGTAGTCCTTGAAGCGCGATGCCGGCACACGAGTGGGGGGAACCGCATCGGCTCCGCGCTGGCGGGCGGCGCGCTCCGCGAGCAGGCGCGCGAGTTCGACCGACGGCTCCGCAGCGCCGGCGCGCGCGGCCTCTTCAACAGCAGCGGCCGCCGCGGTGACGGCGCTTCGTCTCGCACCGAGGGGATCGAGCGGCCAACGCAGCGTGGACCCCGGTCCCTCATACGGGTTCTCGGTCGGATCGACGGGGTCGATGGGGTCGAGACCACAGACATCGATGGCTTCCAGGAGGAAAGGACTGGGGGTTCGCGGGGCCTTCTGCCCCGCCCAATGCGCACCGCTGAGCAGCAGATCCGTGCGCGCGCGAGTGACGGCCACATAGGCGAGCCGGCGCTCCTCCTGCTGTTGATAGGCGCGATACGAGTCCTTGAAGCGCCGGAGGGCGCCGCCCTGCGGGTTCGCTTTCGTCGCTCCGCCCGAGAGAGAAGCCTGAGCGAGCTTCTGCCGCTTCACGGGGTCGGGCTCGTTGCCCGTCGCTTCGTCCGGATCCCACCGGAACCGCGGCAGCGCGTCGCGGTCGCCGCGGAGGGCGAAGGGCACCACGCCGAAACCGAACCACCCGGAAGTGTCTGACACTCTGCTGGGAAGCTCGTCGGCGACCAACCGGACCACGGCGACCGCGTCCCACTCCAAGCCCTTCGATCCGTGGATCGTGAGCAGTTGGACGACTCCCGGCTCAGGCGGCTCCGGTCGGGGCATCAGCTCGTCGGTGCTCTCGGCCTTCTCGAGCCAGGCGAGCAGACTTCCGATCGTGCCACGCTCGTCGGCGGCGAGGAATGCTCGCACCTCGTCCGCGAACGCCCGCAACTGTGTCGCGGCGATCCGAGCGGGGCCGCGCGTCTCGTTGGCCGCCAGCTCGATGTCCAGGCGCAGTTCCAACTCGATGAGGCGGATCAGTTCGGGAATCGGCTGCGACGATGCGCGTCGAAGCCGCTCGAGCATCTCGCCGGCTGCTCGGATGCGGGATCGACCATCGGGGGTGATCCCCTCCAGCATCCGGTAGTCGTCACGCACCGCGCGCACCACGTCGACCGCATCGATGATGGATACCGCCTCGTCGGCCCCACGTGAGGAACGCAGTCGTGCACGCACCTCTTCCGGAAGCGGAGCCATCGCCGTGTCGCGTTCGGCGAGACTCTGGCCGAGATCGTAGAGCGCCGCCATGTCGGCCACCCCCACGCCGAAGCGCGGTCCGGTGAGGAGCCGGATGAGAGCCGAACCCGCCGTCGGATCATGCACCACGCGCAGCGTCGACACGAGGTCCACCACCTCGGGCGTGGCGAGGAGTCCGCCGAGCCCGAGGATGCGATGGGGTATGCCCCGTGCCGCGAGCGCACCGGCGAAGGTCTGCATGTGCCGCTTCGAGCGGAAGAGGATGGCGCCGGTGTGCGGAATGGTGGACTGCGGTCGCCCCGCGGGGCGCGCATCGTGCGCTGCGCGCCGTTCCGCGAACCACTCGGCGACTTCCGCGGCTTCGTCGTCCACGGTGAACGCGAACCTCACCCCGACGTTGCCTTCGCCGACGCCGGGGCGCGGTTCCAGCGGAGGAACGTCGAGTCCCGGCCGCTGAAGCGGCTCGAGGATCTTGTTCGCGACGTCGAGGATCTTCCGATCGTTGCGCCAACTCGTCATCAGACTGTAGGTCTGCGCCGACGCACTGCTCGCGAACGTCGCGGAGAACGCGTACAGGTTGTCTGCGCTTGCTCCGCGCCACCCGTAGATCGACTGGTGCGGATCCCCGACGGCCATGACTGCGGAGTCGCGGAAGAGTTCCGCGAGGAAGCGCGTCTGGATGACCGAGGTGTCCTGGTATTCGTCGAGAAGGACGACGCGATGCTGCTCTCGGAGCTCCGCGCGCACGTCGGGTGCGGACTCGACGATGTCGTAGGCCCCACCCACCTGGTCGGCGAAGTCGAGGACACCGCGGCGATCCTTCTCTGCCATGTAATCGCGCACCAGAGCCGCCAGCGTCGGCAGGCTGAGCAGGTTCGTGGCGGCTTTCTCGACATCGGCGTTCGAACGATACGGCTCGAAGGCGCCGGCCTGATCGAGCGCGATCCGCTCGGCGAGAGACAGATCGACGCGATGATCGAGGGCTTCCCCGGCAAGCCGCTGCACGGCATCGATGACGGTTCCGAGCGCGAAGTCGATGCTCTCGAGTTCGGGCAGGTCGCTGCGGAGCACGACCTCACGTGCCAGCATCCACGACGCTGCCTGGCTGAGCATCGCCACGTCGGGATCCCGACCGATCCGCGCGGCATGCTCGCGGACGATGCCGTCGGCGAAGGCGTTGTACGTCGATACTCGGGGCCTGATCATCAGATCTTCCGCGGCACGCGGCGTCGCAGGATCCCACCCCGTGCCATGGCTCGCCGCCAGCTCGTCCAGCACCTGCGCGCGGACGAGGTCACGTTGACGACCCGATGCCGCCTCGTCGACCCGGCGCAGCGAGTCCGATCGCACGATCTCGGCCAGATGTGGCAGCAACCCGCGCCGTCCGTACTCGTCGATCACCGCGAGTCGCGAGCCGATTCGCTCGGCGAGCTCGCCGGCAGCCTTGCGGGTGAAGGTCAGGCCGAGCACCTCGTCGCGCCGCACGTGCCCGTTGGCGACCAGCCACACCACGCGCCCCGACATGGTTTCGGTCTTGCCACTGCCCGCACCTGCCACGACGAGCGCCGGCTCCGGCGGCGCCTCGATGACGCGTTGCTGGGCGAGTGTCGGTGAAGGCTGTCCGAGCGCCGCCGCGAGATCGACCGCCGAGATCTCGCCCTCGCCGGGCCATCCGGTCATGAGCTCACCGCCGGAACCGTGTGGATGCGACACGGATGCACGCGCCGTTGGGTGTCGGCACAGTGGGATTCGACCTGCGCGGTGAAGCTCGACGCCGACATGCCACGCGCAGCCCCCGTCACCCGACGGAGGAACGACGCGCGCGCATCGTCGTCGAGCGTGTGCTGGTGAGCGATGCGGTAGTCGCTCTTCGCAAGCGTCTTCGACACGATCACGAGGCGTGCGCCCGCCAGCGACTCCGGTGGCGCGCCCTCGACGAGTCCCTGCTGCACCGCGACCTGGTAGGCGGCGAGCTGTGCGTGCTCGAGCACCCCGGAGTCGGACTCGGGATCGGTCTTGCCTGTCTTCAGATCGACCACCACGACAGGACCGCCGCGCTCCACTGACATGCCTTCCCACCCTCGGCCACGGGCGTGCGGATGCTCGCCGGCCCCGGGCGGATACGCCTCGACACGGTCGATGTATCCGTGGATGATGGCCTGATTCGCGCGATCCTCACCGACCGCGTGGACCGTGGGAGGCGCTTCGTCGACCGGCACGTCGACCGCGAAGCGAAACTCCACTTCGCTGCCGATCACGCGCCCGTTCTCGCGGCGCACGTCGCCCACGTAGGAGTGCAGCCGGTCGATGAACAGATCGGCGCGGCGACGCTCTTTGCGGCCGATCCACTCCGTCTCGAAGTCGAGTTCGGGCCAGTGTTCCTCGACGATGGCACGCATCAGCTCGAGCTCACCGTCTGGCACCCGTTCCATCGCCTCGTGCACGATCGTTCCGATCCCCGCCGTCGGGGGCATCACTGTGTCTCCGCCGAGGGCTGAGACGACCCAGTTCAGGCCGCACTCCTCGTAGGATTCCATCTTCGACGGAGACACCCGTGCTCCGGTGACCGACAGATCACGAAGCGGCGCGTCCGTCGACGGCGGGGTCACCCCGTACCAATCGCGGGGGTCGGCACCGGGCACTCCCTCGCGCGCGAGGACGGCCAACTGCGCTGCCGCCTCCCGACGCACATGCTCCGACGGGACAGCGGTGAGCGCTCGGCGGTGCCGCGCCACGAGACCGCGCAGCGTCAGCGGATGTTCGGCGGAGGCGTGCCTCTCCGGGGGTTCAGGTGGCGGAAGAAACCCGAAGAACGCGCTCGGTGTCATGTCGTCGTCATTCACGGCCGTGATCAGGAGGCGATGACGCGCCCGCGAAATCGCCCGCACGAACAGGCGGAGCTCGTCGTGCAACGCTGCTCGACGGCGGTCGAGGGCCCCAAGCGGCTCGATACTGGTTCCGGTGCGCGCCGCCTCAAGCGCATCCGCGAGGCGCCATGTCTGCAGCAGCCCTCCGCGCAATCGCACATTGGGCCACACGCCGTCCTGCACACCCGCGACGACGACCGCGTCGAACTCGGTGCCGAGGGCTGTCGCCGGCGTCAAGAGCGTGACCTTGCCCGGACGCTCCGGCGTCGAAAGTGAGTCTTCCGGCACCTCGCTGTCGAGGATGTCACGGACGAAGATCTCGGGTCTCTCGTTGGGCGTGCGCTCCACGAACCGCTTCGCCGCGTCGAACAACGAGACCAGAGCGTCGAGAGAGCGCGCCGTCTCTGCTCCCGTCGGGAGCATGGAGATCTCTCGCCAGGCGGTCTGCAGCCGTCGACCGTCGACCGCGCGTGCCTGGTCCCACACTCGCCACAGCAGGTCGTGGATGGTCTCTCCCTCGGCAGCCGCGCGGTGAAGGGCTTCGATCGTCTCCGCGAAGCGGGTCGCCGTGCGCGACTCCGGCGAGTCGATCAGTGTCAGGTGTGCCGGATTCGCCATGGCCTGTCGCAGCAGCTCGCGCGCGGGCGTGGAGCCGCCCTGTTCGAGCTCGATATGGCGCAGGCGTGCACGCAGTCGCCGGAGACCGATGGCGTCCATTCCTCCGAACGGGGTCCGCAGAGCCTCTTCGAGCGCCTGCGGGGTGCGCTCGTCGGCCGGCGTCAACGCGAGACGCACGATGCCGACGATGTCGCGCACGATTCCCTCACTGCCGAGCGGGCGCTGCACCCCGGCGGCCCTGGTGGGGATCTCGCGCGCCGCCAACTCGGTCTCCAACGTGCTGACCTGACGCGTGTCGTGGGCGATGACGGCCATCCGATCCCAGCGGATGCCGTCGGTGAGATGCCAGTCCCGCATGACGCCGGCGATGCGGTCGAGCTCTTCATACGGTGAAGGGGCGATGAAGGTGGTCACGGACGATGCCGGGTCTGCCACCGGTACCGGTGCGCGACGATGTTCGACCCGACCGGACACTCCGATCGCCTGGGTCACCGTCCTGGTGAGTGCGGTCAGCGCAGGGTGCTGTCGGTGCGGCCCGTCCAGCACGTGCACCTCGCCGAGTGCGCCGGCGAGCCGAGCGAAGAGTTCAGGGCTCGCGCCACGGAAAGCCCCGGAGGAGATGTCGGGATCTCCGAAGGCCGAGACGGCGATCCCCCTGCTGCGCAGAGCCCGGACCACCTCGATCCCCCCGCGTGTGAGCTCCTGCGCATCATCGATGAGGACGACGCGCAGCGGGGCGAGCGGCCCCAGCGCCGCCGGCTCTGCCGACTGCAGTATGCCGCTCGCCTCGCTCAGAAGATCGGCGGCGTCACGGTGGGCCGAGCGCAAGGCGTCGAGCACTTCGCGATACTCCACGAGGAAGTCGGCCGCGGCTGCCCAGACGCCGCTCCCCGACGCACGAAGCTCGTCGGGGTGTGCGCCGATCTCGGTGCACTCGGCGAGAAACGCCCGAAGCTCTGACCGAAAGCCCTTCGACGCACGCACGGACGGGCTGAGCGCTTCCGGCCACGTGATGCGCCCATCTTCGGCGTCGCCACGGAGCAGCTCGGCGATGATGCGGTCCTGGTCGGCGCCGGTGAGCAGAGCGGGTGGCTCGTCGCCGACGCGGACCATGGCCCCGCGTACGAGTTGGAACGCGAAGGAACCCAGCGAACGGGCAAGGGGTCCGGGGGTCGCCTGCCCCACCCGCACCCCGATGCGATCGCGCAGTGCGGTCGCGGCCTGGCGGCTGGGAGTGAGGACGAGAACCTCTTCGGGGCGCATGCCGTCGGGGCCGAGCAGATGCACGACGCGGTCGACGAGAGTCTGCGTCTTACCCGTGCCCGGGGCGCCGATGATGACGCCCGAGGCTGTCGACGCGGCGGCGACGACGGCTCGCTGGGCAGCATCCGGTGTCATGCTCTCCACGCTATCTGGGCGGACGGACATCGCCTTGCCCGCTCGCCCTCCGCCCTGTGCGCTCACGGCGAAACAGCCGCTGAGCGCCGATCCGGCGCGGTGCGTGCGCGGTAGAGTTGGCGAGTCCGACGAACTTCAAGGAGCACCCGTGGAAATCCGCATCGGCATCATCAACACCGGCCGTGAACTGAGCTTCGACACTGGCGCGAGCGCGGATGAGGTCCGCACCCAGGTCTCCGCGGCACTCGAGCAGAGCTCGACCCACCTGAACTTCTCCGACGTGAAGGGCAACTCCTACCTCGTCCCCACCGCGAATCTCGCGTACATCGAGTTGGGCACCGAGGAATCGCGCCGCGTCGGCTTCGTCGCCTGACCGAGCGATGTACATCCTCCTCGCGCTCATCGGCGCGTGTGCGCTCGGCATCGGCGCGCACTATCTGATCGGCGGCCGCGAGTTGCGCGGCGTCGTGGTCACGCCGGCTGTCGCGACGGCGGTCTCGGCGATCGTCTACACCGGCATGCAGTGGGCGGGCGTGGGCGAGGACAGCATCTGGCTGTGGCTCGCGAGCACCGTCGGTGCCGCACTGGTGGCAGCGCTGGCGACGGTCGCGTTGGTGACCGTGCGTCATCAGGCGGACGCCGAAGCGAAAGCCGCGCTCGGCATCTGACATCCGCCCCGCGGGTCGCAGGACGCTATGAGGCCAGCCCCATGGCGTCCATACGACGCGCGTGGGCGCCCATCAGCACCGTGTAGACCGGCTCGATCCGCTCGTCGTCTGCAGCGAGCCGCTCCGGACGCAGCGCCGACCGGCAGACCAGGATGGTGTCGCCGACGAGGCGGCGCGCCCACATCGACAGCAGCGAGCGCCATTCCTCATCGCTCTCGATCGTCTCCTGGATGATCGAGACGATCTCGTGGCGGGCATCGTCTTCCCGGAGGATCTCGACCACCCGTCGTCCGGTGTCGGCATAGCTGGAGGCGAGCGCGAGGTAGAAGTCGTCCAGCATTCCCGCTGTGATGTACACGGCGAGCAGAGTCTCCCGAGGCCGAGCGCCGATCGTCTTCCGGCGGAAAGCATCGAGGTTCTCGCGGAACGGAAGCATCAGCTGCGTGGGGTCGTCCCCGCGCTCGGCGATGAGGTCGACGATCGCGCGATGCTTCGTCAACGCGGCTCCGGCGGCGCGGGACAGCGACTCCTTCTCGGAGAGTTCCGGTGTCGCCCTGATCAGGCGGGTGAGGGTCTCGAAATAGCCGAGTTGCAGATAGGCGGCCTGACCGAGGAATCGGCTGAGCTCAGGAGCGAGTTCGGCGAAGTCGACGCGCGTCGCGTCCCCCTGATCTCCACGACTGCGGAGGGACAGCGCACGGCGAGGTGCGTTGTCCCGCTGCCAGAACCACTTCACCACCGGGTCTCCTCCCTAGAGCGTCACGTCGTTCACACTACTCGTGAACGACTGCTCTTCCGGGCTCGCGCCACCCCTCCGGTAGGCTGAGCCTGTCCCGCCGTCGGAGCGGGGCCCCGCGCCTGTGGCACAAGAGACGGCGTGGATCCGTTTACGTGGTGATCCCGCAAGGGCGCCGGACAGGCATCTGAACAAGTGACAACTTTCGCTGATCTCGGCATCGATCAGGACATCGTCGACGCACTCGCCGCAAAAGGCATCGTCGACGCATTCCCCATCCAGGAACAGACCATTCCGCTCGGCCTCCCCGGCCAGGACATCATCGGCCAGGCCAAGACGGGAACTGGTAAGACCTTCGGTTTCGGCATCCCGGTCGTCCAGCGCCTCGGCAAAGACCCCGAGCATGGCGTGAAGGCGCTCATCGTCGTGCCGACCCGCGAGCTCGCGGTGCAGGTGTACGAGGACATCGACTTGCTCACCAGCAATCGCTCGACCAGCGTGGTCGCGATCTACGGCGGCAAGGCATACGAAGGACAGATCGACCAGCTCAAGGCGGGCGCTCAGATCGTCGTCGGCACACCCGGTCGTCTCATCGACCTGGCCGGACAGCGTCTGCTCGACCTGTCCAACGCCACCGAGGTCGTGCTCGACGAGGCCGACAAGATGCTCGACCTCGGCTTCCTGGCCGACATCGAGAAGATCTTCCAGAAGCTTCCGGCCGTCCGCCACACGCAGCTGTTCTCGGCGACGATGCCCGGCCCGATCGTCGCGCTGGCGCGTCGATTCATGACCAACCCGATCCACATCCGGGCGAGCGATCCGGACGAGGGCCTCACGCAGGCGAACATCAAGCACCTGGTGTACCGCGCCCACTCGATGGACAAGGACGAGATCATCGCCCGCATCCTGCAGGCGGAGGGCCGCGGAAAGACGGTGATCTTCACGCGCACGAAGCGGGCGGCGCAGCGTCTCGTCGACGAGCTCGGCGACCGCGGCTTCAACGTCGGCGGTGTGCACGGAGACATGGGCCAGGACCAGCGTGAGCGGTCGATGGCTGCGTTCAAGGCCGGCAAGCGCGATGTGCTGGTCGCCACCGACGTCGCCGCCCGCGGTATCGACGTTGATGACGTGACCCACGTCATCAACCACACCATCCCTGATGAGGACAAGACCTACCTGCACCGCGCAGGGCGCACCGGCCGCGCCGGCAAGACCGGGATCGCCGTCACCTTCGTCGACTGGGAGGACCTGCACAAGTGGGCTCTCATCAACCGGGCCCTCGAGTTCGGCCAGCCGGATCCTGTCGAGACCTACTCGTCGAGCCCGCACCTGTTCGAAGACCTCGACATCCCGGCGGGAACGAAGGGTCGACTCGTGTCGGCTCCGAAGACCCAGTCGGTGAAGACCGAGCGCACTCGTCGGCCGGAACGGGCGGCGGATGCTGCGGCAGAGGGCACCGAAGAGAGCGGAACCCGCCGTCGGCGTCGTCGTCGCAACAGCGAGACGCCGGTCGGGTCCACGTTCGCCGAGGGCTCGTCGGAGGCTCCGTCCACCGACGGCCACAGCGCGCTGAAGACCGACCGCAGCGCCGAAGGAGCGGGCACCCATGACGGCGCCGGCAAGGAACACCATGACGGCAAGCCCGCTCCGGCGCGCCGCCGCCGCCGTCGTCGTGGCGGCTCGGGTGGCACCGGGGCGGCTCCCGTCACCGGCGCCTGATCGGCTGCCCCGCGTGCGGGTCTTCTCGCACGCGGGTGCCGACGCGTCTTTCGTCGTCGTGGAGCAGTGATCGCGGCACCTGCGGCGGATACACCCAGGCGACGAGCACCACCGAGATGATCATGAGCAGGAACCACGAGCTGAGCTTGCTCAGCGAGACCGGTTGCCATTCGGCGACCTGATCCGGGTAGGCCCACGCCCCGGCTCTGGTCGCGATGTTCTCGGCGAGATAGATGAAAACGGACACCCCGCCGAACACGACGAGGAGCGGAAGCCTGATGGTTCGCCGCCACACCCGTGCGTGCATCACGGTGGGCAGCCACAGCAGGACCACGGCCGCCAGGAGCAACCACCGCGCATCCCACCACCAGTGATGGGTGAAGAAGTTGAGGTAGATGGCCGCGGCCAGTATCGCCGTCACCCATCGCCGGGGATACCGGGTGAAACCGAGATCGAACAGACGGTAGACGCGCACCATGTAGGAGCCGACGGCCGCGTACATGAAGCCGCTGAACAGTGGTACCGCGCCGATCCGCAGCACTCCATCCGCCGCATATGCCCACGAGCCCATGTCGGTCTTGAAGATCTCCATCACCGTGCCGGTCAGATGGAAGAGGACGATCACCCACAGCTCGCGGCCGCTTTCGAGACGGAACACCAGCATGGCGATCTGGATCAGCACCGCCGCGATGGTGAGAGCATCGTTCCGCGCGAGGACCGCGTCGTCGGGATACCAGAGCCGCGCCGCCACGATCACGATCAGCAGGGCGGCACCGAAGACGCAGGCCCACGCCTGTTTGAGGACGAAGACGGCGAACTCGACGAGGCCCGCGCGGACGCCTCCCGCCGGAGCGCTGGAGAGCACGCGGTGAGCGAACGCGTCGACGCGGCGCTCCAGGGACGTCGCTCGCTGCATGCATCGAAAGGTATCGGTCGACTTCGACAGACCGCCGGGAAGCAGCCGACAGAACGCCGAGGATCAGGGATAGCGCGGTGAGACGCCCGACGCCTGCTCTATGATCCTGGCGACCATCTCATCGGACGTGGTGTTCTCGCCCGGAAGGTTCGGTTTGCCGGCGCCGTGGTAGTCGCTGGAGCCCGTGACGATGAGGTCGTGCGCTGCCGCGATGTCGCGCAGCATCCGTTTGCCCGATTCGGTGTTCTCCCGGTGGTCGATCTCGAAGCCGCCGAGCCCCGCGGCGATGAGGCGCTCGATGAACGGGACGGGCATCATCCGGTCGCGTCCGGTCGTGACCGGGTGGGCGATGATCGCCACTCCTCCCGCGTCGGTGATCAGCCGTACCGCGGTGAGCGGATCCGGCGCGTAGTGGGGCTCGTAGTACCCCTCGCGAGGGTGCAGGATGCCGTCGAACGCCTCGGTGCGGTCGCGAACGATCCCGCGCGCCACGAGCGCGTCGGCGATGTGCGGCCGCCCGACGGTGGCGTCCAGCGTCGTCTGGGCGACGACGTCGTCCCAGAGCAGGTCGTAGTCGCGTCCGATGTTGCGGACGATCCGCTCGGCACGGCCGATCCGGTCACCGCGAATCCGGTCCGTCTCGGCGGCGAGGCGCGGGTCTTCCGGGTCGAAGAGGTACCCCAGGACGTGCACACTGCGCCACTCGTGCTTCGCGGAGAGCTCCATGCCGGGGACGAAGGTCATGCCGAGCGCGACAGCCGCGTCACCCGCCTCCCCCCACCCGGTGGAGCGGTCGTGGTCGGTGAGCGCGACCGTGCGCACCCCGTGCGCATGCGCCTGACGCACGACTTCGGCGGGGCTCTCCGTGCCGTCGGAGTGATTGGAGTGCAGGTGCAGGTCCGCGGGACCCGCGAACCCGGAAGACGACGGAAAGGCCATTCTCCGAGCGTACCGAGGGCAGGGACTTCACAGGCGACGCTTCTAGGCTTGGGGGGATGCTTCGTCTCCTGGGGATTCTCTTCACCGTGCTGCTCGCAATCGCGGCAGCGGTCGTGGTGTGGCCGCAGTTCTTCCACCTCGAGCAGACCTATCCGTTCGCGCAGCTCGTCTCGGTACGCGGCCTGGTGTTGGGTGGTTTTCTCGTGATCGCGGTCCTCGCGCTCCTGCTGCTTCTCGCGCGCCCGCTCCGAGGTTTCGCCGCATCCGTGCTCATCGTGTCTCTGCTCGGCGCGATAGCCACAGGCGTCGTCGGCATGAACCGCGGCTTCGGCGAATCCGTGCTGCCGGAGAAGACCGAGACCAGCGTCCGCGTCCTGTCGTGGAACACCGCGGGCGAAGCGGTGTCCGCCGAGCAGATCGCCACGCAGATCCTCGCGCAGGAAGCCGACATCGTCGCCCTCCCGGAGACGACCGAAGAGGTCGGCGAGCGTATCGCGATCATGCTGCGCGAGCAGGGCCACCCGATGTGGGTGCATCACGTGCAGTTCCGCCCCGACGTGCCCGATGGCCCGAAGTCCTGGCAGACGACGGTGCTGGTCGCCCCCGACCTCGGCGAGTACTCGGTGATCGAGTCGTCGCGCGACGGATCCAGCAACACGGGCTCGGTTCCGAGCGCCGTGCTGATGCCGATCGACGGCAGCGGCCCCACGGTGGTCGCCGTGCATGCGGTGGCGCCGCGGATGGAAGAGATGGAGCAGTGGCGCAGCGATCTGCAATGGATCGCCGACCAGTGCCCCGCCGGTGACTTCATCCTCGCGGGCGACTTCAACGCCACGGTCGACCACATGGCGCCGCTCGGCGTCGAGGGCGGCGATATCGGGCAGTGCCGCGACGTCGCCTCCCGCACCGGCAACGGCCTCACCGGCACCTGGCCGAGTTCGGTGCCGCCCCTGGCGGGCGCGCCGATCGATCACGTCATGGCGTCTCAGAACTGGACCCCGACGGGCTCGATGGTGCTCGACGACGCGGGCGGCAGCGACCACCGTGCGCTGGTCGTTCAGCTCGAACCCGCCGGCTGATCTCCCGCACCCTCCCCTCAGATGACAGACTGGTGGGATGAGCACCGGAGAGCGCGACACGATCGCTGAACCCACCACCGAGACGGCTGAGAACAGCACGACCAACCGGAAGCAGCCGTTCCCGCAGGGCTTCCTCGACACGATCTCCTCGGGCTGGGCCGAACGCCCGGAGACGCTGCCCGCTCCGCGCACGCAGGCGCCGTTCGCCGCGAATCGACGGGCCGCGGTATCCGCGGCGTTCCCGGGCAAGCGTCTGGTGATTCCCGCCGGCTCCCTCAAGCAGCGCAGCAACGACACCGACTACGTGTTCCGCGCGCACTCCGCCTTCGCGCACCTCACCGGGTGGGCTGCGGACGCCGAGCCCGACTCGATCCTGGTGTTCGAGCCGACCGACGCCGGACACGACATCACGCTGTTCTTCCGTGAGCGCGCAGACCGCACCACGACGGAGTTCTATGCCGACGCCACCGTCGGGGAGTTCTGGATCGGACCGCGGCCGTCCCTCGCGGGTGTCGCGGCCGACCTCGCCATCGAGACCGCACACCTGCACGAGTTCGTGCCCGTCGACGGCGAGCTGATCCTCGACGACGACGAAGACCTCACCCGCTTCGTGTCGGAGCTTCGCCTGATCAAAGACGACTTCGAGATCGAGGAGATGCGTCGCGCGGTCGACATCACGGCCGCGGGCTTCGACGACATCATCCGCGAGCTTCCCCAGGCGATCGCACACTCCCGCGGCGAGCGCGTGGTCGAGGGCGTCTTCCACCGCCGGGCCCGAGAGGACGGCAATGGGGAGGGCTACGACACGATCGCCGCATCAGGCCCGCACGCCTGCTACCTGCACTGGACCCGCAACGACGGCACGGTCGTCCCCGGCGACCTGATCCTGGTGGATGCGGGCGTGGAGGCAGACAGCCTCTACACGGCAGACATCACGCGCACGCTCCCCGTCTCCGGAACCTTCACCGAGGTGCAGCGCCGGGTCTACGAGACGGTGCGCGAAGCCGCAGATGCCGCGTTCGCCGCTGCTCAGGTGGGCGTGCGGTTCCGTGACGTGCACAGCGCCGCGATGACGGTGATCGCCCAGCGCACGGCCGAGTGGGGCCTTCTCCCCGTCACCGCCGAGGAGGCTCTCGATGCGGACGCCGGCGGGCAGCACCGCCGCTACATGGTTCACGGCACCTCCCACCACCTCGGAATCGACGTCCACGATTGCGCGCAGGCACGCCGCGAGATGTACTACGACGGCGTCCTGGCACCGGGCATGGTGTTCACCATCGAGCCGGGGCTGTACTTCCAGATCGATGACCTCACCGTCCCGGCGGAGTTGCGTGGCATCGGTGTGCGCATCGAGGACGACATCCTGATGACCGAGGACGGACCGGTGAACCTCTCCGCAGACATCCCCCGAACAGCGGATGAGGTCGAGGCCTGGATCGCCCGGGTCCAGGGCTGACGGCGAGCCTCCATCCGCGGGGGGGGTCGCGCCCTCAGCGGGGGCGCTCAGCGGGGGCGCGCGAATTCCGCGACGAACGGGGCGAGGGACGCCCCGATGTCGGATGCCGCGCGCTTCTGCCCCTTCACCTCGAAGGTGTGACCTGCACCGTCGATCCACACCACACGCGCATCCTGACAGGACGCGACAGCGTCTTCGAACTGTGAGAGAGGCTGGATGAACGGGTCGTTCGTCCCCTCCACGAACAGTTGGGGCACCTCGATCGCGGGAAGGTGCTCGATCCTCGGCTTGTCCGATCGGCCAGGAGGATGCAGGGGGTAGCCCAGATAGGCGAGCCCTTCCGCCTCGAGGCCGGCGGCCACCGCCATCGACGCCATCCGTCCCCCGTAAGACTTGCCGACGGCCCAGACACTCGCGGCGGGGTCTGCGGCGCGCGCGAACGCCGCGACGGCTTCCCAGGTGGCGATGGCATGTGCCGCAGGACCCGGCATTCGCCGCCCCTGCTCCACGTAGGGGAAGTTGAACCGAAGAGTGGAGAATCCGAGTTCACCGAGCGCGTCCGTGAAGCCAGTGAGGAAGGGGTGGTCTTTGCCGGTGCCGGCCCCGTGCGCGACGATGACGGTCGCGCCGTTCTCGCCCTCGGACCAATCGGCCGAGATGGTGGCCGGTCCGTTCGGCAGAGCGACGTCGATATCGACCATCAGGCCCGAACGAAGGGAATCGCGAACGGAACCCGCATGACCTTCCCCGACGACACCCGCACGGTGCCCACGATGACGAGCACCAAGTGCACCACGGACACGGCGAAGTAGAGCGTGATCGGGATACCGAGCGGATAGAACCCCGTCGCCGGCGAGTCCGCGGTCAAAGAGAACAGCACCACGAAATGGAGGATGAGCAGCAGGGTCGACACCATCAGGTAGGTGAGACCCCAATTCAACGCGGCCCGAGCGTTCTCGCTGGCCGGTCCTCCGGCGCGGCGTGCGGATCCGCCGCTGGCCGCCATTGCGATCCCCGAGGCGATGCCGCCGAGGAAAGGAAAGGGGACCAGGATGAGGAATCCCAGGACCCACGGGAGAAGCCCCCGCGCCGGCACCGGAGCGGGGTATCCGGGAGCGGAGTACATCTGCGGCGCAGCGGCGGGAGCGCCGTATCCGGGCGGGGCGTAGCCGGGCGTCGACGGAGGCGCATAGCCGGGGGCAGGAGGAGGTGCGTAACCCGGCGCAGGCGGCGCGGCATAGCCCGGCGCAGGCGGCGCGGCATAGCCGGGCGCAGGCGTCGCTGGCGGAGCGGTGTAACCGGGCGGAGGCGGCGCGGTATCGCCCGGCGCAGGCGGGGCGGTATAGCCGGGTGCCTGCGGCGGCGCGTAGCCGCCGGAGTTCTCCTGGTCATTCGAGCTCATCGTGCGTCCTCCTGGGGAGAGATGGAGTTGACGGCAGCAGTGGGTCCGTCGAGGGGTCCGGCTCCTGGCGCTCCTGCACCCCGACCCGGATGGGGTGCGGGATCGGCGGGGCGCGGCGGGGTCGCGGGCTGTCCGGCGGGAGCAGACCGGGGCTCATCCGGCGGAGCCGGTGCGGGTGCCGGAGCCGGCTCGGGAACCGGAGCGGGGTCGGGCTCGGGTGCCGGAGCGGGCTCAGGAGCAGGGTCGGGCTCAGGAGCAGGGGCGGGCTCGGGTGCCGGCTGACGCTCCGGAGCGGGCGCTGCGGGCGGGATCCGCTCGCCGTACCTGGGCGGTTCGTCGAGGTTCACCGGAGGGCGTACCGCCGCGGTGTGCGCGGCGCCGAGTGCCTGACGCGCCTTCGAGAGCGATGTCGCCGTCACGGTCACCTCGTAGTGGTCGGCGGCGAACTGCGTCACGCTCGCGAAGTCGCGACGACGACGCACGATGGCGTAGGTGACGAGACTGAGCAGCATGCCGAGGGCGACGCCGATGAAGACGAAGCCGACGAACAGTTGGATCGGCACCTCGGGGTTTCCGAGCACGAGGATCGCCGAGAGGAACAGCCCGATCAACACGCCGTTGATCGCACCCGACCGAGCTGCAGCGGCATATCCCAGCTTGCCGGTGACACGCTCGACCGTGCGGACGCTCTGGCCGACGATCGCGATGTCTCGCGCAGGCACCTCCCCCGCGATCAACTTCGACACGGTCTTCTGCGCGCTCTCGTAGTCGCGCGTCGACGCGACCACCTCGCCGGTGTCGGTACCGTTCACAGGACGGTTCAGCATGCTCATCCGGCTATTCTTCCACGCGCTACAGTGTCCGGCCCGGGTGCACAACCCGCAGGGCGGCCTCAGGGGCCTCGCACTACGCTGGGATCGTGAGCACACAACGGGTTTTCGCCGCGCGCCTGGCCGGGTGCGCCGTCTTCGACCCCCAGGGCGATCGGCTCGGCAAAGTCCGAGACGTCGTCATCGTGTATCGAAGTTCCGCGGCTCCGCGCGTCATCGGTCTGGTCGTCGAGATCCCGGGGCGGCGCCAGGTGTTCCTCTCCATCGGTCGGGTCACCTCCATCCGGTCCGGTCAGGTCATCACCACGGGCCTGATCAACGTGCGTCGGTTCTCGCCGCGAGCGGGCGAGGTGAGAGTGCTCGCCGAGATGCTCGGCCGCCGCGTCAGCTTCGTCGACGCCAGCGGGACGGCTGTCATCGAAGACGTGGCGATCGAGCCGAACCGACTCGGCGAGTGGGCGGTCAGCCAGCTGTTCCTGCGGCGCCCCAAGACGAGCGCATCGCCGTTCGCCAAAGGACCGACGACGTTCGCCGCCTGGAACGAGGTCGCCGAACAGCGCGCACCCGGCGAATCGCAGTCCGCCGAGCAGCTCGTCGCCTCCTACTCGGAGCTGCACGCCGCCGACCTCGCCAACACGCTGCTCGACCTGCCGCAGCAGCGCATGATCGAAGTCGCCGAAGAGCTGTCCGATGATCGCCTGGCCGACGCGCTCGAAGAGATGCCGGAAGACGAGCAGGTGCACATCCTCGATCGCCTCGGCGACGAGCGCGCCGCCGACATCCTCGACCAGATGGAGCCTGACGACGCAGCCGACCTCCTCGCGCAACTTCCGCAGAACCGGCTCGAGCATCTCCTCGAGCTCATGGAGCCGGAGGAGGCGGAAGACGTCAGGATGCTGCTCCGCTACGGCCCGGACACCGCCGGCGGACTGATGACCCCGGAGCCGATCATCCTGTCTGCGGATGCCACGGTCGCCGAGGCTCTGGCGCTGATCCGCCGTCATGAGCTGCATCCGGCTCTCGCCGCAGCCGTGTTCATCACGCTCCCGCCTTTCGAGACCCCGACCGGCCGGCTGCTCGGACTCGTGCATTTCCAGCGGATGCTGCGCTACCCACCCCATGAGCGACTCGGTGCCATCGTCGACGACAGCCTGGAGCCGGTCCCCGTCACCGCATCAGCAGCGGAGGTGGCCCGCATGCTCGCCAGCTATGACCTCGTCTCGCTTCCGGTGGTGGATGCCGCTCATCGACTCGTCGGCGCCATCAGCATCGACGACGTCCTCGACTACCTGCTGCCCGATGACTGGCGTTCGCACGACAGCGACGGCGCGGCCCCTGCTGTGAAAGAGACGCGCTGATGGCACGCTCCCCTCGCCTCGATGCACCGCTCGGCCGCGGCGCCACCCGCGCGCGGCCGACCTCGCGCGACCGCTTCGGGCGGTTCACCGAGTGGGTCGCCCGAGCCATGGGAACTCCGGCCTTCTTGCTGATCCTCACCCTGTTCTGTGTGCTGTGGATCGTGTGGAACACGCTGATGCCGGACAACCTGCGCTTCGACGATGCCGCGCTGGGGTTCACCGCATTGACGCTCATGCTCTCATTGCAGGCGTCCTACGCGGCGCCGCTCATCCTGCTCGCGCAGAACCGCCAGGATGACCGCGACCGCGTGCAGATCGAGCAGGACCGGCAGCGCGCCGAGCGCAACCTCGCCGACACCGAGTACCTGGCGCGGGAGATCGTGGCCCTTCGGATGTCGCTCGAGGAACGGAACACCCAGCTCGTGACCCGCGATGTGCTTCGCCACGAACTGAAGGCCCTTCTCGCGGAGCTTGACGAGGCCACCGATCCGCCCACGGGCAGCTCGACCTCATGACCTCTGCCGAGAGCGTCCGAGCCGCCGTGGCCGCGGTCACGGATCCGGAGTTGCGCCGTCCGATCGGCGACCTCGACATGGTCCGAGAGATCGAGGTGACCGGCGACAGGGCACGAGTGGGTATCGTGCTGACGATCGTCGGCTGCCCGGCCGCAGCGCGCATCGAATCCGACGTGCGCCAGGCGGCGGCATCCGTCCAGGGCATCGCGACCGTCGACATCGAGGTCGGCGTGATGACGCCGGACGAGCGCCGGGCTCTGACCGAGAAGCTCCGCGATGGGCGCCCCGCACGGCAGATGCCGTTCGGCCCCGACTCGCTCACCCGCGTGATCCTCGTCTCCAGCGGCAAGGGTGGTGTGGGCAAGTCCACGGTGACCGCAAACCTCGCCGTCGCCCTCGCCGAACAGGGACTCGCCGTCGGGCTCGTCGACGCCGACGTGCACGGATTCTCCATTCCTGGCCTGCTGGGCATCCCTGCGGGCACCCAGCCCACACGCATCGACGACCTCATGTTGCCGCCCGTCGCCCACGCGGTGAAAACCATCTCGATCGGCATGTTCCTCCGCGACGGCGAGGCGGTGGTCGCCTGGCGCGGTCCGATGCTGCACCGGACGGTGTCGCAGTTCCTCACGGACGTGTTCTTCGGCGACCTCGATGTGCTGCTGATCGACATGCCTCCCGGTACCGGAGACATCGCGATCTCGATCGGCCAACTCCTCCCCCACGCCGAGGTTCTCGTCGTGACGACGCCCCAGACGGCAGCCGCCGACGTCGCGATCCGGAGTGGACTCGTCGCCCGGCAGACCGGGCAGCGGGTGATCGGCGTCGTGGAGAACATGACCGCCTACACGCTGCCCGACGGCACCGTGGTGGACCTCTTCGGCGCGGGCGGCGGGGCCGCCGTCGCCGAGGCGCTCTCCGCGCCCGGCGCCACTGTGCCGCTGATGGCGTCGATCCCGCTGAGCCCGGCGCTCCGACAGGGCGGCGACGTCGGCGTCCCGGTGGTCCTCGGTGACCCGGCGGATGCCGCAGCCGTCGCCATCGATGATCTGGCCCGTTCTCTCGCGCGTCAGGGGCGCGGACTCGCCGGGCGTGCGCTGCCCATGTCGTTGAACTGACGCCGCACTGAACGGAGTGAGCACCGTGGGAGAAAGGCTCAGTGCCCGCCCGCTCGTAGCGTGGATGCCGCCCCTGATCATCGGACTCGCCCTCTACGCCGTCATCCTGTCGGTGTCGAGTGCGCGGCGGGCCGTGCGCGTGGCGATGCCACCGGAAACCCTCGTCTGGTTCGCCCTCGCAGAAGACACACACTGCAGGTCGGCCGCGGCCGACGTCGTTCGGACATCTCGTACAGCACGTTCCAGGGCATGCGCGTCGGCACGGGTGCGGTGCTGCTGAAGGTGCGCGGCGCCTCGGTCGCCACGGCGATTCCGCGGGCACTCCTCACCGATGACGACATCGCGGCGCTGCGCGCCCGGATCGCCTGAGGCACGCGCGACCCTCGGCGGGTCTCCCGGGAGTCAGGTGGCCTCGACGTCGTACGGGGGCCGATTCTGCGCGTCGAACTCCTGGTGAACGCGAGGAGCGACCGGCTCCGCGATCGTGGATCGCGCCTGTGCCGCCGGCGCAGGCTGCGGGTCCTCCAGCAGAGCATCGCGGATGATGCGGCGCGGGTCGTACTGGCGCGGGTCGAGCTTGCGCCAGTCCACGTCATCGAGCTCGGGCCCCATTTCCTGACGCATCCTCGACTTCGTGTCGCGAAGGTACTCGCCTGCCTTGCGGACCATGCGCGAGAACCCCTCGGCGGCACGAGGAAGGCGCTCCGGACCGATGATCATGACCGCGATGAGACCGATCAGCACCAGCTTCTCGAAGGTGAGCCCGAACGTCATCTGTCCAGGCTACCGTCGCGCCTCCGCTCGTCGTGCATACCGAGCGAATACCCTGGGAGAAATCACAGTGCAGCAGGGAGAACAGGCTATGAGCGAGCATGACGCGAACGCGCGGTTCCTTCGCGAATCAATCGCAGAACCGGCCGCCATCGCCCGCGCCCGCGCCCACGCGGTGGAGCTGGGAGCGATGCCCGTCAGCGCCGTCGTGGGGTCGCAGATCGCAGTGCTCGCCGCCGCCACGGCTGCGCGCTCGATCGTCGAGATCGGCACGGGTGCAGGTGTCTCCGGCCTGTGGCTGCTGCGCGGCGCGCCCCAGGCCGTGCTCACATCCATCGACAACGAACCTGAGCACCTCGCCGCAGCGCGCCAGGCTTTCGCCGACGCGAAGGTACCCTCGACGAAAGCGCGTTTCATCACGGGGCGTGCGGCCGACGTCCTCCCCCGCATGAACGAGGCCTCTTACGACATCGTCCTGGTCGACGCCGACCCGGAGCACATCATCGAGTACGTCGAGCACGGGCTGCGACTGGTGCGAACCGGCGGCATCGTTCTCGTGCCTCGCGTACTCGGCGGTGGCCGTGTCGCCGACCCGGTGCAGCGCGACGAGATCACAGCCGCCTACCGCTCTCTGGTCCAGGAGACGCAGGAATCTTCTGCTGTCCTCGCGACCGTCTCCCCTGCGGGCGAGGGCCTGCTGCAGTTGGTCAGCATCGCCGACCGCAGCTGAGGAGCTTCGAGGCGACGAGAAGAGGGCGACGGATCAGAAGATCCATCGCCCTCGGAATCCGTGTGAACGGACCCGGGTAAATCAGGCCGGTGCCACGACGGCGGCGAGCACGTCGTGAAGTTCCTTGGCCTCTGCGTCGTTCACGGAGACGACCAGACGGCCGCCGCCTTCGAGCGGAACGCGCACGATGATGAGTCGCCCTTCTTTCACGGCCTCCATGGGTCCGTCTCCGGTCCTCGGCTTCATCGCTGCCATCGTGGCTCCTTTTCCTCCGGTGGTATGAAATGAGTTTATCGGGTGTCACCCGGACCTGGACGTCACCTCCGAAGAAATGCATCAGGCATTTACAATCACGGCACCTGCCAGAAGGTGTTGCCGAGGGCGTAGATGTGATAGATCCACAGCCATTGACCGGCGAGGCACAGCACCAGCACGCCGATGCGCCACAGTCGTGAGCGCGGCACGGCGACCGCTCCCCACAGGGGGCTGAGTGGGAGCAGGAGCCGAAACGTGCTCGACTGGGGGAAGAAGACGGCGAGCAGATAGAGCAGGTAGCTGGCGCTCCACAGTCTGAGATCGACGCCGATCGCCCGCACCTGGGGGGCGCGCAGCAGGGCCGCGCCGACAGCGACCGCCATCAGCGCCAGCACGACAGGGCCCCACCAGGCAGGGAGGCCCCACAGGTCGAACCAGAACTGCGCAGCCTGGACCCAGCCCTCGAACGGCACGAAACCGTCGACACCGCCGGCGACCCAGTGGCGACGCCACGCGAGTTCGGTGGCGAGGTACGCCCCCGGGACTCCGGTGACGACGCCGGCGATGAGCTGCCACCCGAAGCCGGTGGCGACCGCGATCGCGCCGAGCGCGATGATGTGCACGATCTCGCGGGATGTGAGGGGGTCGTCCCTCCGATGCAGCCACCGCACGATGCCGTGCAGCCCGAGGTACAGCGCGAACGCCAGGATTCCCGGCCGCGTGAACGCCATCACCGGAATCAAGACGTAGAGCCAGCCGTAGCGGCGCCGTGTCGTGGCGTCCAGCGCGAGGAACAGCAGCAGAAGGAACAGGCTCTCCGCGTAGCCGACCTGGAACATCGCCGCGAGCGGACCCGCTGCGAAGAAGATGACGGCCCACGTGGCCGCGGCACTGCCGACGCGATCTCGCAGCAGACGGTGCAGCGCCAGGCAGGCCAGATACCCCGCGGCGAACGAGACGAGAAAGGCTCCCACCCCCCAGGATCCGAAGAGGAACCCCACTGCTCTGGCGGCGAAGGCGAACACCGGCATGAACGCCCACGCGTTCTCCGTGACGTCGCCGGAATCGGTCAGCGGCAGTTCCGCCGGATAGCCGTTCTCCGCGACGACCCAGTACCACTGGGCATCCCAGCCGAGGACGAAGTCGACCAGACCGGCATCCGCGCCGAATCGCGAGAGCGAGGTCGACTGGGATGCCGCCGCGATCAGGAACCCGGTGGTGATCACGCGCGCGACGACATAGATCACCGCGATGCGCAGCGCGATGGGCGCTCGCGCCCATCGTCGAGCGGTCCTCAGCGCGAGGTGAGCCATGCGCGCAAGCCCCGCTCGACCGCGTCGATCTGCGCGATCGGCACGCGCTCTTCGTCGTGGTGCGCGAGGTGCGGGTCACCGGGGCCGTAGTTCACTGCCGGGATGCCGAGGGCGGAGAAGCGTGCGACGTCGGTCCACCCGTACTTGGGGCGCGGCTCGGCGCCCACGGCGGCGACGAACTGCCGAGCGATCGGAGCATCGAGGCCCGGGCGCGCGCCTTCGGCCGCATCGGTGATCTCGATCTCGAAACCTGCGAGCACGCCGCGGACATGCGCCTCCGCGTCCGCGGCCGACTTGCTGGGCGCGAACCGGTAGTTGACCTCGACCTCGCACGCGTCGGGGATCACGTTGCCGGCCACTCCCCCGGCGATCCTCACCGCGCTCAAGCTCTCGCGGTACAGCAGGCCGTCGACGGGAATCTCCCTGGCTCGGTACTCGGCCAGACGGGCGAGGATCGGCGCGGCTCGGTGAATCGCGTTCTCACCGATCCAGGCTCGGGCCGCATGCGCGCGGACGCCCGTCGTGCGCACGATCGCACGCAGAGTGCCGTTGCACCCGCCTTCCACCTCACCGTCGGAAGGTTCGCCGAGGATCGCGAAGTCGGCCTGGAAGAGGTCGGGGCGCACGGCCGCGAGCAGTGCCAGGCCGTTCTTCGACGCCTCCACCTCTTCGTTGTCGTACCACATCCAGGTGATGTCGACGACGGGGTCCGTGAGTTCTGCGGCGAGCTTCAGCTGCACCGCGGTGCCGGCCTTCATGTCTACTGTGCCGCGTCCCCAGAGATATGGTTCGCCGTCGATCTCGACGTCTCGCGTGGGGACGTTGGCGTTGATCGGCACGGTGTCGATGTGACCCGCGATGGCGACGCGCTGCGCGCGCCCCAGGTCGGTGCGCGCGACGATGGTGTTGCCGTGTCGGATGACTTCGAGATGGGCGAACGGGGCGATCGCCGACTCGATCGCATCCGCGAGAGTCTTCTCGTCGCCGGAAACGCTGGGGATGTCGCAGATAGCGCGGGTGAGGTCTGCGGACGACGCGGTCAGATCGAGCACCATGCCCACAGCCTACTTACCGTCACGCGTGGACTCGTCACACGGCGGGCGCGATACCGTGGACGTATGAGTGATTCGCGCAGCGTGTGGGGCATCGGACTGACCACGACCGCCGGAGACGGCACCGTTCTGGACGCCTGGTTCCCCGAGGTCGGATCAAGCGCTCCAGCCGCCGGGGATGCTGCCGCCGTGATCGCCACCTGGGAGGCACTCACGGGGCCCGACGAGCGACGCAACGTCACCGTCGAGGTGGTGCAGCTGCACATCGACCTCGACGAGGCTCCGGCGTCGACGCCCGATGCCTACCTGCGTCTGCACGCGCTCTCGCATCTCGTCGTACGTCCCAATGAGCTGAATCTGGACGGCATCTTCGGCCACCTTCCCACCGTCGCGTGGACGAACGCGGGCCCCATCCACCCCGACGACGCCGCACGGCTGCGTCCTGCTCTTCAGCGAGCCGGCATCCAGGTGCAGGGTTTGGACAAGTTCCCCCGTCTGACCGATTACGTGCAGCCCACGGGTGTGCGCATCGCCGACGCTTCGCGCGTCCGCCTCGGCGCCCACCTGTCTCCCGGCACCACCGTGATGCACGAAGGATTCGTCAACTTCAACGCGGGCACGCTCGGCGCATCGATGGTGGAGGGACGGATCTCGCAGGGCGTGGTCGTCGGCGACGGCAGCGACATCGGGGGCGGCTCGTCGATCATGGGCACCCTGTCGGGCGGTGGCTCGCATCGAGTGTCGATCGGTGCCCGCACACTGCTGGGCGCGAACGCCGGTATCGGAATCTCTCTCGGCGACGACTGCGTCGTCGAGGCGGGTCTCTACGTCACAGCCGGCAGCAAGATCGTGCTCGTCGACGGACCGGCGACGGCCGGTGGCGGGCGCAAGACGGTCAAGGGTGCGGAGCTGTCCGGACAACACGGGCTCCTCTTCCGGAGGAACTCTCTCAGCGGCGCGATCGAGGCGGTGCGCCGCGCAGGCGCCGGCGTCACCCTCAACGAGGCACTGCACGCCTGACCGTCTCCGCCGCACGGCGAGACCCGCGCGGCGCCGCGCTGAGCCGTCCGCACAGGTTCGCGTGCTAGTCTCGCCAGTGACGTTCTTCGCCATGCGAGACGTCTGCGTCGTCGACACGCTCCCGCGCCACTAGCTGGTTCTGGCCATTTCGAACGGCGAAACGATGCGCGATCCCGCGCCGTCGCCCACCTTCCCGCACCCGGCCTCACTGTCGTGCGTGCATTCTCGGAGATACCCCATGACTTCCTTCCTCGATCTCGGCGTGCCCGCCGACCTCGCCGCTGTCCTCGAAAAGGACGGCAAGACCGAGGCGTTCGCCATTCAGCGCGATACGCTTCCCGATTCCCTCGCAGGTCGCGACCTGCTCGGCCGCGGTCGCACCGGCAGTGGCAAGACGATCGCGTTCGCGCTTCCCCTCGTCGCCCGGATCGCCGCCTCCTCCCGCAAGAGCCGCGCCGGTCACCCGCGTGGACTCGTGCTCGCCCCGACCCGCGAGCTCGCCACTCAGATCGCAGCGACGATCGCTCCGCTCGCCGAAGCCAAGGGCCTGCGCGTCACGACCGTCTTCGGCGGCGTCAGCCAGCGTCCCCAGGAGCAGGCCATGCGCAACGGCGTCGACATCGTCGTCGCGTGCCCCGGCCGCCTCGAAGACCTCATGAAGCAGAAGATCGTGCACCTCGACGCGGTCGAGGTCACCGTGCTCGACGAGGCCGACCACATGGCCGACCTGGGCTTCCTCCCCGGCGTCACCCGCATCCTCACCGCCACCCCGGCCGGTGGCCAGCGCCTGCTCTTCAGCGCCACCCTCGACCGCGGCATCGACACTCTCGCCCGCCGCTTCCTCTCCAACGCCGTGAGCCACGAGGTCGACGAAGAGAGCGTGCCCGTCGGCGAGATGACGCACCGCGTGCTGGTCGTCGACTCGACGGACAACAAGACTGCGCTGGTTCGCGACCTCGCGTCCGGCACCGGCCGTCGCATCCTGTTCACGCGCACCAAGCACCAGGCCAAGAAGCTGGCCAAGTCGCTCACGGCCGCGGGCATCCCCGCAGTCGACCTGCACGGCAACCTGTCTCAGAACGCCCGCGAGCGAAACCTCAGCGCGTTCTCGGCGGCGCCCGAAGACGGTGGCGTGCGTGTGCTCGTGGCCACCGACGTCGCCGCCCGCGGTGTGCACGTGGACAACGTCGACCTCGTCGTCCACGTCGACCCGCCCGTCGAGCACAAGGCGTACCTGCACCGTTCCGGTCGCACCGCACGTGCGGGCGCTGCCGGCACCGTCGTGACGGTCGTGCTCCCCGAGCAGCGCCGCGACGTGAAAGACCTTCTGCGCAAGGCCGCCATCAGCGCTCCGCTGGAGAACGCCACGACCGACGCGATCACGGGCCTCGTGCCCGAGCGTGCCGCGCATGTGCGTCCCGCGCCCGTGCAGGCGGTCCAGCCGCAGCGCCAGGCCAAGCAGCGCCCCGCCGGCGGTGAGCGCTCCGGAGCGACCACTCCCCCCGCCCGCCGTCGTCGTCCCGGCTCCGGCGGACAGGGTGGCGCCGCGCAGGGTCAGGGCGGTTACTCGCGTCAGGGCGGCCAGGCTCGTCAGGGCGGCCGCTCGCAGGGTCGCTGACCCCGGGCCATACCGGCTGAATCGAAAACGCCCCCTCTCCGCTTCGGCGGGAGGGGGCGTTTCGTATCCGGTCTGACGCGTCGCCCGGCGAGCTGGCGGAGGCCTCGGTCGCGGGGGCGCCGCGCCTCAAGTGTGGCTCAGCGCGCCCTGAGGTCAGCGCGTCTGGAAGGTGCGCTCCGGGGACCCGGTGTACAGCTGCTGCGGGCGGCCGATCTTCGTCTGCGGGTCGAGCTGCAGCTCTCGCCACTGCGCCAACCATCCCGGCAGACGCCCGATGGCGAACAGCACCGTGAACATCCTGGTCGGGAAGCCCATGGCCTTGTAGATCACGCCCGTGTAGAAGTCGACGTTGGGGTACAGGCGACGCTCGCGGAAGTAGTCGTCGGCAAGCGCGAGCTCTTCGAGCTCTTTGGCCAGGTCGAGCAGCGGGTCGGTGACCCCGAGCGACGAGAGCACCTCGTCGGCGGCGTCCTTGACGAGCTTGGCGCGCGGGTCGTAGTTCTTGTAGACCCGGTGCCCGAAGCCCATCAGCTTCACGCCCTCTTCCTTGTTCTTCACGCGCTCGACGAACCGCGAGACGCTCTGCCCCGAGTCGCGGATCTGACCCAGCATCGTGAGCACAGCCTCGTTCGCCCCACCGTGGAGCGGCCCGGAAAGGGCCTGGATGCCGGCGGAGATCGACGCGAACTGGTTGGCTCCGGTGGAACCCACCAGGCGAACCGTCGAGGTCGAGGCGTTCTGCTCGTGGTCCTCGTGAAGGATGAGCAGAAGCTCGAGCGCCTTGGACATGACCGGGTTGATCTCGTACGGCTCCGACAGCACCCCGAAGTTGAGCTTGAGGAAGTTCTCCACGAAGCCGAGGGAGTTGTCCGGGTAGAGGAACGCCTGACCGACGCTCTTCTTGTGGGCGTAGGCCGCGATGACGGGGAGCTTGGCGAGCATGCGCACCATGTTGAGCTCGACGTGCTCCGGGTTGTGCGGATCGGTCTGACCCTCGTAGTAGGTCGACAGCGCAGCGACGGCCGACGAGAGCACGGACATGGGGTGCGCCGTGTGCGGCAGCGCGGAGAAGAACCGCTTGAGATCCTCGTGGAGCAGCGTGTGTCGACGGATCTTCTCGTCGAACTCGGCGAGTTCGGACGCCGAGGGCAGCTCGCCGTAGATGAGGAGCCAGGCGACTTCGAGGTAGCTGGTCGTTCCCGCCAGCTGTTCGATGGGATAGCCGCGGTAGCGCAGGATCCCCTTGTCGCCGTCGATGAAGGTGATGTCGGACTTCGTCGACGCCGTGTTGACGAACCCGTAGTCGAGACCCGTGTACCCGGTCTGCCGGGTCAGCGTCGAGAAGTCGATGCTGTCGTGGCCCGCCGTGCCGCGTACCAGCGGGAATTCGGCGGTCGTGTCGCCGATCGTCAGCTTCGCCGTCTGGTCTGCCGCTGCACTCACGCGGACCTCCTCCTGGTGTCTGACCGTGCGCTCGTCGCGTCGGTGCCAGACAAGATCTTGATCAAGCCGGAATAGGCGATCTCACGGCGCCGAAGCACCAGGTCGGGTAACGACCGAATCGCCTCTACAGCCTAGTAGCCACGCAGGCCTACTGTGACATCCGCCAAACGGACGTCATTTACAAAGAGGGAAGCTACAGCTTTTCTCCCTGAAGACGGCGTGCCGCTTCCAGGACGCGGTCGGTGGGAGCCGTCAGAGCGAGGCGGACGTGCTGACCGGAGCTCGCGCCGTAGAACGGCCCAGGACCGGCGAGGATGCCCAGATCGGCGAGGCGCCCCATCGAGTCCCACGCGTCGCGCCCCTCGGATGCCCAGAGGTACAGGCCTGCCTGGGAACCGTCGATGCGGAAACCCGCCGACTCCAGAGCAGGCCGCAGGGCGTCACGCCGGGTGCGATAGAGCTCCTTCTGCGTGGCGACGTGCTCGTCATCGCCGAGGGCGACAGCCATGGCGTGCTGCACGGGAGCGGGCGGCATCAGGCCGAGATGCTTGCGCGCTGTGAGCAGATCGCTGACGATGTGGGCGCAGCCGGCGACGAACGCGGCCCGATAGCCGGCGAGGTTCGACTGCTTGCTCAGCGAGTAGACGCTCAGGAGATTCGATCGCCTTCCGTCGGTCACGCGAGGATCGAGGACCGAGGGAATCGGCTCGTTCGCCCATGTCCCTTCCCAGCCCAGCTCGGCATAGCACTCATCGCTCGCGAGCACGGCTCCGAGTTCGCGCGCACGGCGGACCGCCGCCGCGAGCTCCGGCACCGTCCACGTGCGGCCGTCGGGGTTGCCCGGCGTGTTGATCCAGATGAGCTTCGTGCCCTCCGGCCATTCCGCAGGGTCATCGGCCGGAAGGGGCGTGGCCCCGACGACGCGCGCCCCGACCTCATACGTCGGGTACGCCACCCGCGGGTGCACGACGATGTCGCCAGCGCCGAGCCCGAGCAGCGTCGGCAGCAGAGCGACGAGCTCTTTCGAGCCGATGGTCGGCAGCACGTTGTCGACGGTCAGGTCGGACACCCCGCGGCGGCGGGCGTACCACTCCACGATGGCTTCGCGGAGGGCAGCCGTTCCGACCGTCTGCGGATACGCGTGCGCATCGGTGCCGTCGGCCAGCGCACGCCGGATGATCTCGGGTGTCGGATCGACCGGGGAGCCCACGGAAAGATCGACGATGCCGAGCGGATGCCGAGCGGCACGCTCGCGGAACGGGACCACTGCGTCCCACGGGTACTCGGCGAGGTCGCGGACGCTCACGGTGCGTGCCTACTCGCCCTGGGGCGGGAGGGCGGCGATGACGGGGTGGTCGAAGTTGTACACGCCGACCTTGGCAGCACCGCCGGGGGAACCGATCTCGTTGAAGAACTCGACGTTGGCCTTGTAGTAGTCCTGCCACTCGTCCGGGAGGTCGTCTTCGTAGTAGATCGCCTCGACCGGGCACACCGGCTCGCACGCCCCGCAGTCCACGCACTCGTCGGGGTGGATGTAGAGCGAGCGTTCACCCTCATAGATGCAGTCAACGGGGCACTCGTCGATGCAGGCGCGATCCTTGACATCGACGCACGGGAGGGCGATCACATACGTCACCCACTCAGTCTACGACTCGCGGACGGCCTGTTCCTCCGAAGCGGCTGGCTCCGCGCGGGTCGGGAGCCGTGAGAAAGACGGCCAGGCCACCACCAGCAGCACGATTCCAGCGACCAGGTAGGTCCAGATCTGCCCGGCGAGCGAGTTCTGCACGACGATGGATCCGCCCGGGCCCTGACCGGAGATGATCACCAGCATCCCGATCATTCCCAGACCGGCGGCGACCGCTGCCCCCCTGTCGTGCGTGAGCACACGGATGGCGGTCAGGATCGCGGCGCAGGCGATGGCTCCGACGATGAGCCCGACCGGGATCGGACCCCACATCAGGCTGTGACCGATCGTCCCGGCGATGCCGTAGACGCCCCCGACCAGGGCCGCCGCCACCCACGACAGCACTCTCGACACCCAGTTCACGCGCACCCGTCGATCCTACCCGCGGCGCCAGGCCGGAATCCGCCGGGCTGCGGCGCTATCCAGCCAGCCCGAACAGCCGAAGGAGAGCCGCCACGAGCGCTGCCGCCACGACCACGACGAGGAAAGACTGACGCAGCCAGAGAAGCCCCCCTGCGACGAGCAGAGCGGGGACCCGGGCGTCCACGGTGATCGCCTGGCCGTCACCCAGCGACTGCACCGCCACGAGCGCGGCGAGCAGAGCCACCGTCAGCAGATCCGAGATCCGAGCCGGGCGCGGAGCCTCCAGGACTTTCGGGGGAACGAGGTAGCCCGCCGCCTTGAGTGCGAGGCAGATCACCGCGGCGAGAAGGATGGCACTCCAAAGGCTCACGACCTGGCCTCCGCATCCGCCGACTCTTCCGGGGTCACCGGAGGGCGCCCGAGCCAGTTGAACCAGCCGACCACGACGGCGACGACTGCGGCGACGAGTACCGGCAGTCCCGGCATGAGGAACGGCGTGAGTGAAGCGGCCACCACGGCCGCGGCCACGCCCACGGCAACAGCCTGGCGCTGTTTCAGCCGCGGCCAGAGGAGCGCGAGGAATGCTGCTGCGGCGGCGGCATCCAGTCCCCACGTGCGAGGGTCGCCGAGCACATCGCCGACGAGAGCGCCGATGAGCGTCGTGATGTTCCAGCCGACGAAGATGCCGATGCCGGTGACCCAGAATCCGATCTGACGCAGTCGCGGGTCGGACTGCGAGATCGCGACCGCCGTGGACTCGTCGATCGTGAAGTGCGCCGCTGCGGCACGGCGCGGTACTCCCCCACCGACGAGCGGCGACATGCGCATGCCGTAGGCGACGTTGCGCACTCCGAGCAGTGCCGCGGACGCGACGGCGGACGGGAGCGCGGCCAGCCCGCCGGCGGCGAACACTCCGACGAACGCGAACTGCGATCCGCCGGTGAACATCAACAGGCTCAGCACGCAGGCCTGGAGGACGTCGAGCCCGGAGGCGACCGCCAGCGCGCCGAAGGAGATGCCGTAGGCGCTCGTCGCCAGCACGACGCCGAGGGCTTCGCGCCACACCTCGCGTTCAGCGGACATAGCGCGACGTTCCCGCTGGCGTTCGCTTTAGTGAACACATGACTATCATTCTGAACACCTTAACCGGGATAGTCAAGCGAACGATCGTTTGGCATGATGAACGCATGGAGGAACTCCGCACCCGAATCGCCCGCACACTCCGCCGCGAGCGGGAGTCCGTGGGCCTCTCGGTCTCCGAACTCGCTCGGCAGTCCGGTGTGTCCAAGGCGACGGTGTCTCAACTGGAGAGCGGCTCAGGCAACCCCAGTGTCGAGACGCTGTGGGCGCTCGGGGTGGCTCTCGGCGTGCCGTTCGCGGTGCTCGTCGACGAACAGGCGAACGCTCCCACGCTCATCCGCGCCGACGATCTCGCCGGCGTCCCCTCGTCCGCCGCTGCGTACAGCGCGACGCTTCTGTCGGCGAGCCCTCCCGGCGCCCGGCGCGATCTCTATCTCATCCGGGCGGAGCCCGGTGAGGCCCGGCGCTCGGATCCGCACCACCCCGGCACCGTCGAACATGTCGTCCTCATCGGCGGCCGCGCCGAGGTCGGCCCGGCCGAGGCTCCGGTGCTGCTGGGACCCGGGGACTATCTGACCTACCCCGGAGACGCACCACACGTCTTCGCGGCGACCGCCCCGGGTACGAGCGCCGTGCTCATCTCCGAGCTCCGCTGACGCTCAGTACCAGTTCATCGCCTGAGAATGCCCCCAGGCGCTGCACGGCGTGCCGTAGACGTCGGAGATGTAGCCGAGGCCCCAGGCGATCTGCGTGGCGGCGTTCGTCTGCCAGTCGGCTCCGGCTGCGGCCATCTTGCTCCCGGGGAGAGCCTGCGGGATGCCGGTGGCGCCACCATCGTCGTTGTACGCCTGGTAGTTCCAGCCCGACTCCTTGGTCCACAGCGAGTCGAGGCAGGAGAACTGATCTCCGCCCCATCCATACCGGCTGGACATCAGCTGCTGCGCGGTGGCCTTCGCACCCTCGACCGTGTTCGAAGAGGCCAGCGCTGCAGCCGCAGCCTCCGCCTTCTCCGCTGCGGCGGCCTCGGCAGCCGCGGCGGCCGCGGCTGCGGCCTTGGCCTTCTCATCCGCGGCCTTCTTCTCCTTCGCCGCGGAGAACGCGGACTGCAGAGCGTCCGTTGCGGCGATCGTGGTCGCCGTCTTCGCTTCGACCTCGCTCGCGAGGACGGTCACCACCACCGCGGGCATCGCATCGCGATCGGCGAGCGCGTCGACATCCTCCTTCAGCTCGACCACGTCGACGGACGGGGTGCCATCCACCGCCAAGCCCGAGGCGGACACCTCTTCGCTCAGGGCCTGTGCGGCCGTCACCGCCTCCTGCGCGTCGGCCAAGGGCATCGCGGCGGCGTCCGCCACCTTCGCGGGCGTCTCGGGAGCGGTGAAGATCTCGGCGATGGCGGCGGCAGGATCCGGATTCTCGGCTCCTGCGGCCGGCGCAGACACGAAGCCTGCGGTCAGGGTGACGCCGAGCAGGGTCGCGGCGGCGGCTCCGAGGATCATCATCGGGCGACGGGAGGTGACGGCAGCGCGAGCGGATGCCGCTGCCGAGGCGCGCCGAAGCGCACGTGATTCATGAAGCATGGTCGACTTTCGGGTCGTCGTACGCCCGTGCAGGAGACTCATCGGGATGTCATCCCAGGCGCAAGTGCTCGAGTCTGGCCCACAAACCTGAACGAAATATATCCCTCACCTGGGATTTACATGAGAAGAGGGCCCCACACGCGCCGTTCGGCGGTGCGAGGCCCTCTGCAGAGCGCTCGGATCCAGAGTCAGGCGTTCGCGTCCTGACGCTTGAGACGCGCGGTCTCCCTGGCGCGAGTGTTCGCATCGAGGTTCACCTTGCGGATACGGACTACCTCGGGGGTGACCTCGACACATTCGTCGTCGCGGGCGAACTCGAGGCTCTCCTCCAGAGTCAGCTGACGCGGCGGAGTCATCGACTCGAAGGTGTCGGAGCTCGCCGCACGCATGTTGGTGAGCTTCTTCTCCTTGGTGATGTTGACGTCCATGTCGTCAGCGCGGGAGTTCTCGCCGATGACCATGCCCTCGTAGACCTCCTGCGTGGGCTGCACGAAGAACGACATGCGCTCCTGGAGTGCGATCATCGCGAACGGTGTGACGACTCCCTGGCGGTCGGCGACGATCGAACCGTTCTGACGCGTGGTGATGGAACCTGCCCACGGCTCGTAGCCGTGCGAGATCGCGTTGGCGATGCCCGTGCCGCGGGTCGTGGTGAGGAACTCGCTGCGGAATCCGATGAGGCCACGGGACGGGACGATGAACTCCATGCGCACCCACCCGGTGCCGTGGTTGGTCATGTTCTCCATGCGGCCCTTGCGGTTCGCGAGAAGCTGGGTGATCGCCCCGAGGTGCTCCTCCGGAGTGTCGATCGTCAGGTGCTCGAACGGCTCGTAGGTCTTGCCGTCGATCTTCTTCGTGACGACCTGCGGCTTGCCGACGGTGAGCTCGAAGCCTTCACGGCGCATGTTCTCGACGAGGATAGCGAGGGCGAGCTCGCCACGACCCTGGACTTCCCACGCGTCCGGACGGCCGATGTCGACCACCTTGAGCGAGACGTTGCCGATGAGCTCCTTGTCGAGGCGGTCCTTCACCATGCGCGCGGTCAGCTTGTGGCCCTTGACCTTGCCCATGAGCGGGGACGTGTTCGTGCCGATCGTCATCGAGATGGCGGGGTCATCGACCGTGATCGCCGGAAGGGGGCGGACATCCTCCGGGTCGGCGATGGTCTCGCCGATGGTGATGTCTTCGAAACCGGCGATGGCGACGATGTCACCGGGGGCTGCGGATTCGGCCGGGTAGCGCTCGAGCGCACGGGTCTTCAGCAGTTCCGTGATGCGGGCGTTCTGGTGGGTGCCGTCAGCGCGGACCCACGCAACGGTCTGCCCCTTCTTCAGGGTGCCGTTGAAGACGCGCAGCAGCGCGAGGCGGCCGAGGAACGGGCTGGAGTCGAGGTTGGTGACCCACGCCTGCAGCGGGGCCTCGTCGTCGTAGGACGGCGCGGGGACGTGCTCGAGGATCGCACCGAAGAGCGGCTCGAGGTCGTCGTTGTCAGGCAGCGAGCCGTCGGCGGGACGATTGAGCGAGGCCGCGCCGGCACGACCGGAGGCGTAGACCACCGGGACGTCGAGGAGCGCATCGACGTCGAGGTCGGGCACATCGTCGACGAGGTCGGACGCCAGGCCCAGCAGCAGGTCGTGAGCCTCTTCCTCGACCTCGGCGATGCGAGCGTCGGGGCGGTCGGTCTTGTTGACCAGGAGGATGACGGGAAGCTTCGCCTCGAGTGCCTTGCGCAGCACGAAGCGGGTCTGCGGCAGCGGGCCCTCGCTCGCGTCGACGAGCAGGACGACACCGTCGACCATGGAGAGGCCGCGTTCGACCTCACCGCCGAAGTCGGCGTGGCCGGGGGTGTCGATCACGTTGATCGTCACCTCGCCATCGGTGGCGTGCACGCCCTTGTATGTGATCGCCGTGTTCTTGGCGAGGATCGTGATGCCCTTCTCACGTTCCAGGTCGTTGGAGTCCATGGCACGATCGTCGACGTGGGCATGTTCGCCGAAGGAGCCGGTCTGACGCAGCATGGCGTCGACGAGGGTGGTCTTGCCGTGGTCGACGTGCGCGACGATTGCGACGTTGCGGAGGTCAGAACGGAGGGCGTGCGCCATGCAGAAGTCCTAAAAGGTGTGGGATTGTGTCGAGAAGCCGACATTTCAGGATAACGCACCCTCAGGGCTTGTTCCTGAGCAGAGGTCATAGCATCGAAATCGTGACTCGATCTCCGACCTCCGACGTGACCCTGTCGGACATCCCCGCACCGTCACGCGCGCGCCTCTGGTGGGAGATCGCGATCGTCCTGGCGCTCGGGCTCGGCCAATCGGCCGTGTACGCGATCGTGCAGCTCGCCTACCGCCTCACGGACGAGACGCCGCTGGCCGACCAGACGGCCACCCTCAATCCGTCGCGAAGCGACCGCGAGATCTTCGATCTGATCTACCAGGTGCTCTCGATCGGGTTCTCACTCGTTCCCGTGCTGCTGGTCTGCTTCCTTCTCTGGCAGTCGCGCCGACCGCACCTCGGCCGGCTCGGGCTCGACGGCACGAGGGTGGGCACAGACACCGGCCGCGGCATCCTGCTGGTGCTCGCGATCGGAATTCCCGGGCTCGGCCTGTATATCGTCGGTCGGGCGCTCGGTCTCTTCGTCGCGGTGAACCCCGCCGGACTCGATGCGCACTGGTGGACGGTACCCATCCTGCTCCTCGCCGCCGCGCGGGCGTCTCTGCAGGAGGAGTTCGTCGTGCTGGGCTACCTCTTCGCCCGTCTGAAGCAGCTCGGCTGGGGCCCCTGGACGATCATCGTCGCGACCTCCGTACTGCGCGCCAGCTATCACCTGTACCAAGGGCCGGGCGCCTTCATCGGGAACCTGGCGATGGGACTGCTGTTCGGCTGGCTCTACCAACGCACCGGCAGGCTGCTGCCGTTCCTGGTCGCGCACTTCCTCATCGACGCGACGGTGTTCGTCGGTTACCCGTGGGCGGCGGCCACCTGGCCGGAGCTGTTCGGTCTGCCCGGCTGAGAGGGGTCGGCAGGGTTCAGCCGCCGTTCACGATGAGGACAGCGACGACGGCCCAGACCACGATCACGCCGAGGGCGATGAGCGCGGGCAGATCCCAGCTCCGCTGGATCGGGGCGTCAGCGGCAGCGGGCGCCGCCTCCCAGCGGTCTCGGATCTCGGTGAGGTCGCGGAGACCGGATGGGGCCTTCGGCGCTTCCCCCTGCGTTCCACGCTTCCGCACCGGACGCGCACGCGCAGGTCCGCCGAAGCACGTCAGATCGGTGCCGTCGTCGAACGAGAAGACCAATTGCCACCGGAGGTCGATGTCACGAACACGGCGCCACCCGAACGTGGTCCGGCGAAGCATGTTCTGCACCGTCCCACCCTCGGCATCGGTGCGCACGACGGACGCCACGGCGACCTCGTAGACGACCCAGAGCACGAGCAGCACCCAGGGGGCGAGCAGCAGCATGGAGCCCCACCCGGCGCGGATGACCGCGTCGCCGAGAAGGAACAGCGCCAGCAGCGCAGAGACGATCAGGGATACCGGACCGGAGGCCGCGCGATAGGTGCGCGCGGCCTCGGGTCGTGGATCGGCCGTCACCGTCAGCGCCCTCCCAGAGGGATGGACGCGCCGGGGATCGCCTTGAGCAGACGGTCGGTGTATTCCTGCTGCGGGTTGGCGAAGATCTCGTCCACGGTGCCCTGTTCGACGACCTTGCCCTTTTCCATCACGCACACCAGGTCGCTCGACACCCGGACGACGGCGAGGTCGTGGGTGATGAACAGATACGTGAGGTTCAGTTCCGACTGGAGATCGGCGAGCAGCTGCAGGATCTGGTCCTGTACCAGCACGTCGAGGGCAGAGACCGCCTCGTCGAGCACGACGATGTCGGGCTTCAACGCGAGCGCGCGAGCGATCGCGACACGCTGCCGCTGACCTCCCGAGAGCTCGTTCGCATACCGCGTCGCCAGTGCCCTCGGCAGAGCCACCTGATCGAGCAGTTCCTCGACACGCTCTCGCTGCGAGGCTCGATCACCCACACCGTGAATCTGCAGCGGCTCGGAGATCGTGTTTCCGATATTCCGCAGCGGGTCGAGAGATCCGTACGGATCCTGGAACACGGGCTGCATGCGGCGACGCAGACCGAACGCCTGGGCGTTCGAGAGCTTCGACACATCCTGCCCGTCGATCTCGATCATGCCGCTGGTGGGCTCTTCGAGCTTCAACAGCATCTTCGCGACCGTGGACTTGCCCGATCCGGACTCGCCGACGAGGGCGAGCGTCTTGCCGCGCGGGATATCGAAGGACACGTCGTCGACCGCGCGGAAAGCTTCGCTGCGGAAGTTGCCCTGACGGATCTTGTAGTCCTTGGTGAGACCGGCCACGCGCACCGTCGGCGGGATGTTCGCCAGGTCCTCGAGCGTCTCGATGCCCCGGTCTTCCACGACGGCCTGAATGCGCTGCGACGCCACGCTGGGCGCCGCCCCCACGAGGCGCTGGGTGTACGGATGCTGCGGGTTCTCGAGGATCTGCTTGCTGGGGCCGGCCTCGACGATGTTGCCGTTGCTCATCACGATGATCTTCTCCGCGCGCTCGGCCGCAAGACCGAGATCGTGGGTGATCAGGAGCACCGAGGTGCCCTTGTCGCGAGTGAGGGTGGCCATGTGATCGAGGATGACCCGCTGCACGGTGACGTCGAGAGCCGAGGTCGGCTCGTCGGCGATGAGCAGCTTCGGATCGGCGGCGAGGCCGATGCCGATCAGCGCCCGCTGACGCATCCCGCCGGAGAACTGATGCGGGAACTGGTGCAGACGACGCTCGGCGTCGGCCAGCCCGGCCTGCTGCAGCACCTCGATCGCGCGTGCCTTCACGTCGTCCCGGCCGCGGGCGATCCCGTTCGCGCGGATCGCCTCCTTCACCTGGAAGCCGATGCTCCACACCGGGTTGAGGTTGGACATCGGATCCTGGGGCACGAACCCGATCTCGCGACCGCGCAGCGCCTCCATCTCCCGACGGCCGAGCTTCGTCAGCTCACGGCCGTCGAGGGTGATCGAGCCCCCGGTGATGGTTCCGGTCCCCGGCAGCAGGTTCACGATGGCACTGGCCGTCGTGGACTTGCCCGATCCGGACTCCCCCACGATCGCGACAGTCTCGCCGGGGAAGATGTCGAAGTTCGCGCCATGCAGAACCTCCTTCTCTCCCTCCTGCGTGCGGAAGGCGACGGTGAGGTCGCGCACGCTCAGCAGTGGAACTCGTGCGTTCACGCGATCGTTCATCGCCGTGCCCTCGCTCTCGGATCGATGGCATCTCGGATGAGCTCGCCCAGGGTCACGAACGCGAGCACGGCGAGCGTGAGCGCGATCGACGGATAGATGAGAGCCATCGGCGCCACCCGGAGCGACGCCTGCGCGGCACTGATGTCATTTCCCCACGACATCGTCGAGCTTCCGAGGCCCACGCCGAGGAACGACAGGGTCGCTTCGGCGACGATCGACGCGGCAAGGGCCAGCGTCGACACGACGAGCAACGGCGCCAGCGCGTTCGGGATGACGTGTGCGACGAGGGTGCCGAACTTGCCGCGCCCGAGCGCCCTCGAAGCGACGACGAAGTCCGATTGACGAACCCTCAGCACCTCGGCGCGCACGACGCGAGCGGTCGACGCCCAGGCGAAGCCTCCGATGGCGAGTGCGAGGACCGGCACGGAGCGGTACTGCGAGAACACCGTCATGACCACGACGGCCGCGAGGATGTACGGGATGGCGAAGAAGATGTCACCGATTCGCGAAAGCAGCGAGTCGAGCCATCCGCCGTAGAATCCGGCCAGCGCACCCATGATGAGCCCGACGATCGAGCCGATCGCCGTGGCCAGCAGGCCGACCGCGAGCGAGGTCTGCGCCCCCCACACGACTCGCGCGTAGATGTCACAGCCCTGGAACGTGAAGCCGAGAGGATGTCCCTCCGTGGGGCCGGCGTTGCTGTTGCCGAGCTCGCAGTTGCTGTTCGGCGGGGTCGAGGTGAACAGTGTCGGCCACAGAGCCATCACCATGAAGAAGAGCGCGAGCACGACGGAGAACCAGAACAGCGGACGCCGCCGCAGGTCGGCCCATGCGTCACGCCACAGGTTGCTCGGCTTCTCGGCGATGCGTACCGCGTCGACCGAGATGGTCGCCGTCTCGACGGGCGCGACGAAGTGATTCTGCGTGGTGGGGTCATGCATAGCGGATCCTTGGGTCGAGCAGACCGTAGAGCAGGTCGATGAGGAGGTTGACCAGGACGTACAGGATCACGAACACCGTGACGAAGGAGACCACGGTGGGCCCTTCGTTTCGGATCGCGGCCTGGTAGAGCACGTTGCCGACGCCGGGGACGTTGAAGATGCCCTCCGTCACGGTCGCCCCCACGAGCAGCACACCGAAGTTGGTGGCCGAGTTGGTGATCACCGGGATCAGCGAGTTGCGCAGCACGTGCACGGGAAGGACCCGTCCGCGCGACAACCCCTTGCTGAACGCCGTGCGCACCCAGTCCTGATTGAGCGTGTCGATCACGGAGCTGCGCATGAGGCGCATGCTCACCGCGAACAGGCTGAAGCCGAGCACGATGGCCGGCAGCCACAGGTCGCCCCAGTCGTTCTCCGAGCCGACCGTCGGTTTGAACCAGCCCCATTGGATCGCCAGGAAATACTGGGCGAGGAACGCCACGACGAAGATCGGGATGGCGATGGCGACGAGGGCGACGATGAGCATCGTGTGGTCGAAGAACTTGCCCTTGCGGAGCGCCGAGACCGTGCCGATCACGATCGCGAGCACGAACTCGATGGCGATCGCCATGACCGCGAGACGTCCGGTGACCGGCAGGGTCTCGGCGAGCACGGCCGAAACCGGCCGACCCGAGAACGTGGTGCCGAGATCACCCTGGAAGACACCGGTGATGTAGTACCAGTACTGCACGATGAACGGGTCGTTCAGGTGATACTGCTCGCGCAGCTGTTCCACGACCGCCGGGTTCGGGGTGCGGTCGCCGAACAGGCCGAGGATCGGGTCGCCTGGCATGGCGAACACGAGGAAGTAGATGAGCAGGGTGGCACCGAAGAAGACCGGAATCACCTGCAGGAAGCGTCTCAGAATGTAGCCGAGCATGCGTTGTCCCGTGCGGGGAGGCGGTAGAGCGTGACGAACACAGCCTGTGAGGCGGTGACGATCGAATCGTCACCGCCTCACAGGTGAGTGCCGTCAGGCTTACTCGCCGTCCTTCGTGACCTGGTAGAGGATCGGCCAGGTGTCCCAGCCGAACTCCACGTTCTCGACCGACTCGCCCCAGGCGCCCATGGCGTTGGTGTACCAGAGCGGGATGGCGGGCAGGTCCTCGAACAGGATCTCCTGCGCCTCCTGGAACTTCGAGATGCCCTCTTCGACATCCGGAGCAGCCGCGCCCTCGTCGAGGAGTGCGTCGAACTCAGGGTTCGAGTAGTCGCCGTCGTTGGAACCGGCGCCCGTTCCGAAGATCGGGCCGAGACCGTTGAACATCGACGGGTAGTCGAACTGCCATCCGGCGCGGAACGCGGTGGTCGCCTTGTCCTCGGTGATCAGCGTGCGGTGATCGGCGAACGTCGGGATCGGCTTGCCTGCCGACTCGATGCCGAGGTTGTTCTTCAGCTGGTTCGCGATGGCGTCGACCCACCCCTGGTTGGGGCCGTCGGCGTTGTACTGGATCTCGAACGAACCGGTCCACGGCGCGATGGCGTCGGCCTCAGCCCACAGCTCCTTCGCCTTGTCGGCGTCGAACTCAAGCACCTCGGATCCGGGGATGTCCTCGGAGTAGCCGTCGATCACCGGCGACGTGAAGTCCTTCGCCGGGGTGCGGGTGCCGTTGAAGACGATCTCCGTGACCTCTTCGCGGTCGATCGCGTGCGAGATCGCTGCACGACGCAGCGCGCCTTCTTCACCGCTGAAGTGCTCGAGACGCTCGGGAATGACGATCGTCGCGTTCGCCGCAGCCGGCTGGTTGACCGTGCGACCCTCGAAGTCGGTCTCGAACGTCTGCAGTGCGGCGTCCGGGATCTCCTGGAGGATGTCGAGGTTGCCGCCCTGGAGGTCGGCGTACGCGGCATCCGTGCTGGCGTAGAGGATCATGTCCACGCCGCCGTTCAGCGCCTCACGGGGACCGGTGTAGTCCTCGTTCTTGACGAGGTCGATGCGCTCGTTGTGCTTCCAGGCACCCTCTTCTTCGAACTTGTACGGTCCGTTTCCGATCGGGTTCTCACCGAAGGCCGCGATGTCGTCCCACGCCGCTGCCGGCAGCGGGAAGTACGCGGTGTAGCCCAGACGCAGCGGGAAGTCCGACTCCGGCTGCTTCAGCTTGACGGTGAAGGTCAGGTCGTCGACGACCTCGAGGCCCGAGAGCTCCGGGACGTTCTCGTCGTAGGAGAAGCCTTCGATGGACTCGAAGAAGTAGCTCGAGAGCTGCGCGTTGTCGAGGGCGGCGCCGTAGTTCCACGCCGTCACGAACGACTCGGCGTCGACCGGGTCACCGTTGGTGAAGGTCTGGTCCGGCTTGATCTTGATCGTGTAGTTCTGAGCGTCTTCGGTCTCGATCGACTCGGCGACGTCGTTGTGCATGGCGCCTTCGGCGTCGTAGTACACCAGGCCGGCGAACATGCTCTGGATGACCATGCCGCCACCCACTTCGTTCGTGTTCGTGGGGATCAGCGGGTTCTGCGGTTCGGTGTTGTTGACCGAGATGACGGCCGTGGGATCACCGGAAGGTGTCTCCTCCGCCGCGTCGTTGCCACCGCCGCTCGCGCAGCCCGCGAGCGCCATGGCGCCGATCACGAACAACGCGGTGCCCGCAAGGGCGATCTTGTTGCGCTTCACTTTGTGTCCTCCTGTGGAGTGTTCATCAGACTGCGCGCTCACCGTTGAGCGCGTAGGGATAGTTGACACTAACCCGGGGTGTCCTCGCGCAGAGCGTTCAGCTAACGAACCGTTACTGAGTGGTGACCAATATTAACGTCCCTGAAACATGCAGAAGCATGAAAACGGCGCCGCACCCTCCGTGTCGGAGAGCGCGGCGCCGTCGCGGGAACTTCGATCGTCAGGCGAAAGCCTCGATCGGCGGGCAGGCGCACACGAGGTTGCGGTCCCCGTACGCCTGGTCGATGCGCCGGACCGGCGGCCAGTACTTGCCCGCGACGAGTGCGGGCACCGGATACGCGGCCTCTTCCCTGGTGTACGCGTGTGCCCACTCCCCGGCGATCAGAGACACCGCGGTGTGCGGCGCGTGCACCAGAGGGTTGTCGTCCGCCGGCCAGCGCCCCGCCGCCACGGCATCCGCTTCCGCTTTGATCATGATCATCGCCTCGATGAAGCGGTCGATCTCACCGAGGTCTTCCGACTCGGTCGGCTCGACCATGAGCGTGCCCGCCACGGGGAACGACATGGTCGGGGCGTGGAAGCCGTAGTCGATGAGACGCTTGGCGACGTCGTCGACGGTGATGCCCGTCGCTTCGCGCAGCGGCCGGAGGTCGAGGATGCACTCGTGCGCGACCCGCCCGTGGTCACCGCTGTAGAGCACCGGGTAGTGCTCACCGAGGCGCGCTGCGATGTAGTTCGCTGAGATCACGGCCGCCGCGGTCGCGCGACGCAGCCCCTCGGCACCCATCATGCGCACGTACGCCCACGAGATCGGCAGGATGCCGGCAGACCCGTACGGCGCGGCCGAGACCGCTCCCCCCTCGAAGGCGAAACCACCGAAGTGCTCTGCCCGTTGCGCGAGCGGATGCGACGGGAGGAACGGCGCAAGGTGCGCCTTCGCAGCGACGGGACCCACACCGGGACCCCCGCCACCGTGCGGGATCGCGAACGTCTTGTGCAGGTTGAGGTGCGAGACGTCGCCGCCGAGGTCGCCGAACCGGGCATAACCCAGCAGTGCGTTGAGGTTCGCGCCGTCGACGTAGACCTGGCCGCCGGCATCGTGCACCGCCGCGGTGATCTCCACCACATCATGCTCGTAGACGCCGTGCGTCGACGGATACGTGATCATCAGAGCGGAGAGCGTCTCCGAGTGCGTCGCGATCTTGGCGCGCAGGTCGTCGAGATCGACGTTGCCGAGTTCATCGCACGCGACCACGACGACCTTCATCCCCGCCAGCACGGCGGACGCAGCATTGGTGCCGTGCGCTGAGGACGGGATGAGGCAGACCGTGCGCTGACCGTCGCCGTTCGCCAGATGGTATCCGCGGATCGCGAGGAGGCCTGCGAGCTCCCCCTGCGAACCGGCGTTCGGCTGCAGCGAGACGGCGTCGTAGCCCGTGACCTCCGCGAGCCATCCCTCGAGCTGGTCGACCAGCTCCAGATAGCCCTGCACGTCGGATGCCGGAGCGAACGGGTGGATGCCGGCGAACTCCGGCCAGGTGATCGCTGCCATCTCACTGGCCGCATTGAGCTTCATCGTGCAGGAGCCGAGGGGGATCATGCCCCGATCCAAGGCGTAGTCGCGGTCGGCGAGGCTCTTGAGGTAGCGCATCATCGCGGTCTCGCTGCGGTGAGCGTGGAAGACCGGGTGGGTGAGGTAGTCGTCCTGGCGGTGCAGACCGTTCGGAATGCGGGCGCGGGTGCCGTCGCCGCGGGGATCGATCACCCTGGCCGGCGCGCCGAACAGGGTGCTCACGGCGGAGACTTCGGCGAACGTCGTGGTCTCGTCGACCGAGATGCCCAGAGTGTCGCCGTCGACGTGATGAAGCAGGATGCCGAGCTCGTCGTGCGCGCGGCGGACGATGTCGGCTGCCTTACCGGGGACCCGGACACGCAGCGTGTCGAAGAACGTCTCGTGGACGACGTCCACGTCGCGCTCGGAGAGCCAGTCCCCCAGCAGGGCGGCCTTGGACGCGACGTCGGCCGCGATCCCACGAAGTCCGTCCGGACCGTGGTACACCGCATACATCGAGGCCATGACGGCGAGCAGGACCTGGGCCGTGCAGATGTTCGAGGTCGCCTTCTCGCGACGGATGTGCTGCTCCCGGGTCTGCAGGGAGAGCCGGTAGGCGGGCTTGCCGTCGGCGTCGACCGACACTCCGACCAGGCGACCGGGGAGCTGACGCTCGAGGCCGGCACGGACAGCCATGTAGCCGGCATGCGGTCCTCCGAAGCCCATCGGCACCCCGAAGCGCTGGGTCGTACCGACCGCGACATCGGCTCCGAGCGAGCCGGGCGAGGAGATCAGTGTCAGGGCGAGGAGATCGGCCGCGACGACGGCGAGGCCGCCGGCCACGTGAGCGGCATCGATGACCCCCGAAGGATCCCATACCCGACCCGAAGCACCGGGGTACTGCACGAAGACGCCGAACAGGTCGGCGGGCAGCTGGTCGCCGGCGGTGAAGTCGACCGACACGAGCTCGATGCCCACGGCATCCGCTCGTGTCTCCAGGAGAGCCTGGGTCTGCGGCAATGCGTCGGCGTCGACCGCGAAGACGTTCGATGTCGACTTCGATGCGCGCCGCGCAAGCAGCATCCCCTCGACGACGGCCGTGGACTCGTCGAGCATCGACGCATTGGCCGTCGACAGCCCGGTGAGCTCGGCGACCATCGTCTGGAAGTTGATGAGCGCCTCCAGCCGTCCCTGTGAGATCTCCGGCTGATACGGCGTGTACGCCGTGTACCAGGACGGGTTCTCCAGAACATTGCGCTGGATGACCTGCGGGGTGATCGTCCCGTAGTAACCGAGCCCGATCATCGGACGGTTGACCGCGTTGCGCGAGGCCAGCGCGCGCAACTCGCTGAGCGCTTCCGTCTCGCTGGCCGCAGCAGGGATGGCCGAGTCGGTCGCCGGGGTGAAGATCGACGACGGAACAGCCTGACGCATCAACTCCTCGGATCCTGATGCGAGGTCCGCAGTTCCCACCCCGAGAGCATCGAGCATGATGCGCTGGGTGGAATCCGTGGTTCCGATGTGACGATCGGCGAAAGTGACCACGAGAGGATCAGGCCTCCGTGAGAGCGACGTAGGCATCGCGGTCGAGCAGTGCGTCCAACGCGCCGGCGGCGACCGACACCTTGATCAGCCATCCGCCTTCGAACGGCTCCGCGTTGACCAACGACGGGTCGTCGACGACGGCGTCGTTGATCTCGACGACCGTGCCGGAGACAGGGGCGTACAGCTCACCGACCGACTTGGTCGACTCGATCTCGCCGACGACGGCACCGGCGGTGACCTCCGTGCCGACAGCGGGAAGTTCGACGAAGACGACGTCGCCCAGCTTCTCGGCGGCGAAGTCGGTGATGCCGATGGTGACGGTGTCCGACGCGTCAGCGGCGATCCACTCGTGCTCTTCGGTGTAGCTCAGTGCAGTGAGGTCGGTCATTTGGTCCTCCGATAGAAAGGCAGGTCGGTCACGGTCGCGGGAATCCTCGTCCCGCGCACATCGAGGAACACCGTCGTCCCCGCATCAGCGGAAGACGGGTGGACATAGGCCATCGCGATGGGATGACCGAGAGTCGGGCTCAGGGCGCCGCTGGTGATCTCGCCGATCGTCGTGCCGTCTTCGGCGACGACGTCATAGCCTGCACGGCCGGCGCGCTTGCCCTCGGCGATGAGTCCGACCAGCACGGGCGCTTCCGCGTCTTCGGAGCCGTGCAGCGCCGCCTTGCCCACGAAGCTCTCCTTGTCGGCGGCCACGACACGTCCGAGCCCCGCCTGCGCCGGTCTGGTCTCCCGGCTCAGCTCGTGACCGTAGAGGGGCATGCCGGCCTCGAGGCGAAGCGTGTCACGGGCGGCGAGCCCGGCGGGAACGAGGCCGCGAGGCGCCCCGGCGTCGACGAGTGCGTCCCAGAGGGCGGGCGCTTCGGCGGTGGGGATGAGCAGCTCGAAACCGTCCTCGCCGGTATAGCCGGTGCGGGCGATCAGCAGCGGCTGCCCGCGGAAGACGGCATCCGCCCAGGCGTAATACTTCTGCTCCGCCCACGGGATGCTCATATCGGCGATCCCCGCCGTGGCGGCGACGATGGACTCAGCGGACGGCCCCTGCACCGCGACCAAGGCGTAGGAGTCCGAGACGTCTTCGACATCCACGCCGCGATCGCCGAGGAAGCCGGCGAAACTGCGCTCCTCGCCCTCCGCACGCGGAGGTTCCGCCCGTTCGATCAGGGACGGAAACGAGCGGATGCGCGAGGCGAAAGCCGCGTCGACAAAGCCACGGTTCCCGGCATTGGCGATCACCAGGTAGCGATCCTCCGCGAGACGATAGACGATCACATCATCGACGATGCCGCCGTCCTCGGTGAGGATCAGGGAGTACTTCGCCTTCCCGACTCGCATGGTCGAGAGACGGCCGGCGAGAGCGTAGTCGAGGAACTCCCCCGACGATTCGCCGGTGACGAGGAACTCGGCCATGTGCGAGATGTCGAAGATGCCGGCGTCACGCCGCACCGCGTGATGCTCGGCGAGGTCAGAGGTGTATCGCACCGGCATCTGCCAGCCACCGAAGTCGGTGAAGGACGCTCCGAGCGCCTCATGGCGTTCGCGCAGCGGGGTGTAGCGGGGTTCGGACACGGAGTTCTCCCGGGCTGGATCGGGCGGAACAGCAACAGCGCCGCTCCTGGGAACTCCCCCTCTGTCATGGGCCTGAGAGCTTCACCCTTCGACAGGCTCAGGGAGCATCGAATCGGGGCTTTCACCGTCGGCGGATCTCGGTGGGCGAAGGAAGGACGAGGAGACTCGCGGAACGTGTCTCACCAGGGTTTCGGCTCGGGCGCGGACGCCCTCGCTCAACCCGATTTCTCGCTTCGCTCGAAATCGCTTTTCAGAGTGGCCGGAACCGCGCGGTACGCGTTACCTGAGAGATTGGCGGGGAGGCTTGCTCCTTCGGTGCCCGGCTGCGTTCGCCGGGGCTCTCCCGCGTGGGTCATTCGGCCTGTCTTCAGTTGTGGCTCCAGTGTAGCGGGATCGTCAGCCGGTCACCCCGAGCTCGCGGCGCACCTCGTCGCGGAGCCTGCCGAGATTCTCGGGCTCGGGAGCCGCCCCGAGAAGGGTCTTTGTGTAGTCGTGCTGCGGGTTGAGGATCACCTCGTCAGCGAGCCCACGTTCGACCACGTCTCCCTTGTAGAGCACCATGATCTCGTCGGAGAAGTGGCGCGCCGTCGCGAGGTCGTGCGTGATGTAGAGGACCCCCAGGTTCTCCTCCCGCTGCAGTTCCGCGAGGAGGTTCAGCACGCCCAACCGGATGGAGACGTCGAGCATCGATACGGGTTCGTCCGCGACGATGAAGCGCGCTCCCGGCGCCAGAGCCCGCGCGATCGCGACCCGCTGGCGCTGCCCGCCGGAGAGCTCGTGCGGGCGGCGCTCGGCGTAGCTCTCCCCGGGCGTCAGCCGCACGCGTTCGAGCAGCTGCACGGCTCGATCTCGGACCTCGGCACGGGACAGCTCGGGGTGGTGCAGGCGGATCGGCCGCTCGAGATGATGCACGATCGTGTGGAAGGGGTTCAGCGACGCGAAGGGGTCTTGGAACACCATCTGCACGTCCGCACGGTACCGCTCGAGCGCGCGACCACGTGTCCCGGACGGCTTCCCGTCCAGCAGGATCTCTCCGCTGGTCGGGGTCTCCAGCTTCATCAGCATCCGCGCGATCGTCGACTTCCCCGACCCCGACTCACCGACCAACGCCACGGTCTTCCCCGCCTCGATCGTGAAGGAGACGTCCTTCACCGCGTGCAGGACGTTCGTCTTGAACCCGGACCGAAGGTGGAAGTCCTTGACCAGGTTGCGCGCCTCCAGCGTCGTCGTCGACGTCGCGGCATCCGCTTTCACGCTCATCGGTTCCCCTCCTGACTCACGCCGGTGCGGACGAAGTCGCCGCGCTCGCCTTTCAACGACGGGAAACTCGACAGCAGCGTCCTCGTGTACTCGTGCTGCGGGGTGCGGTAGATCTCCTCCGCAGTGCCCTGCTCGATGATCTCGCCCCGCAGCATCACGGCGATCCGGTCGCTGATCTCGATCAGCATCGGAAGATCGTGCGTGATGAAGATCACCGCGAACCCCAGCCGTTCCCGCAGACGCATGATCTCGCGGATGATGCCGCGCTGCACGACCACGTCGAGCGCCGTCGTCGGCTCGTCCATGATCATGACCTGAGGGTCGAGGGCGAGCGCCATGGCGATCATCATGCGCTGCCGCATGCCACCGGAGAGCTCGTGCGGGAAGCTCGTGAGACGGCTGGGATCCACCCCCACCAGGGTGAGCAGCTCCTCTGCCCGCGCGGTCTTGTCCTTCTTGGACATTCCCGGGCGATGCGTGTCGAAGATGTCGAAGATCTGCGCGCGGACATCGATGACCGGGTTCAACGAGTTCATCGCGCCCTGGAAGACCATCGAGATCTTGTCCCAGCGGAACGCCCGAAGACCCTCCCCGTCGAGCCCGACGATGTCGATGTCGTGCCCGTCACGGTCGTGGAAGACGATCTCGCCACTGGTCATCAGTGCGGGGGCCTTGAGCAGACGGTTCATCCCGTAGGCGAGCGTCGTCTTGCCGCAGCCCGACTCCCCTGCGAGGCCGAGGATCTCCCCGCGGTTCAGGGTGAGCGAGACGTTGCGCACGGCCTTGACCGGCGGGTCGACCTCGTACTCGATCGACACGTTCCTCGCTGTCAGCACGGCGTCGCTCATGCGGTCACTCCCTTGATCTTGGCGACCTTGCGCACGCGCCGCGCGGCTTCGGGCGCATTGCGCAGCTTCGGGTTGATGACCTCGTCGATCGCGAAGTTGATGAGTGCGAGCCCCGCGCCGAGGATCGCGATCATCAGGCCGGGCGGCACGAACCACCACCAGGCTCCACGACCGAGCGCCTGCCCCGATTGCGCATCGTTGAGGATCGACCCCCAGGTGATCGACGAGTTCGGCCCGAGCCCGAGGTACGACAGCCCCGCTTCACCCAGGATCGCGAAGATGATCGCGAACAGGAACTGGGCGGTCAGCAACGGCAGCAGGTTCGGCATGATCTCGACGAGGATGACGCGGAAGGACCGCTCCCCCGCGACCTTCGACGCGTAGACGTAATCGCGCGTCCGCAGCGAGCGCGTCTGAAGCCGGAGCACGTACGCGGCCCCCGCCCACGACGTGATCCCCAGCACGAAGGCGACGAGTTGCCAGCTGCGCTCGGGCACGAACGAGGCGATCACCATCACCAGCGGCAGCCCGGGAATCACGATCATCACGTTGGTGAAGAGGGCGAGGGCATCTTCCCGCCAGCCGCCGAGGTACCCGGCCAGAACACCGAAGAGGAGGGAGAGCACGATGGCGATGCCGCCGGCCACCACGCCGATGAGCAGGGAGCCCTGGGCGCCGATGGCGAGCTGGGCGAGCATGTCGTTGCCGAGTTTGGTGGTACCCAGCCAGTGTTCCGCCGATGGCGGCTGCAGTGCCGGGTTGCCGGTGTAACGGGGGTCCTGCGTGAAGATCGGCGCGATGATCGCGAACAGCAGGATCGCGAGCACGAGGATCGACCCGACGATGAACTTCGGAGACGTGCGCGGCAGAATGCGGCGCTTCTTGCCCCCGGGCTGGGTGGCCAGCGAGATGGTGCTGGCCGGCGAGGTCATCGGCGGTTCGTCCTGGACGGTGAGGAGGCCGGCGGTGTTCTGGGGATCAGACATTCTGGCGAGCCCTCGGGTCGATGAAGCCATAGACGAGGTCCATGAAGAAGTTGGCGGCGAGCACGGTGATCGTGATCACGAGGAACAGACCCTGCATCAGTGCGTAGTCGTTGTTGGTCACGGCTTGGAACATCAGCTTGCCGATGCCGGGGTACGTGAACACCTGTTCCATCACGATCGACCCTGCGACGACGAATCCCAGAGTGATGGAGAAGCCGGCGATCGAGGGGATCGCAGCGTTGCGGGATGCATAGGTGGTCATGATGCGCCGCGGGCGGAGCCCCTTGGCCTCGGCCGTGAGGACGTAGTCCTCGGCGAGCGTGGCGACCATCATGTTGCGCATGCCGAACAGCCATCCGCCGACCGAGCTGATCACGATGGTCAGCGCCGGGAGGACGGAATGAGCCAGAGCATCCGAGAAGAAAGCCCACGTCGGCTCCGGCCCGTCGGGGAAGTCGAAGACGTCGTACCCGCCGAAGATGGGGAACCAGCCGAGCCCGACCGCGAACACCGCGACGAGGATCAGCGCCATCCAGAAATACGGGATCGACTGCAGCACCGTGGTGGCCGGGATCAGATGGTCGACCCAGGTGCCTCTTTTCCAGCCTGCCCAGGCACCGAGGGCGAGACCCAGGATGAAGGAGATGACGGTGGTCGTGCCCACGAGGACGAGCGTCCACGGAAGCGCTCCGGCGATGAGCTCCGTCACGGGGGTGGGGAACTTGGTGACCGATACCCCCAGGTCGCCCTGGAACATCCGTCCCCAGTAGGCCAGGTATTGCTCCCAGAGCGAGGCGTCGTCACCACCGAGCAGGAGCTTGATGTTGCGGATGGTGTTCTCGGACACCTCGCCGCCGGCCCGCTGCATCTTGGCGATCATGATGTCAGCGGGGTTCCCCGGCATGAGACGGGGAAGCAGGAAGTTGATGGAGATCGCGGCCCACAGCGTGAACGCGTAGAACCCGATTCTTCGTGCATAGAATTTCATGTCACCGATTCCTGACTTCCTGCTTCCCGTCTCCTCTCGACTACTTCGCCGGCTGCAACTGCGTCAGGACGTACCCTGCCGCGATGGAGCCCCAGGACGGCGGGAAGGCGTAGAGGTCTTCCTCGGTCGGCCACCCGGTGTAGTCCTGCGAGTTGTAGAACGTCTGGGTCGCGTTGATGACCAGCGGGATGTACGGCAGGTCTCGGACGATCTCGGTCTGGATCGTGCCGTAGAGCTCCTTCTTCTCCGCCTCATCATCGGTGCTGACCGCGGCCTGGACGGCTGCATCGACGGTCGGGTTGTCGTAGCGGCTGAAGTTCCAGCGTCCGGCCGGGACCTCGGCGCCGACCGGGCCGGTGGACTGGACTTCGGTGCCACCGAACCAGTCGCGGTAGATCTGGAACGGGTCCGCGACGGAGGTGCCGATCATGCCGCCGACGATCAGCTGGAAGTCGCCGCTCTGGCGGGAGTCGGAGAACTCCTGCCACTGCACCGTCGAGGCGTTGATCTTGATGCCGGCTGCCTGCGCCTGTTCGGCGATCAGCTTCGCGGCGTCGTTGTAGTCCGTCCAGCCGTCGACCGAGGTCAGCGTCAGCTCGAGCGGCACACCGTCCTTCGCGTAGAAGTCGCCGTCCTTCGTGTACCCGGCGGCTTCGAGGATGGCGCTCGCTTCGGCAGCATCCGCCTCCTGAGGGCTGACCTCGTTCGCCGCATCCGCGACCCACTTCTCGTCGCGAGGCAGAAGCGCGTAGGTCGGTGAGATGTCGCCGGTGAGCCCCACGAACGCCTTGTCCTTGATCGTGGCGCGGTCGATGGCGACGTTGAGCGCCTGGCGCACGGCGACGTCGGTCTGCGGACCGGTGCAGCCGAGGTCGGCGTTCGAGCAGGTGTAGAGCACCGTCGGGTCCTGCGGCGTGTTGATCCACTCGATCTTGCCGTTGCCGGTGACGTCGTCCGGGTTCGGGATGAACATGCCGGCCCAGTCGAGTTCACCGGCAGCGAGGAGGTCCTGCGCGGTCTGGTTGTTGTCGACGGCGATGTACTGGACCTTCTTCACGCCGAGGTCGTCCGCGCCGCGGAAGTTCTCGTTCGCGACGAGGGTGTACGACTCGCTGGTGGTCTTGTCGACCACGTACGGACCCGATCCGACCGGCTCTTCGTTGGCGAAGTTCGCGAAGTCGTCGACCTCGGACCAGACGTGCTCCGGAAGGATGTAGGTGGAACCCAGGCGCTGGAACTCCGTGGTGTACTGCGCCGACGAATACGTCAGTACGACGGTGGTCTCGTCGGACGCTTCGGCGGAGACCAGACCGTTGCCTTCGGGGTTGTTCCCCTCGTAGTTGAAGCTGAACACGACGTCGTCTGCGGTGAGCGGTTCGCCGTCGCTCCACTTGAGGTCAGGCTTGATGGTGACCGTGATCACCGTGCCGTCCTCGTTGTACTCATAGGAGTCGCCGATCAGACCGACCGGCTCGCTGTCCGCCGTCTTGTTGAAGAAGAACAGCGGTTCGAGGATCGGTCCGAGCGCGCCGTGGAGCACGGTCGGTGCGAACGGGTTGTAGTTCGCGGTGATCGGAGTCTGGCTTCCGGCCCAGACGCGGAGGGCCCGGTCGCTGTCGGCGTCGCCGTCAGCGCCGCCGCCTGCGCCACAGGCGGTGAGGCCCAGAGCGAGGACGGATGCCCCCGCTGCGGTGGTGAGCGCGATTCTGCGCTTTCCGTTACGGATCATTCTGATGTTTCCTCTCGGTGCTGCACTGCAGGAGGGACTTCTCCGGATGGAGTCGAAACCCCGGAGGAGACGTCGCGGTCACCAAGGGGTTTGTTAGGACAGTAACCTAACAAACCCCATCCGGGCGAACAACCTTCTTCCGCGTTCGGACATAACGTTTCGGACTCGGCGGCGATCACCGTCATCTGCGCGCACTAATGGTCGGAGTGACACTAAGATCGGAGACGAGAGGTTAAGGTACTGATGACTCAAAGCTCGGATATCCGCGTGGCCGTCTCCACGGTCATCCTGACGTTGCGCCCGTCCGCCACTGGCGAGGCCGCGCTCGCGCTCCCGCTCGTCCTCCGCACACGCGAGCCGTTCGCCGAACAGTGGGCGCTCCCGGGCGGCTGGCTCACACCCGAGGAGTCTCCGGTGGATGCCGCTGCCCGCACCCTCGCCGAGACGACAGGACTCTCTCCGAGCTATCTGGAGCAGCTCTACGCGTTCGGAGCCGTCGACCGCTCCCCCACCAGGGTCGTCTCCATCGTCTACTGGGCGTTGCTCCGCCAAGACGATGTCGTCGCGCAGAGCGCCGCGCACCGCGCATCCGGTCACGCTCCGGAGAACGTGCAGTGGTTCGACCTCGACGCCCTGCCGCAGCTCGCTTTCGACCACGCCAAGATCATCGAATACGCCATCTGGCGCTTGCGCAACAAGGTGGGCTACAGCCGTGTCGCGCACGGCTTCCTCCCCGCGGAGTTCACGCTCGCCGATCTCCGAGAGGCCTACGAGGCGATTCTGGGCAGGCACCTCGATCCGGCGAATTTCCGTCGGCAGGTGGAGGCTGCGGGAAACCTCCTCCCCACCGACCGCTTCCGCACCGGAAGCCACCGTCCTGCACGTCTGTACCGCTACAACACCGACGTCGAGCTGGCTGACCGCGGCCCTCTCGGCTCCGAAGAAACGAGCACCCGATGAGCATCACCGCCGTTCCCACACCACAGATTCCCGAGCTCGACGCCTCTGTCGACCACGCGATCCAGGCCATCGTCAGCGGCGCATCGATCGATGCGACCTGCACGACCGACCTCGCCGCCGACCCCTGGGACTTCGATGCCCGTCCCGGCTACGGCCCCGGATCGTCGATGGGGGACGTGATCCCGACCGGGGCGCCCCGTCAGGGTGAGCTTCCGGCGGAGTACCGGGAGGCCGACGAAGCGGAACTCGATGCGCGCATCCGCGCTGCGAAGGCCGCGCTCGCCGATCGCGTCGTGATCCTCGGCCACTTCTACCAGCGCGAGGAGGTCGTGCAGCACGCCGACTACGTCGGAGATTCGTTCCAGCTCGCCACCGCCGCGAAAGGCAGGGCGGATGCCGAGGCGATCGTGTTCTGCGGCGTCCACTTCATGGCGGAGACTGCCGACCTGCTCTCCCGGCCGGATCAGGCGGTGATCCTGCCCAACCTGGCTGCCGGATGCTCGATGGCCGACATGGCGGACATCGACCAGGTCGAGGAGTGCTGGGAGCAGCTCGCGGACGTGCTCGGCGATCTCGACATCGCGGATGCCCGAGGCAAGGTGCCGGTGATCCCGGTCACGTATATGAACTCCTCCGCCGCCATCAAGGGCTTCGTCGGGCGCCACGGCGGCATCGTCTGCACGTCTTCCAATGCCGAGACCGTGCTGGAATGGGCGTTCGAACGGGGTCATCGCGTCCTGTTCTTCCCCGACCAGCATCTCGGACGCAACACCGCCAAGGCGATGGGCGTGCCTCTCGATAAGATGCCGATGTGGAATCCCCGACGTCCGCTCGGCGGGTCGACCGCCACGGAACTGGCCGATTCGAGGGTCATCCTGTGGCATGGCTTCTGCTCCGTGCACCGTCGATTCACGGTCGACCAGATTGATCAGGCCCGCGCCGAGCACGCCGGCGTCCGCGTCATCGTGCACCCGGAATGCCCGATGGACGTGGTCGATGCGGCCGACGAAGCCGGCTCCACCGACTACATCCGACGAGCCATCGCCGCCGCCACCGAACCGACGACCTTCGCGATCGGCACGGAGATCAACCTCGTCCGACGGTTGGCCGCCCAGTACCCGCAGCACCACATCTTCTGCCTCGACCCGGTCGTGTGTCCGTGCTCCACGATGTATCGCATCCACCCGGGCTACCTGGCGTGGGTGCTCGAGGAGCTCGTGGCAGGACGCACTCCCAACCGGATAACGGTAGGCGACGATGTGGCGACGCCGGCACGAGTGGCGTTGGAGCGGATGCTCGCGGCCAAGCCGCGGGTGCCTGCCGGAGCATGATGAAGGTCCTGATCGTCGGCTCGGGGCTCGCCGGGCTCACGGCGGCGCTGCATGCCCACGAGGCAGGGCATGACGTGACGGTGGTGACCAAGGGCCAGCTCGGCGACGGCTGCACTGCTCTCGCCCAGGGCGGTGTCGCCGGTGTCTACGGCCCAGGCGATTCGAAGGAGCGGCACGCGGCGGACACCATGCAGGCCGGTGCCGGCGAGCCCGACCCTGCGGCGGTCGACGTCCTCGTGACGGACGGGGGTGCGCGGATCGCCGAGCTGATCGCCCGTGGCGTGGCTTTCGACCGCTTCCCCGACGGCACGCTGCGGCTGGGGCGCGAGGCCGCTCACAGCCACGCCCGGATCGCGCACGCGGGCGGCGATGCCACCGGGGCAGCGATCTCGCGAGCGCTGTCGGCAGCCGTACGACGGACGTCGATCCGCGTGATCGAGCACGCCTTTCTCACTGAACTCCTCGTCGCCGGTGGGGCCGTGCGCGGCATCCGGATGCTCTCCGGCCTCGCGGAATCCGAGATCGGTGCCGACGTGGTGATCCTCGCGACCGGTGGGGCCGGGCAGCTCTACGCGCACACCACCAACCCCCTCGGCACGACGGGCGACGGGATCGCTGCCGCCCAGCGGGCGGGCGCCGCCCTCACGGATCTGGAGTTCGTCCAGTTCCATCCGACCGTCCTCGCATCGGGCTCGGCCTTCCTGATTTCCGAAGCGGTCCGCGGCGAAGGGGCGACACTCGTCGACCGCGACGGCCGAAGGTTCGCCTTCGACAGCCATCCCGACGGCGAGCTCGCGCCACGCGACGTCGTCGCTCGTGCGATCGCCCGCCAGGCGGCAGACCAGCGCTCCCCGGTTCATCTGGACGCCACGACGCTCGGGGTGAAGACGCTGGCGGTGCGCTTCCCCACCATCGATCGAGTGACCAGGGAACGCGGCTTCGACTGGTCGCGCGATCCCGTCCCGGTGACCCCGGCCGCGCATTACCTCATGGGCGGGGTCGTCACCGATCTCGACGGGCGCACCACCGTGCCCGGCCTGTTCGCCGTCGGTGAGGCCGCACGCACCGGAGTGCACGGCGCCAACCGTCTGGCGTCGAACTCGTTGCTCGAGGCGGCAGTCTTCGGCGCTCGCGCGGCTGCGGCCGTGGGTGCGCCGTGGCGTTTCGTCTCGCTTCGCTCGCTCAACGACCAGGGGCCGCGCTCGCTCAGCGACACTGGGCCTCGCTCGCTCCACGACCAGGGCACCGGACCGGTCGTTGAGCGAGGAGCGCAGCGACCAGACGAAACGCCCCGGCCCGGACCCTTCAGCCGCGAAGCCCTGCAACGCATGATGTGGGACCACGTCGGACTTCTGCGGACCGACCAGGGACTTGCTCACGCCGTTCGGATCCTCCGCACCTGGATGGCCGGCGCGCGCACACCACACACCATCGCCGACCACGAGGACGCGAATCTTCTCCTGCTCGCCGAGGCGACGGCATCTGCCGCACTCGCCCGCACCGCCTCGATCGGCGCCCACCACCGACACACCGACGCGCACGTCCGTCCTGCCACATCCATTTTGGAGACCGTCTGATGCTCACCTCCGCCACTCTCACACGCGTCGTCGGCGCCGCCCTCGAGGAGGATGCCCCCTGGGGGGACCTCACCAGCACGACCCTGCTCCCGGCGCATGCATCGGCGACCGCCGACCTCGTCGCACGGGAACCGGGTGTGTTCAGCGGCGGCGACGTGTTCGACGCCGCCTTCCACCTGACGGATGCCGCACTCATCGTCGACCTGCACGTGGGCGATGGCGACGAGTTCGTCCCGGGCGACGTGTTGGCCTCCGTCGCGGGATCGGCCCGCAGCATCCTGACCGCGGAGCGCGTCGCCCTCAACTTCACTCAGCGGATGAGCGGCATCGCCACGCTCACCGCCGCCTACGTGCGCGCGGTCGACGGAACCGGCACCCGCATCGTCGACACTCGCAAGACCACCCCCGGCCTGCGAGCCTTCGAGCGCCACGCGGTCGTCGCAGGTGGCGGCCACAACCATCGCCACTCTCTGTCCGACGCCGTCATGGCCAAAGACAACCACCTCGCGGTCCTTCAACGCGAGGGCGCCCATCTCGCCACGGCCCTGCGCGACGCGCTGGCGCGCCTCCCGCACACGACTCACGTCGTCGTCGAAGTGGATCGGCTGGATCAGATACCCGCCGTTCTCGACGGAGGCGCGCACACGGTCCTCCTCGACAACTTCTCCCTCCACGACCTCAGGGAGGGCGTGAGGCTGATCGGTGATCGGGCAACGGTCGAGGCATCAGGAGGCGTGACTCTCGAGACGGTGCGAGAGATCGCACAGACCGGCGTGGACGTGATCTCCGTCGGAGCTCTGACGCACTCCGCACGCGCGCTCGATCTGGGCCTGGACGTCCGGATCGACTGAGCGTGCTGTACCTCGACCACGCCGCCACATCTCCGATCCGCCCGGAGGTTCTCGACGCGATGCGCCCGTACCTCACCGACGTGTTCGGCAACCCCTCCAGTCACCACACCGCCGGGGAAGCTGCGGCGAGCGCGCTGGACGACGCCCGCGCGCGGGTCGCGCGGATCCTGGGCATGCGTGCCGGCGACGTCGTGTTCACCGCCGGCGGCACGGAGGCGAACAACCTCGCCGTCAAGGGGATCGTGCTGGCGGCGCTCGCGAACGGTGGGCGTCATCTCGTCGTCTCCCCGATCGAGCACGAGTCGATCCTGGAATCCGCGGAGTACCTTCGGCGCTTCCATGCGGTCACGGTGACCGCGCTCTCCGTGGACGTCTCAGGGCGCATCGCACCTTCCGCGGTCGCGCGCGCGATCCGAGACGACACGGCGCTCGTCTCCGTCGGACACGCCAACAACGAGATCGGCACGATCCAGGATGCCGTGGCCCTCGCGGACGTGGCGCACGCGGCGGGCGTCCCGCTGCACCTCGACGCCGTGCAGTCCGCCGGCTGGCTGAACCTTCAGAATCTCGGCGCGGATGCCATCTCGGTGGCCGGACACAAGGTGGGCGCCCCCAAGGGCATCGGGGCACTCGCCGTCCGAGGTCGCGTGCCCCTCGAGCCGCTGATGCACGGCGGCGGGCAGGAGCGCGGACGCCGCTCCGGCACCGAGAACGTCGCCGGGGCGGTGGCGCTCGCGACGGCTCTCGAGATCGCTGACGCCGAGCGGGACGCGGTGTTCGCCGGGGTGCGTGATGCGACCACCCGATTCGTCGCACAGGTGCTGAAGACCGTCCCCCAGGCCGCGCTGACGGGCGATCCTGTGCACCGGCTCCCGGGGACCGCGAGCTTCACGTTCGCGGGCACCAGCGGAGAAGCCGTGCTGCTGGAACTCGAGCGGCGCGGCATCGTCTCATCCAGTGGCTCGGCGTGCGCCGCGGGAAGCGATGAGCCGTCGCACGTGCTCATCTCCTGCGGAGTCTCGCCCGACGTGGCGCAGACATCCGTGCGCTTCACCTTCGGGCGCACCCCTCTCGCAGGCGACGCCCCGGAAAGGCTGGCCACCCTCGTCGCCGAGTCGGTGCGCGCGGTCGCCGGCTGACGCGCTCTCCCGTCGGTCCCCGGCCCTAGACTCGGCTCGTGACCGCATCCGCCCCGATCGTGACGATGATCGTCCCCGGACGCGACATCGCCGCATTCGCACCGGCCGCACTGGCGTCGCTGCGCACGCAGAGCGAACCACGCTGGCGTGCGATCCTCGTCGATGACGGGTCGGCGGACGACACCGGTGACATCTTCGCCCGCGCCGCAGCGGTTGATCCGCGGTTCCGTGTGGTCCGTCACGAGCCGTCCCGCGGCCTCGGCGCCGCCCGCAACATCGGCCTCGGGCTCGTCGACACGCCCTATCTCGGCTTTCTCGACGCCGACGACGAACTCTTGCCCGACGCTCTCGCCCGCCTCACCGGCACCCTCGACGAGACCGGAAGCGACTTCGCTGCGGGAGCGTACGTGAGGTCGCGTCCGCAGGGCGACGCCTACACTCCGGGACGCGTGCAGCCCTGGGTGGCCGCAGCCACGGATCCGGCACGGTTGCGCACGACGCTCGTACAGCATCCTCGTGCGGTGTCGAACATCGTCGCCTGGTCGAAGGTCAGTCGGACCGAGTTCTGGCGAGACCTCCGGTTTCCCGAGGGCGTCGCCTATGAGGATCAGGTGGTCGCGCAGCAGATGTACACCCGCGCCCGATTCTTCGACGTGATCCCCGACGTTGTGGTGCGGTGGCGGGTCCGGGCCGATGGCACATCGATCACGCAAGGCAAAGCGCAGTTGCCCGTGCTGCGCGACTATCTCTCAGCCCTGCGCGGCGGGATCCGCGTGCTGCGGGAAGCGGGTGCCGACGCCGCCGTCGCCGCCCGACTCGGCCTCATCCTCGCGATGGACGTCCCCTCATTGGTGGAGATCGCGGAAACCCACGCTGATCCGGCGTATGCCGAAGCGGTCGACGACTTCCTGACCGAGCTGCGCGCATCACCCGAGTTCGCCCACGCCACCCCCGACCCCACACTCGCCGCGGCACTGTCGTGGTGAGCAGCGCCGAAAGAGCACCTGTGAACGACTACCTCTCCTCCCTGTTCTCACTCGACGGCCGCACCGCCGTCGTCACCGGCGGCAGCTCCGGCATCGGCCGCGGCATCGCGACCGCACTCGCTCGCGCCGGTGCCGCCACCGTCATCGTCGCCCGCGGGGCAGCCCGCATCGATGAGACCGTGCGCGAGCTCGAGGAGAGCGGATGCCGCGCCGCCGGCGTCGTGGGAGACCTCAGTACTCGCGACGGCATCCACGCCGTCGCCGATGCTGCAGCCGAGCCGTTCGGGGAACCGGACATCCTGGTCAACTCGGCAGGCATCAACATCCGCCCTCCGTACTCGGCGATCACTGAAGACGACTGGGACGCGACGATGACGGTCAATGCGCTCGCGCCCTTCCTGCTGGGACAGCGCTACGCCGCGACGATGGCTGCCCGGGGCTATGGCCGCCTCATCCACATCAGCTCCCAGCAGGCGCACCGCGCCTTCGTCGGAAGCGGCATCTACGGAGCTTCCAAAGGTGCGCTCGAGTCGCTGATGCGGTCGGAGGCCGAGGCCTGGGGCGGAACCGGAGTGACCAGCAACACATTGGTCCCCGGGTTCGTGCTCACTCCCCTCAACGCTCGCCTGCAGACCGACCCGGAGAAGGTGGCCGCCCTCGCCGCGCGCACGATGATCGGGCGCAACGGTCTCCCGAGTGATTTCGCGGGAGCCGCCGTCTTCCTGGCAGGCGCGGGCTCGAGTTACATCACCGGTCTCTCGCTCTTCGTCGACGGCGGGCTCTCCGTCCACTGACCGCGCCGCGCGCTGACAGCCGCCGCGCACGGACACCGCGGCTGCGGACTGACAGCGCCACTGCGGAGGTGCGCGCGTCGGCGCGATCAGGCTGCGATCAGACTTCGGGCGGATACACGCGCTCGTCCACGCGAGGTTCGGCGAGCAGGGGCACCGACGCTGTGAGCGCGGCGACGGCGTCAGCTCCGGCGGAGTCGACCGGAGCGCGGTCGGCCCGCCGCTCGGCGAAGCCGGCTTCGACGCCTCCCGTCACGGTATCCTCGATCTCGGCTTCCGACGTCAGCACGCGTGAGGCGGCCACCTGCTGCGCGGCCAGGTCGGCGTAGAGGCCACCCAGGGCGAGCAGTTCGGCGTGGGTGCCGGACTCCACGATCTTGCCGGCTTCGACCACGTGGATGACGTCCGCTCCCATCACGGTCGACAGCCGGTGGGCGATCGACAGCGTCGTCCGCCCCTTCGCAGCCTCGTCGAGCGCCTCTTGGACGACCCGCTCGGAAACGGTGTCCAGCGCCGACGTGGCTTCGTCGAGGAGAAGCACGGGCGGATCCTTCAGCAGTACCCGGGCGATCGCGATGCGCTGCTTCTCACCGCCGGACAGCCGGTAGCCGCGCTCGCCCACCACGGTGTCGTATCCGTGCTCGAACCCGGCGATGATGTGGTGGATGTTCGCCGCGGTGCATGCCACCTCGAGCTCGTCCTGTGTCGCATCCGGCTTGGCGTAGAGGAGGTTCTCGCGGATCGTCGCATGGAAGAGATAGGTCTCCTGCGACACGATCCCCACTTGATCGATGATCGACTCCTGGGTCAGCGTGCGCACATCCGCGCCGGCGAACAGCACCGCCCCACTGTGCGCCTCATACAACCGTGGTGCGAGATACAGGATCGTGGTCTTGCCGGCGCCGGAGGGACCGACGAACGCGACGTGCTGCCCGGGCTCGGCCACGAACGACACGCCCTGCAGCGTGGGTCGAGCGTCTCCTGCAGCATCCGGATAGCGGAAGACGACGTCGGCGAACTCCACGCGCCCGACGGGCCCCGGGGCCTGTTCGACGGTGATCGCGTCTGCGGCGTCTTCGATCTCGGGCACCAGGTCGAGGTACTCGAAGATGCGCGCGAACAACGCCGACGACGTCTGCAGATCGAGCGACACCCGCATCAGCCCCATCAAGGGCATCAGCAGCCGCGCCTGCACGGTGGTGAACGCCACCACCGTGCCCGCCGTGATGGCACCGGTGCCGCCTGCGATCAGGTAGCCGGAAACGAGGTAGATGACCGCAGGGACGCTCGCCATCAACACCTGCACGACAGCGAAGAAACCCTGGCCGCTCATGGCTCGCCGCACCTGCAGCGTGACCTGGTTGCGGTTCTCCGCCTGGTAGCGCTCCGACTCGGTGCGCTGCCTGTTGAACGCCTTCGACAGGAGCATTCCGGAGACGCTCAGCGTCTCCTGGGTGATCGAGGTGAGCTCCGACAGCGACTCCTGCGTCTCCCCGGCGATGCGCGCGCGCACCTGACCGACACGGCGCTGCACGAAGATGAGGAACGGCATCATCACGACCGCGATGAGGGTGAGCCGCCAATCGATCAGGATCATGGCCACGAGGGAGGCGACCACAGTGACCACGTTGCCGAGGATGCTCGAGACCGTGTTCGTCAGGACGCCGGAGACACCGCCCACGTCGTTCTGGAGCCGCGATTGGATCACACCTGTCTTGGTGCGGGTGAAGAAGCCGAGCTCCATGGCCTGCAGATGCTCGAACAACCGGACGCGAAGATCACCGGTGACGCTGTTGCCCACTGTCGCCGTCAACCACGTCTGACCGACGCCGAGCACAGCCGAGAACAGGAAGAGCCCGACCATCGCCCCGACCAGCCCGGCGAGCAGCTCGAGGTGCGGCCCGCCACCGGCCACCGGAAACAGGGCGTCGTCGAAGATACGTTGGACGATCAGCGGCGGGATGACGGCGACGGCCGCACCGACGACGACCAGGATGCCGGTGAAGAGAATGCGCCAGCGGTAGGCCCGGAACAAGCTGACAACCCGCCCTCCGAGGCCCTTGATCCGAGGCGCCTCGGCGTTCATCTTCCGCTGTGCGTCTTCGTCCATGCCCCGAAACCCGCCGCGGTGCCCACCACCCATGCTCATGGCGCCAGCGTACCCAGCCGATCAGACATCCGGGGCCGGGCGGGATCCGCTCTCGGCGGATATCGGTCGAGACGGAATGAAATGTCCGTTGCTGCCGTTACGCTGAATGACTCTCGCGTACTCTCACGCAATTCCCCTTTTTTCCTGCCCAGGAGGCCGCCATGTCTGCCGTCGATACCGGCTCCATCACGACGCCCCCCGCGACAGCAGGAGGCGAGATCTCGCGCACCGACATGCGAGTGATCTGGCTGCTGCTGGTCGCCGCCTTCGTCGCCATCCTCAACGAGACGACGATGGGCATCGCCATCCCGCATCTCAACCGCGACCTCGGGATTCCGCCCGAGCTCGGCCAGTGGTTGACCAGCGCGTTCATGCTGACCATGGCCGTCGTCATCCCGACGACCGGGTTCATCCTGCAGCGGTTCACCACCCGTCAGGTGTTCATCGCCGCGATGGTCGCGTTCTCGGTCGGCACGCTCGTCTGCCTGATCGCCCCCGGCTTCACCGTGCTGCTGGCCGGCCGGGTCATCCAGGCCGCCGGCACCGGCATCATGATGCCGCTGCTGATGACCACGATCATGAACGTGGTTCCGCCCCAGTCGCGCGGTCGCATGATGGGCCGCGTCGGCCTCGTGATCTCGCTCGCTCCGGCCATCGGGCCGACGGTCGCCGGCGCGGTGCTCGAGGCGTGGAACTGGCGCGCACTGTTCGCCATCATCCTCCCGATCGCCTTGGTCTCCCTCGCCATGGGCGCGAAGTGGATGACGAACCTCGGTGAGACCCGCGTCGTCCCGCTCGACATCCTCTCCATCCCCCTCGCGGCACTCGGCTTCGGCGGCATCGTGTTCGGCCTGAGCCAGTTCGGCGGTGAAGGCGGCTCCGGCGAGACGACCGGGATCGTCTCCCTCGTGGTCGGCGCGGTCGCGCTGGCGCTGTTCGTCTGGCGCCAGCTGATCCTCCAGCGGGTCGACGACTCGCTGCTCGATCTCCGCGTCTTCCGCTCGCGCAACTTCACCTTCTCGGTGATCATCATGACGATTCTCGCGCTGTCGATGTTCGGAACGCTGACCCTGCTCCCCCAGTACCTGCAGAACGTCGCCGGCCTCAATGCCCTCCAGGCGGGTCTGATCCTGCTGCCCGGCTCGGTGCTGATGGGTCTGCTGGGCCCGGTGATGGGGCGCGTCTACGACGCCCGCGGCACGCGTCCGCTTCTGATCCCCGGGACGATGCTCGTCTCAGCGGCGCTGTTCTACTACTCGACAGTCGGCGAGCAGACCGTGTGGTGGGTGCTGATCATCGTGCAGGCCGCCATGTCCGTCGGTCTGGCGATGTCCTTCACGCCGCTGTTCTCCGCATCGCTCGGTTCGCTCCAGCGTTCGCTGTACTCGCACGGTTCTGCCGTGCTGAACACGCTCCAGCAGGTCGGCGGGGCCGCCGGTGTGGCGCTGCTCACCGTCACCTACTCGTCGATCCTCCACGCCGGTGAGACCGAGGGCCTGTCGACGGCTGCCGCGGGCGCACCGGGAGCTCGAATGGCGTTCCTCATCGCCGCGATCATCTCGCTCGCGGCGGTGGCGTTGAGCGCCTTCGTGAGCAAGCCGGCGGACGACGCCGGCGAGGCCACGCACAGCGGTCACTGACCGAACCTGCACGCCGGACGGCGTCTGCTTCTTACCGTGTCTGCGGCGCGGGGAGATGGCAGACGCCGTCGCTGCAGTACCCGGCAGCTTCTCCCTCGAGGAGGTTCGGCGTTCCGGGAAGAGGCTGCAGCCCGATCGGGGCGACCTGCTCTGCGGGGCCGTGCGGCGTTTTCTCCATCCCTCGATGCTACGCCCGGCTGAGGCAAGTGGCACCGGTACCGTTGATTCATGCTCAAACGACTTCTCGCCCGCGTGTTCTGGGCGTTCAGCCGCTGGACTCTCGTGAGCGAATCCACCCCGACCCGGCCGACCGTCCTCATCGGCGCACCGCACACCTCGAACTGGGACTTCGTGCTGATGCTGGCCATCGCCTGGCGGCTCGACATCGATGTGCATTGGCTCGGGAAGAAGAGTCTCTTCCGGGGCTGGCGAGGGCCGATCATGCGCCGGATCGGCGGGATCCCCGTCGATCGCGCCGACCCTGCCCGCGTGGTCAACGACGTCGTCGGCCAGGTGCACGCCGGCAAGGTTTTCGGACTCGTCGTCACCCCGGACGGCACGCGCGGAGGCAACGAGTACTGGAAGTCCGGTTTCTACCGCATCGCCCGTGAGACCGGGATGCCGGTCACTCTCGGTTTCGTCGATCGCACAACCATGACCACCGGGCTCGGCCCCACCCTCGATCTCACCGGCGACGTCGCCGACGACATGGACCGCGTCCGTGCGTTCTACGCCAATAAGGCGGGTCTGCGGCCGGAGCTTCGGACCGAACCGCGGTTGCGGGAGGAGACTTCCAGCGCCGGCGACGCGTGAGCTGACCGCTCCGACGCTCCGTCAGCGATCGCGCTCGGTGTGAGTGCGGGCGTACTCGAGGTCTTCGTCCGTCAGCGCCTCGATCATCCCGACCACTGCACCGGTGATTTCTCTGATCTCTTCGCGCACGGTCTCGTCGAGGTGCGGCGAATCACTGTCGAGCACCGCGTCGCGGGCGTCGTCCGACAGCTCCGACCACCAGTCGTCGATCGGCGGGAGTGTCATCGCTCCTTCTTTCGTCCAGCGGATGGGAGAATCTGGAGAGGCCGGGAAAAAGGAGCGATCACGGTGGATCTACCGGGCGACGAACACGAGGATGACGATCGCGCGGACGGCCGCGACGAGACACCCAACGAGCGGGCGGATCGGAACTGGAACGAGCTGCTCCAGGAGCTGCGCGTCATGCAGACCGGCACGCAGATCCTCACCGGCTTCCTTCTCGCACTCGCCTTCCAGCCTCGGTTCCTCGATATGGACGAACTGCAACGGAACCTGTACATCGTGCTCGTGGTGTTCGCCGCGACGGCCAGCATTCTGGCGCTGGCGCCCGTCGGCATCCACCGTGAGTTGTTCGGCCGGCGGCAGAAGCCCGAACTCGTGCGCATCGCCGGGCTCATCGTCCGGATCGCTCTGGTCGTGGTCGGCGCACTCACCGTGGGCGTGACGACGCTGATCATCGACTTCACGGTGAACCGCACCGCTGGCGCCGTGACGCTGGTGTCCGGCGCCGTCTTGGTCGCCGCGCTCTGGATCGCGCTGCCTCGGTTCATCCGGCGCGATGGCCCTTCCGACGGAGCCGCGCAGGGGTGACCGCGTCGACTCCGTCGGAGGACTGCAGGATCAGCGACCTGCCGGGCTTCGATTCTCGGCACTGACCATCCAGGCGAACTGCTCGAGCCGCTCGATCACGGCGTGCAGGATGTCTGCCGATGTCGGATCCTCTTCGTCGACCTCGTCGGGCACGTCGCGCATCGTCGAGACCACGGCCTCGAGTCGCACGGTGATCAGGTCGATGGTCTCCGTGGTCGACACCTCTCCGGCCGGGAAGGCGGGGAGGGAGGTCGTCTCGGCGATCGTCGCGCTTCGACCATCGGGAACCGCGTGCAGGGCGCGCATCCGCTCAGCGACCGTGTCGCTGAAGGCGCGCGCATCCTCGATGATCTCATCGAGCTGACGGTGGGTGTCTCGGAAGTTGCGCCCCACGACGTTCCAGTGCGCCTGCTTTCCCTGCAGGGCAAGCTCGAGCAGGTCGACGAGCACGGCCTGCATGTTCGCTGCAAGGGTCGGAGATGCCGTGAACCCCTTCTCGGCGTTCTGACGGCGAGTGGTCTTGACTCCCCCCTTGGTCGTGTTGCCGGTCTTCTTGTTCGTCTTGGTCTCAGCCATGTTTTCTAACCTCCTGTCCAGGACGCTAGCGTGGCGGAGTGCGGCACCCCGAGGGGGTTGACACCGACCGGGCGAACCCGGAGTGTGGCCGCGTGACGAGGAGAGGGACCGTGAGGGAAGAGCAGCAGAACAATCGACCGGAGGTCGTCATCGCCCCGATCAGCGACGACGATGCGGGCGAGGTGTTGACGGTGCAACGCGCCGCCTTCGTCTCGGAAGCGGCGATCTACGGAAGCGTGGACATGCCTCCGTTGACGCAGACGCTCACCGAGCTGGAGGCGGAGCTCCGCTCGGAATCTGGTTTCACCGCACGGATCGACGGACGCCTGGTCGGCGCCATCCGCTTCGTCGAACGCGACGACCTGCTCCTCGTCGGACGCATCGCCATCGCGCCGGACATGCAGGGCGAAGGGATCGGGCGGATGCTGCTCACCGCAGCCGAGGAGTCGTCGTCGGCTCGGGTGGCGGAGCTGTTCACCGGAAGCCTGAGCGAGGCGAACATCCGGCTCTACGAGTCGTGCGGCTACGAGGAGCACGAGCGGGTTCCGGATGGCGATGGGACCGCGCAGATCTTCATGCGCAAGCCGCTCGAAGGTTGAGAGCCTCCTCCGAATCCGATCCCTCGGCTTGAGACGAGCACCGAAGTCCGGCATCGTGGCCCGGACATGTCGCGACCGCGGCATGCCCCGACCGGAAGGAGAGTCTCGTGCTCACCCTCACCGACAACGCCACCGCAATCGTCACGACCCTCGTTAGTCGTCAGAGCGAAGCCCCCGATGCCGGGCTGCGCATCCACTCCACCGCCACCCCTGATGCGGACGGCGGCGCACGCCTGGCTGTGCTCGTCACCGCAGACCCGGACCCGCAGGATCAGGTCGTCGAGGTCTCCGGAACCCGTCTCTTCCTCGATGAGACGGCCGCCTCCGCGCTCGACGACAAGGTGCTCGATGCGGGCGTCGACGACGAGGGCGCCGTGTCCTTCGCGGTGATGCCGAAGGTCGCCTGAACGACCTCACCTGAACACGTTTCCGGATGCCGCGGCCTAGAGGTCGCGGCATCCGTCTTTTCCGTGGATGGGCTCCGAGACTTCAGACTTCAGGCTTCACGCGGGATCGTGGCTGGTGTGGTCGCGCAGGTCGGGCTCCGCGCGGAGGACTTCGGCGATCTCCTCCTCCGGCCGTGGAGCGATCGTCTCGTCGGCCTCGAGTTCCGGAACGGACCCCTCGAACTGTGCGGGGATGCACTCCGGAGCGGAGTTGTCGTGATGGTCGGACACGGTGAACCCTTCGATCGGTGTCTCGCCAGCGTACGCTGAAGACGTACCGCAATCCCTGCGGGAAAGGACGGCTCACCCCGTGAAGATCTCGCTACTCCGCCGTTTCATCGCCGTCGCGGAGGAACTGCACTTTCCGCGTGCGGCGGAGAAGCTCGGCATCCCGCTCGCCTCGCTGTACACGTCGATCGACAAGCTCGAGGCGGAGGTCGGCGACTCGCTCGTTCATCGCGACGATCCGACCAGGCTCACCAAGGTCGGCGAACTGCTCCTGGTCGAGGCGCGTGCGCAGGTGGCAGCGGCTCCGGAGCCCGTTCGGAACGCCCCTGTGCCCCGGGGTGGCAAGGCGAAGGCCTCGAAAGGCGAGGGGCGAGCGCCCGCCGTGAAGGGACAGCCGAAGCCGTACAAGAAGCGCCAGGGCCGCTAGCGACCCCGGCGCTTCCCGCTCAGTCCCAGTCGAGGTACTCCTCGATGTCGACAGCGGTCTCGATCGGATGGGTCATCGGGAAGAGATGGTCGCCACCGGCGATCGTCTTCACGCTCACACGCTCAGGGACGGTGGCCATGAGCTGCTCACCATTTGCGGGCGGATTCACGGTGTCGTCGGAGCCCTGGATGATGAGCACCGGGATCACGGGTGCGACGGGGATCTCGCTCTGTTCGACACCCAGGAGCAGCAGGCCGTTGACCCGCGCGTGGTGGGCTGCGGCGAGCGCGCGCGCGACCGTGCCGCCGTAGCCGTGTCCGCCGACCCAGGTGTCGTCGAGCCCGACGTGGTCGATGACCGCGAGCGTATCCTCGACCCGCTCCTCGAGCGACACGTCTGCATCGTCGACGCCGCCACGATGCCCGATCCGCACGACGTGGAACCCGGCTTCTTCGGCAAGGTAGTGCGCGGCCACGGCGAGGACATCCATCGGGACGCCCCGCTCCTGGATCATGACGAGTTTGACGGGCCCGTCGCCTTCGTCGACATACGGAACAGCGCGGCCTTCGGGTTCGAAGATCTGGGTCTCGGTGGTCATCGGCGTCAGTCTCCTCGTGCCGTCGGTATCAGTCTCTGAGGCGGAACATCCCCGGCAGGCCCCTGCGAGCGGGCCGCGGTCCCGAACCGCCCGGTCCAGCGTATCCCGCCGCCAAGGTGCCGCCCGAACCAGTCGCCGCCGCCCGACGGCCGTTCTCGTGTCGCGGGTGATTGTCGCAGGTGCCTTCGCCTCTGCAAACCCCCTGAGGGAAAACAGAGATCGAGGGTTGCATGAGATCGAAGTCGAGATCGCATCGAGGAGAAGGAGTGCGTCCGTGGCGCGAGGACGGAGAGGGCAAGGTGAGCGGCGCAGCCGAAACCCTCGCCCGTTGAAAGAACAGGTCGTGGTCATCACCGGCGGATCGCGCGGCATCGGTCGCGAAGCGGCCATGCGTTTCGCGCGAGCCGGGTCGAGCGTGGTGATCCTCGCCAGAGGCGAAGCGGCTCTGGTTGACACCGTCGAGGCGATTCAGCGCGACGGAGGGATCGCGCGGTACATCGTCTGCGACGTCACGGACGCAGCCGGCGTCGCGGCCGCCGTGCACCAGGTCGAGCAGTGGTTCGGGCGGATCGACACCTGGGTGGGCAACGCCGGCGTGCTGCTCTACGCACCGGTTGCGGAGACGACGGCATCCGATCTGCGCCTGCTTTTCGAAGTCAACGTCGTCGGCCAGTTGCACGGCATACAGGCTGCTGTCCCGGCGCTTCGTCGCGCCGGGGGCGGCACCTTCGTCGCCGTGAGTTCTACGGAGGCGGTCGTCACGTTGCCCCTCCACAGCGGCTACGCCGCTTCCAAGCATGCCGTCGAAGGACTGCTCGACGGGCTGCGCCGGGAACTCCGCACCGAAGCGCCCGAGATCTCGGTGACGGCCGTGCGCCCTGCGGTGATCGACACACCCATCTACCGGCATGCGCGAAATCGCCTGTCTCGCCGGCCCACAGGGCCCCGCCCCCACTATTCGCCTTCGGTCGTGGCCGAGGCCATCGTCTTCGCCGCCACCCATCGGGTGCGGACGATCCACGCGGGCGGCGGTGCGCGCTTCTTCACGGCGGGCGACTCGCTGGTGCCGTCGGTGATGGACAGTCTGCTCGGTCGCTTCGACCGCTTCATGCACACGTCGGAAACGGTTCTTCCGAGCGCGGGCAATCTCGAGGGTCCGCTGGAAGACGTCGATCCACATGGCGGGCTACCAGGGCGCGGCCGCTGGAGCGTCTACACCTGGCTCCGCGTGCACCCGCTCGTACGGGTGGCGGTGATGTCGGTCGCCGTCGGGGCGGGCGTCCGTTCGATGAGGATCCGGCGGGTCTGACGCCCTGGTCCGGTGGCAGAGAGCGGAGATCCGTCGAAGGTCGATTCACTCGCGGACCGAGGGCGCCTTCTTCCGCACGTAGGAACGCGCCGCGCGCACTCGATCGCCGCAGCGTGTCGAGCACCACTGCCGCCGCGCGTGTGTGCGGAGGAAGAACCGCGAGCATGGGCTCGCGTCGCATTGTGCGAGCATGGATGCTTCGTGCCCAGAGAGCAACGATGCCGCGTCGTCGGCGATGAGCGCCATGACGTGCTCGATCACCTGGGTCGTCGGATGATCCGGGCTGCGGGTGAACCCACTCGTGGGCTCGAACCGGAGAAGGAGAGCGCCGGGCACCGCCGTGAGAGCGCGGTTGAGCTCGTCGACAGCATCCGCCGCGGGGACGTCGCCCTGCGCGTGCGCGTCGAAGATGATCCGCAGGCTCTCGCGGAGCGCGACGATCCGGCTCCGGCAGTGCTCCTGCAGTTCAGCCTCCGGTGCGATCAGGGCGCGCCTCAGGAGCCACTTCCTCAGCTCTTCGGGCGTGTCCAACTCGTCGAGCGGGGCGCCTCCGGTCTGCGTCGTCACAGTGTTGACCAGGGCGAGGCTGGGATGCTGCTCGGCACCGGGAACCGAAACTCTGTCATCCATGCCCTCATGGTATCAGTTGCTCTTTACCGTGAGATGGTTGCTAGAGTAGCTCACGTCAAACACTGCAGCTTTCCGTGAGGTGCGGATCGGCCGCAGTGAATCCGACACTGACTTTCCCACCAGAGGAGACACACCATGAGCGCACCACGACGAGCATTGGTCGTCATCGACGCCCAGCAGGAGTACTTCGAGGGACTGCTCCCGATGCAGTACCCCGAGCGGAACGAATCCATCGCGCGGATCCGAGCCGCGATCGACGCAGCCGAGCAGAACGGCATCCCGGTCGTTCTGGTGCAGCACGAGCTTCCGGCTGATGCTCCCGTCTTCGCGGCCGGATCGGCCACCCACGGCAACCACCCTGATGTCGCCGCTTACGAAGAAAGTGCCACCAAGCGCGTCAGCAAACACTTCTCCAGCGTCTTCGACGGAACCGATCTCGCGGCGTGGCTGCGCGAGCAGGGCATCGACACGATCACGCTGGTCGGCTACATGACGAACAACTGCGTGCTGTCCTCCGCAGCATCCGCCGAGCCGCTCGGTTTCGCCGTCGAGGTCCTCTCCGATGCGACGGGCGCGATCGACATCGCCAACGAAGCGGGCCGTGTGTCCGCCCAGCAGGTGCACGCGACTCTGATGGCGCTCCTCCACTCGAACTGGGCCGCCGTCGCCCAGGTGGATGCCTGGTCGGGCGCTCTCGACGCCGGCGAAACCTTGCCCAAGAGCGACCTCGTCACCTCGGCGGCACAGGGGCGGGAGGCCCGCTGAGGGAACTTCACATCTCGGCGACCTGGCCCGAATCCACCCGCCAGTGGCGGTCAGTGCGCACCGTCGCGAGCATCCGCCGATCGTGTGTGACGAGCAGCAGAGCGCCCTCGTACGAGTCGAGTGCCTGCTCGAGCTGCTCGATGGCCGCCAGATCGAGGTGGTTGGTCGGCTCATCGAGCACGAGGAGGTTGATGCCGCGAGCCTGCAGCAGCGCCAGTCCCGCCCGGGTGCGCTCGCCCGGTGAGAGCTCGTCGACGGCACGGCTCACGTGATCAGCCTTGAGCCCGAACTTGGCGAGGAGGGTGCGCACCTCCGCTGATGCCATGGCCGGTACAAGGGACTCGAACGCCGACGCCAGCGGCTGCGTCCCGGAGAGCAGTGCACGCGCCTGGTCGATCTCGCCGATCTGCACGCTCGCGCCGAGCGCTGCCGTTCCCTCGTCGGGACTCTGCCGCCCCAGAAGCCCGCGGAGCAGCGTGGACTTTCCTGCGCCGTTGGGGCCGGTGATGCCGATGCGCTCCCCTGCGTTCACCTGGAGCGACACGGGTCCGAGAGTGAAGGATCCCTGCCGGAACACGGCAGAGCTCAGAGTCGAGACGACCGAACTCGATCGCGGGGCCGAGCCGATGGTGAATTCGAGCTGCCACTCTTTGCGGGGCTCGTCGACCTCGTCGAGTCGGGCGATCCTGCTCTCCATCTGACGCACCTTCTGCGCCTGCTTCTCACTCGACTCCGCCGACGCCTTGCGTTTGATCTTGTCGTTGTCCGGAGCCTGCTTCATCGCGTTTCGCACGCCCTGGCTCGACCACTCCCGCTGAGTCCTGGCGCGGGCCACGAGGTCGGCCTTCTTGTCGGCGAACTCGTCGTACTTCTCGCGCTGGTGCCGACGCACCGTCGCGCGTTCCTCGAGGTACGCGTCGTAGCCACCGCCGAAGACTCGGTTGGAGCCCTGGGCAAGGTCGAGCTCGAGGACCCTGGTCACGCAACGAGCAAGGAATTCGCGGTCGTGGCTGACCAGCACGACACCGCCACGGATGCCGCGGACGAATGCCTCGAGCCGCTCGATGCCGTCGAGGTCGAGGTCGTTGGTCGGTTCGTCCAGCAGCGCGATGTCGAACCGCGAGAGCAGCAGCGCGGCGAGTCCCACGCGGGCTGCCTGCCCGCCCGAAAGCGAAGTCATCATCGCGTGAGCAGCGTCACCGCCGAGATCGAGACCGAGGTCGGCGAGCACCACCGGCAGCCGCTCGTCGAGGTCGGCGGCGCCACTGGCCAGCCAGCGCTCCAACGCTGTCGAGTACGTGTCGGCCGGATCTGTGCCTGGCGCGGCGAGGGCGGGGTCGCTGAGCGCGGCTGCGGCAGCATCCATGTCGTTCGTCGCTGCCGCGCAGCCCGTACGGCGGGCGATGTAGTCGGCGACGCTCTCCCCCGGGATGCGCTCATGCTCCTGCGGCAACCAGCCGACAAAGGCGTCGGCGGGCGAGAGTCTGATCGTGCCGGCCTGCGGATCGCGGATACCGGCGAGCAAGGTGAGCAGGGTCGACTTGCCTGCACCGTTCGCGCCTACCAGCCCGACGACGTCGCCCGGTGCGACGGTGAGATCGAGCGAGTCGAACAGGGTGCGATGGCCGTACCCGCCGGCCAGCCCTTGGGCCACGAGTGTTGCGGTCATCCGTCAATCCTGTCACCTGGGTCACGGATACGCGTCAGCCGGTCCACGAACCGAGGACCGCGCGTCCGCCTGCAATCTGGCGACGAGCAGGTCAAGCCATCCGCCGACGTTGGCGCGACCCTCAGCGGTGTCGGGGTAACGGCATCTCAGGTGCAGACCCGCCTCATCCAGGATGAACCACAGCATCACACCATCGGTGTCGGTCGCCGCGCTGACATATTGGGCGTCGAGCCCGACGGAGTCGATTCGCACGGGCAGTCTGCGCAGGTCCAGCCACGAGATCGCGAACATCCCGGGCGCTACAGGCATGCCGCCCCACGGAGCGAGTACGTCTGCGAGCGGCCATGCGCCGAGTCGCACCGCCTCTTTCACCGCGGCCGCCGCCGCGTGCGGTTCGGCGACGTCCGACTCGAGGACGGAGTTGGTGATGAACCAACCGACCGAGTCATGCCAGTGGTCCTCGAAGCGGCTGTGCACCGGAAACATAGCTCGAAGCGGGGTACCCGCCAACTCGCGGGTCACCGCAGTCATCGCGACCACTGCGCGTGCGAGGGTCGAGACGCCGTCGTCGCGGGCCTGTGCAGTGAATGCTGCGGCGTCGTCGACATCGAACACGTCGCGCACTTCCACGCGCTCGGGATGCGGCTCGGGCGCGCCCAGGGGCAGCGGGAACTGCGGCATCACGCCACCGCTGTCCTCGATGATGTCTTCCCAACGCTGACGTACGTGGTCCGGTGCTGCATCCCGATCCAGCAGCGCGTGCGTGTGTTCGACGAACGCCGGTGCCGGCCCTGGCAGCGGTTGCGGGCCCGCCGTCCCCGTGTCGAGCGCAGCCAGCAGGTCGCGCGCGATCACCAGCATCGACCACATGTCGACGTGCGCGTGGTCCGCTGCGATCACGACAGTGAGCCCTGCGGCAGTCTCCAACACGCACAGCCGGTGCGAAGGACGTTCGTACGGTGAACACGCCGCATCGAGAATGCCCCGCAACGCGTCGTTGACAGCCTGACCAGGGGCCACCGGATGCTCGACCCAGCTTCCGGGGGCGATCTCGATCTCGTGAAGCACCGGATCGCCATCAGCACCGGGCGCGAATGCCGATCGCAGCGTGCCATGGCGAGCGACGACGGCCAGCCAGGCGTCGGCGATCGACTCACGACGAGTCGATGCGGGCAGCCGGAAGGACAACGCCATCCACGAGCCGGGTCGATCGCCTGCGCCGACATGGAGTCGCTGATCGAACGACACGGGGAGGCGTCGCCCGAGTGCAGACGCGCTGACGTCGTAACCCCAGAGCCGTCCGAATGGGAGGCGGAGGTGCGTGACGTTGGTCAGTCGCATGGGCAGTACCATATCGCCCCAGATAGTCTGAAAAGTCAACGACCGACGCGATCAGTCACCGATTGAAGACCCTGATGCCCACTTTCGAGGTAGCCGGAGCAGAGCTGGCTGTCGCCTTGAGCGATGAAGGCGGACACCCCGTCGTCCAGCTGCATGGCCTCACGTCGAGCCGGGGCCGCGATCGGGTCCTCAATCTCGACCTCGGTAGAGGGCTCAGTGGGACTCGACTGCTCCGGTACGACGCACGCGGTCACGGTCGGTCGACCGGGCGGAAGGTCCCCGAGGACTATCGCTGGCAGAACCTCGCTGAGGACCTTCTGCGGCTGCTCGACCGCTGGTTCCCGGGCGAACGTATCCACGGAGTCGGTCCCTCCATGGGTACCGCGACTCTCTTGCACGCTGCTTCGATCGAGCCGGACCGCTTCACCGGGCTCACGCTCATGGTGCCACCCACTGCCTGGACGACCAGACCCGATCAAGCCGAGATCTACCGAGCAGCGGCCGCGCTCATCGAATCCGACGGCGTGGAAGCATTCCTCGCCGCCACGCGTGGAACAACACCGCCACCGGCCACCGTCGGCACCCCGGAGACACGGCCCGACGTCGCCGACGCTCTCTTGCCGTCGCTGCTTCGCGGCGCGGCGCTCAGTGACCTGCCTGCCCCTGAGGCCGTCGCGCGAATCGACGTGCCGACGACGATCTTGGCCTGGGTGGGCGATCCGGGCCACCCACTGTCCACCGCGGAATCCCTCGCCGTGCTGCTCCCGCACGCAACTCTGACGGTCGCCCGGACCCCGGGAGATGTCGAGACCTGGCCCGAGATCTTGAGGCGAGACGTCGAACGTCGGGCATAGACCGCCCGTTCGCGCCGGCTTCACTCAGTTGTTGAAGCGGAACTCCACCGAGTTCCGGTACGGACCAACCATTGATCACACGGCTAACGTCAGCACGTCACCCGCCAGCGTGCGCACACGACTGCCGAAGAATACGAGGGGCTCTCGCGTCTCATCGCGATCAAGGGCGAGCACCTCCAGCAGCATCAGCGTGTGATCGCCCGCCTCTACGGCAGTGCGCGGAACGACCTCGATCGTCGCGAGCGCACCAGCAACAAAGGCCGCCTGGCCCCTCACCTCCATCTCGACGCCAACGAACCGCTCGGCGGCCGGGCGGCGCAGATTGCTCAGCACCTGCTCGTGCCCGACGCCGAGCACACTGATCCCCCACCGTTCGGCCCGCCGAAGAACGGGCCACGTCGTCGACGCGTACGCGAACGACAGCGAGACGAGCGGTGGATCCAGCGACACCGATACGAGCGAGTTCGCGGGCATGCCCACGATCTGCCCGTCGACTTCGGCTGCGACGACCGACAGGCCGGTCGAGAACCCCGCGAGCGCATGGCGCATCCGATCCCGCGTGATCACTTCAGCCACTCGCCAAGACCGTACTGGTCGGGGATGCCGAGGTTCTCGCGCAACGTGGATCCCACGTAGCCCTCGGGATAGAGGCCACGCTCGCGCAGGATCGGCACGACCTCGTCGACGAACGCGTCGATGCCGTCCTCGTAGACGTCGGGCGAGAGCCAGAAGCCGTCGGCGGCACCGGCATCGAACCAATCTTGCATGTGATCGGCGTGTACCTCCCCCGGCCCCACGGTAACGGGGTGATAATCGATGACGCCGTGCGCGAGGATGTCACGCGGCGACCACCCCTCGCGCGCCACCTTGAGCGCGATCTCGGAGCGCGGGTCCTGCGGTGACGCATGCGCGATTGCCATTTGTTCGGGCGCGAGCGGCTTGTCGATGTGCCGCGGCTGGATCGGCACGCCGATCATCGCGCTGAGGTGTGGAAGGCGGGCCTCGATGACCTCGCCCGACATCGACATGCGCCGGTCGAGTCCTTCGCGCACCGTCGGGGTCACGGTGGTCATGATGCCGACGATGAACTTCACGTCGTCGGGGTTGCGACCAGCCTTCTCAGCAGCACGCCGCAGCGCCGCGCGCGAAGCGCGGGCCTCGTCGATCGTCCACACCTCGGTGATGAAGCCGCTCGCGTAGCGCCCAGCGATCTCAAGCAGATGCGGGCTTGGTCCGCCCGAGGTGAAGACGACAGGCTGCCCCTGCTCCGACGGCGGCAACGCGAGCGGTCCGCGCGATGCGACGTATTCGCCGCCGAGGTTGATCGGCTGCAGCTTCGCAGGATCGATGAAGCGGCCCGACTCCTGGTCCTTGATCCAGGCGTCCTTCTCCCAACTACCCCAGAGCGACTGCACGACCTGGATCGATTCGTGGGCACGCTGGTATCGCTCGGCTCTGTCGGCGACGGGCTTGCCGTAGTTCGCCGCGACGAGCTGGTCGCTCGTCGTGACAGCGTTCCAACCGGCGCGGCCGTGACTCATGATGTCGAGCGTCTTGAACTGCCGGGCTGTGTTGAAAGGTTCCTGGAACGTCGTAGACCCCGTCAGCACGAAACCGATGTTGTTCGTCGCCTGCGAGATCGCAGCCGCCTCCATGAGCGGATCCATGATGTTGCTCACGGTCGAGTGCTCGAGGTCGCCCCGCACGGCCGGGAAGTCGGGCGTGAACACGAACGAGAAGCCGCCGCGTTCGGCGGCTTGGGCGTAGCGAATGTTCGCTTCGACCTTCGAGTAGTTTCCGGGGTCAACGTGCGGTGCGCGCCAGGCACCCGGGAGGGTGCCGTAGCCGTCAGTCAGTGCCATCCCGAGGATGATTTTGCGGTCTGCCATGGTCATGCGCCTATCATCCAACGTTGACACCCATGTGAATGTCAAATCATCATGAACACCGGCGCGTGGGCTTTGATAGTCATGCCCGTCTCGCAGTCGACGCGGGGCATGAGGTACTTATCGCGAATTCATGCGGGCCTGAGAGCCTCGCAGACCTCCTGGGCGGAGTCGGGTGCGTGCACGCTGTGGACCAGGGAACGCCGCTACTCGCCGATCGCCTCCGCGAGCTCCTGGCTGGCTCCAGGCGCGCTGCCGTGGCCAAGAGGCAGTTCTGACGGATATCCTTGACATGGATGTGAAGGATGGGCGGGATGCGGATCGGCGAGCTGGCTGAGCGAACAAAGGTGCCCACGCGGATGCTGCGGTACTACGAGGAGCAGGGACTCATCACGCCGCTACGGCTCGACAACGGCTACCGCGAATACGACGAGTATCTCGTGGCGCGCGTGCAGAAGATCCGCGGGCTGCTCGACTCGGGGATCCCTACCCGCATCATCAGCGACATGCTGCCGTGCCTGAATGACACAAGCGGCACAATCGTCGCAGATCCTGATCCCGAACTGCGCGCGGTGCTCGTCGAACAGCGCGACAAGATGGTCGAGCGCATAGCCTTCCTCGAGCAGAACCGCGACGCCCTTACGCGATACATCGACGCAATGGATCGCTCCTGACACCCACACACGAAAACGCCGGAGAAGGCCTGCCCTCCAAGCTGGGGTTTAGACGTTGAAGCGGAACTCAACCACGTTCCGCAGCTGAATCACCTCTCGCGCTCGCACAGCTCGACCTCACCACTGCAACACCCGACGCCGTCACCCGTCGCCCTGGTCTTGGACGCGGCGGCGTTACGGCACAACCGTCAGTCGTCGCCTTGAAGCACCTCGTCGGGCTTCGCCCAGCGCACGGAGACCCGGTGCATCCAGGACAGCCCGGATGATGCGCTCGTCAGCACCCACGGCGATCTCGCTGGTGTAGATCGGGGCACCGATGAACCACGATCGATCCTCCGGCCAGATCAGCGAGGGGATGTCGCCGTTGTGCCGCAGAGCTGCGACGGAAGAGAGTGGGCCCGACCACAGGAAGTAGTTGCGCTCCGGGAGCATCAGCGGCGCAGCATAGGGTCTCGCGACACGACGGCGGGCCATCGACTCCTGCGCTTGTCTGAGCACCGCCTCATCATGGGGGAAGGCGAAGGCGGCGGATCCGGGCGCCGTGCGCGGGTCCTGGTCGCGGTCATACAGCCATCCCCAACCCTCCCACAGAGCGCTGTGCACGATCTGCGCGCCAGTGAAGGGCGCGAGTTGCTGGATCAACGCCTCGAGGACCGGATAGTCCTGCCGCTCCGGCATCTCAGCGCCCCACGGGATCCGAACGACGGCATACGCCTCGTACCCCGCGGGGACGGCGTGACCGAGCGTCCTGCCGAAGAAGTCGAGGAGCGGACCGATCCATTCGCCGCCAGTCGGTTCAGGATCCCACGAGGCCCCCGCGGCAGTGAGGTACTCATCCATGGATCGCACGCTATCAGCGGCCCAGCATGCAAGCCCGCAGAACACGACATTGCAGTGGTCCTCGCGATGCTCGCCCACTTGGGCAGACGTTGAACGGGAACGCGACTAGTTGTTGAAGCGGAACTCGACGACGTCGCCGTCCTGCATGACGTAATCCTTGCCCTCGAGGCGGGCCTTGCCCTTGGCGCGGGCTTCGACGACGGATCCCGTCGCGACGAGGTCGTCGAACGAGACGATCTCCGCCTTGATGAAGCCCTTCTCGAAGTCGGTGTGGATCACACCGGCGGCCTGCGGCGCCTTCGACCCCTTGGGGATCGTCCAGGCGCGGGCCTCCTTGGGACCGGCCGTCAGGTACGTCTGCAGCCCCAGGGTGTCGAAGCCGATGCGAGCGAGCTGATCGAGACCCGACTCATCCTGGCCCGTCGATGCGAGCAGCTCGGCGGCATCCTCCGGGTCGAGGTCGATGAGCTCGGACTCGATCTTCGCGTCGAGGAAGATGGCCTTCGCCGGTGCCACGAGCGCCGCGAGCTCTTCCTTGCGAGCATCGTTCGTCAGCACGCCCTCGTCGACGTTGAAGACGAAGATGACCGGCTTGGCGGTCAGCAGACCCAGCTCCCGGATGGGCTCGAGGTCGATGCCGGCAACAGAGAGCAGCACGCCGCGCTCCAGAGCATCCTTCGCCGCTTTCGCCGTCTCGAGGACGACCGGCTCGATCTTCTTGCCGCGCACTTCCTTCTCGTACCGCGCGATCGCCTTGTCGACGGTCTCGAGGTCGGCGAGCATGAGCTCGGCGTTGATCGTCTCCATGTCGGATGCCGGGTTCACGGCCCCCTCCACATGCACCACGTCGTCATCGGAGAAACCGCGCACGACCTGCGCGATGGCATCCGCCTCACGGATGTTCGCGAGGAACTTGTTGCCCAGCCCTTCGCCCTCGCTGGCACCGCGCACGATCCCGGCGATGTCGACGAACGACACGGCAGCGGGGAGCACGCGCTCGCTGTGGAAGATCTCCGCGAGCTTGTCCAGGCGGGGGTCGGGGAGGTTCACCACCCCGACGTTCGGCTCGATCGTCGCGAACGGATAGTTCGCCGCGAGCACGTCGTTCTTGGTGAGTGCGTTGAAAAGGGTGGACTTGCCGACGTTGGGCAGGCCGACGATGCCGATAGTGAGAGCCACGGGGTACGAGTCTACCGCTCGTCGTGCGCGTGCTCCCGTGGGCGGCCTCAGTCGCGGATCGCGCGGAAAGCGCGCGTGACGTATGGGAGGTCGATCGTCTCCTCGCCGTGCAGACCCGACTCATCGAAGAGCTCGTCCATCTCGCGTCGGATCCGAGCCTTCTCATCGTCGGATGCCGTGATGACGTAGCTGCGCGACGCCGCCATCTTGTGCAGCAGATCGCGCGTCATCGGACGCGACCACACCCAGCGCTCCTGGGCGAGCGCGCCGAAAGGCTCCGCGACGACCGGGTCACCCGCGGCGAGCATGACCTCCGCGGTGCTGCCGTGCATGATCTCCGTCAACCGTCGCACCCAATCGACGCTCTCATCCCGGATGTTCCAGATCAGTCCCAGTACCCCACCGCTCCGCACCACACGCCCGATCTCGGTCGATGCGGCGATCGGGTCGACCCAGTGCCACGCCTGGCCGAGCACGACAGCATCGACACTGGCATCCGGCAGCGGAAGCTTCTCAGCCGTGCCCACGAACGCCGGCACACCGGGAACAGCGGTTCGGAAGGTGGCGAGCATGTCGGGGTCGGGATCGACGGCGACGACCTCGGCATCCGGTGCACCGAGCAGTGTGCGGGTGAGCTTTCCGGTTCCGGCGCCGACATCGGCGATCCGGCGCGCGCCGTGCGGCAGGGCTTCGAGCATCCACGCCACCGAATCGAACGGGTACTCCGGCCTTCCGACCTCGTAGCTGTGGGCCTGAACACCGAAGGATGTCGCCTGCTCGTCCGTCATGTCGTCAGCCTACGGCGAGCCTGCGCCTCGCCACCGAGACAGCGAGAGAAAGTGGTCTCGTGCCACTGGACTTCACTGCGATCGACTTCGAGACCGCGAACTCCAGCCCCGCCTCCGCCTGTTCCGTGGGACTGGTACGAGTGCGCGGCGGCGAGGTCGTCGCCACAGCGGGCTGGCTGATTCAGCCTCCTCCCGGGCACGATGAGTTCCAGGAATGGAACGTCCGCATCCACGGCATCCAGCCGGAACACGTGCTCTCCGCCGCCAGCTGGGTGGATCAGTTCGATCGACTGTGCGACTTCGCCGGCGCCGATGTCCTCGTCGCGCACAATGCGGGCTTCGACCTCAACGTGCTCCGCCGGGCGGCGGAAGTCACCGGGCTGCTCTGCCCGCCGTACCGCTCGCTCTGCAGCCTGCAGGTCGCCCGCAAGACCTACCAACTCGACTCCTATCGACTGCCCAAGGCCGCGGCGGCCGCCGGTTTCGCGGAGTTCTCCCATCACGACGCCCTCGCGGATGCGCGAGCGTGCGCCCAGATCGTGATCGACGCCGCACGTCGGAACGGCGCGGTGGACGTGTTCGGCCTCGCCGACGCACTGAGCCTGCGGGTGACGGAACCGTCCGTTCCGGTCTTGGAGCGCGCCGTCGCCTGATCGCGGTCAGCAGATCGGCAGGCTGACGCCGCGATGTTGGCGCGGGCAACGGGCCGATGTCGGATGCTGCAGGCATCATGGGCACATGGATGCACTGACTGTCGTTCTGCTGCTCGCCGCTCTCGCGGTCGGAGTCGCCGCAGGGTGGTATCTGAGAGCCGGCCGCGGAGCAGCCGATCTCGCGCGCGCCGAGGCCGAGTTGGCCGCTGCCCGCGATGACCGCGATCGTCAGTACGACCTCTATCGCGACGCCGTCGAGCACGCGCGAACCGAGCAGCGTGCGGAGGCCGAGCGCGTGCAGCAGCAGAACGCCGTCCTGACCGCGCTCGCGCCGGTGCGGGAGAGCCTTCAGCAGATGCAGTCCAAGGTCACCGCGATCGAGCAGGAAAGGCAGGCGCAGTTCGGCACCCTGGCCGAGCAGCTCAGGCGCGCGCAGGAGTCCGACGAAGCGCTTCGAGCCACGACCGAGTCGCTCGCCGGGGCACTGCGATCTACGGCGACTCGCGGAGTCTGGGGCGAGACGCAGTTGCGCCGTGTGGTCGAAGCCGCCGGGCTCACCCGCCACGTCGATTTCGATCTGCAATCCACCATCTCTTCCGACCGCGGCACCGGTCGCCCCGATATGGTCGTGCGCCTGGCGGGAGGAACCTCGATCGCCGTCGACGCCAAAGTGCCGCTCGACGCCTACCTCGAGGCTTCCGCTCTCCCCGCCGGGGGCACCCACGAAGCGCAGCGCCGCGCTCATATGCAGAAGCACGTCAAGGCAGTCCGCGCGCACATCGACGCCCTGGCGAAGAAGGCATACTGGTCCGGCCTCGACGCGAGCCCGGAGTTCGTGATCTGCTTCCTGCCGAGCGAATCCCTCCTCGCGGCCGCGCTCGACGAAGACCCGACCCTGCTCGACTATGCCTTCAGCCGGCGGGTGGCCCTCGCCTCCCCTGTCAACCTCTGGGCGGTACTGAAGACCGTGGCGTACACCTGGACGCAGCAGGAGGTCTCGACCGAAGCGCGCACGCTGCTGAACCTGGGCACGCAGCTCTACGACCGACTCGGCACTCTGGCAGGTCACGCCGACGACCTACGCCGGGCGCTGGAGCGTACCGTCGACAGCTACAACAAGTTCGCCGGCTCTCTCGAGACCCGCGTGCTGGTCACGGCACGGCAGTTCCCGGGCATCGATGCATCCGGGCTCGCAGCCGCACCGGCCGTGACCGCGGGAGTGACGCGCCGCTTCACCGCGCCGGAACTCATCGGCGGCGACGAGCCGTCGCCGCGGTCGAGGGCTCGAGACGACGAAGAAGCATCGGCGGAGCCACGAGAGTCACCCGCAGCGCTGCTGCGCGCCGACGTGGGAGCGGTTCGCTCCCGATTCGACGAAGCCTGAGTCAGGCTGCGCCGGGGACACCGCTCAACAGCACGATCACCAGGCCACTGGTGGCGAGGAAGGCTCCGATCATCCACCAGGCGCTGATCTCGTGACCTTCGGCGCGACGCACGCGGAAAAGAACATCGGCACGTCGTGCTGGATCGACCACCGTCTTGGGCGGCGAGGAAACCGGTGCGCTGACTCGAGTCTCGGAGTCGGCGCTCACTCGAAGGATGCGCCCCGTGTTCGTCGTCACGATCTTGGTCGGCGCGGCCTTCGGGCCACTCGTGTGCTGCGTTGTCATCTGTTCGCCCCTCCTGCGCCTGCGGTGCCTGGCGGCTCCGTCGACGGCGACAAACCCAATGACAATTGTGACACGGCGCTTCGCCGAACCGGGGATCACGAGGTGTCGACCCGGTACCGGGTCGATAACGATGATCGTCTCAGACGACTGACCCTGAACGGTGCCGATCAGACTGATTCGCGCTGGCTCAGCGGCGTGCGGAGCTCAGAGCCACTTCGAGACGAGGTGCTCTGAGGCGATCCGCCGCATCGTGCCCGACGCACCGCGCAGAACCACACTCTCCGTGTAGACGAAGCCTCGCTCACGCCGCACCCCGGCGACGAGCTGACCGTCGGTGACACCGGTCGCGACGAAGATCGCGTTCTTCCCCTGCACCAGATCGTCTGCTTCGTAGACCTTGTCCATGTCCAGCCCCGCATCGATGCCGCGCTGGCGCTCATCGTCGTCACGCGGGAACAGCGTCCCCTGGATGTGCCCGCCGAGCGCCTTGATCGCACACGCGGTCACGATGCCCTCGGGGCTCCCTCCGATGCCGACGCACATGTCCGTTCGCGCGTCGTGACGGGCCGCATTGATGCCGCCGGCGACATCTCCATCGCTCATCAGTCGAGTACCGGCCCCCGCGTCACGGATCTCCTGGATGAGTTGCTCGTGACGCGGTCGGTTCAGGACGGAGACCACGATCTCGTCGACGGGCTTGCCCAGCGCTTCGGCGAGCTTGCGAATGTTCTCGCCGATGGGCAGGCGGATGTCGACCACGCCGACTCCCGCAGGGCCGGTCACCAGCTTGTCCATATAGAAGACGGAGGACGCATCGAGCATCGTGCCACGGTCGGACACGGCGATCACCGAGAGCGCGTTCTGTCGACCCGCCGCTGTGAGGGATGTCCCGTCGATCGGATCGACCGCGATGTCGCAGAGCGGACCTCGTCCGGTGCCGACGATCTCTCCGTTGAAGAGCATCGGAGCGTTGTCCTTCTCCCCTTCGCCGATGACGACTCGCCCCTGGAAGTCGACCGTGCCGAGGAAGGCGCGCATCGCGTCGACGGCGGCACCATCAGCCGCTTCTTTCGCTCCCCGCCCGATGAACGGAACCGCGCGGATGGCCGCGGCTTCGGTCGCGCGTACGAGTTCCATCGCGAGGTTGCGGTCGGGGTGGAGCGGACTCAGATCGGCTGCAGGACTCACCATGGGGCCAGCCTAACCAGCGAAGACACCAAATCCTCGGCCTTTCACTGCCGTACGGGCGAAGGAAAGTCGATTCTTAACGCAGGCGCAGGAGTCGGCTCCCCGGGGCGCCGCCCCGTCCGCGGCATCCGCTCGGTCACCCCGATAGAGTGACATCTGTCCCGGCTTCACCTATCGCAGGAGTTCTCATGCCCGTCGCCACCCCGGATCAGTACGCCGAAATGCTCGACCGCGCGAAGGCCGGCGGCTTCGCGTACCCCGCTTTCAACGTCTCCAGCTCGCAGACGATCAACTCCGTCCTTCAGGGCCTCACCGAGGCCGGCTCCGACGGCATCATCCAGGTCACCACGGGCGGCGCCGACTACTTCGCCGGCCACACGGTCAAGGCCCGCGCGACTGGCGCACTCGCCTTCGCGCGCTACGCGACCGAAGTCGCCAAGAACTACCCCGTGACGGTGGCGCTGCACACCGACCACTGCCCCAAGGATGCCCTCGCCGGATTCGTCGAGCCGCTGATCGCTGCCTCCGAAGAAGAGGTGAAGGCGGGTCGCAACCCGATCTTCCAGTCCCACATGTGGGATGGCTCGGCCGTCCCCCTTCAGGAGAACATCGAGATCGCGAAAGAGCTCCTCCCCCGCATGAAGGCGATCAACGCCATCCTCGAGGTCGAGATCGGCGTCGTCGGCGGCGAGGAAGACGGCGTCGCGCACGAAGGTTCGAACGACGCGCTGTACACGACGTTCGCTGACGTCGACCAGGCCGTTCAGGCGCTCGGCCTGGGCGAGCAGGGCCGCTACATCGCCGCGCTCACCTTCGGCAACGTGCACGGCGTCTACAAGCCCGGTGGGGTCAAGCTCCGTCCCGAACTCCTCGGCGACATCCAGGCCGAGGTCGCCGCGAAGTACAACACGGGCGCAAAGCCGCTCGACCTCGTCTTCCACGGCGGATCCGGCTCCACCGACGACGAGATCGCTCTCGCGGTCGCCAACGGCGTCATCAAGATGAACATCGACACCGACACCCAGTACGCCTACACGCGGGCGATCGCGGACTACATGTTCAAGAACTACGACGGCGTCCTGAAGGTCGACGGCGAGGTCGGAAACAAGAAGGTCTACGACCCCCGCGCCTGGGGCAAGGTCGCCGAGAAGGCGATGGCCGCTCGCGTCGTCGAGTCGACTCGTCAGCTCGGATCGCACGGCCAGTCGAAGAGCTGAGTCACCAACCTCCGCAAGACAGAAGGGTGCCCCGGCCGATCGGCCGGGGCACCCGTCTGCGTCTGGCGGCGCTCAGCCGCCCATGTTCTCCACATACGACATGAAGGCGGGGTCTCCGAACATCGGCACGGCCATGCAGACAGAGACGATTCCCATGGTGATCACGGCACCCACCAACGGCATCCACCACGTGATCTTCCCGCGGCGAAGCCGTCGGACCGACAGCCACGCGGTGAGGGACCAGCCGGCCACCAGCACCACAGCCGCGATCGTGCCCCAGAGCTTGCCCTGAGCGAAGTTCGTGAACTCCCCTTCGATGCCGAGGATCTTCATGCTCTCGTTCATCACACGGGGCAGGTCGAGGTACGACACGGCGGTGACGATCACACTCACGAGACCGTACGCGAGCAGTCCGATCGTGACGAGTCGATCCGCTCGGTGCGGACGACGGAAGCCCTCGTCGCGCACGGGAGGGTGCGCCGGCCCACTCGCGGGAGGCGCGACATTCGGGGCGCTTGCCTCCAGAGGCGGGAGGCCGGCTGCCCTGCGCTGCTCCTCGGGGGTCGCGATCTCGCCGTATTGAGGACGCTGCTGGGTCATCCCGCCATGCTAACCGCACAGGCTCGGAGCGCCTCACAGCCGGCCACGCCCACCAGCGGACCGCGGGGAGAACAATGGCGGCCCCGGAGAATTGGGGACTCCTCGGGGCCGCGGACTCGGAACGCTGGGGACGTTCATCATCCAAGTGGGTCACGGAGAGCTGGGGACCCTCCGTCAACCTGGAGCGCCGGATGCACAGACGCTACAGTCCTGATCATAGGAAGGCGCGTGCCCCGACCGCTAGCCCCTCTTGCTCAGACGCAGAACTCGTCCTGCCTTCGCGGCGCGGGTCACGGGTGCGGCGAAGGCGCGGATCAGAGGGAGCCGCTGGTGGCGCGACCGCCGAGTGCACGAGCGTCACGCTGACCCGCGGCATCCTGACGCAGCTCCTTCGGCAGAGAGAACATGAGGTCCTCTTCGGCCGTCCGCACCTCTTCGATGTCGCGGTACCCCGCGTGTCCGAGGGCCTCGAGCACCTCGTCGACCAGCACCTCCGGCACCGACGCGCCGCTGGTCACGCCGACGGTCTCGACCCCGTCGAGCCACTCCTGCTTGACCTCTTCGGCGTAGTCGACTCGGTACGCCGCCTTCGCGCCGTATTCGAGCGCGACCTCGACCAGCCGCACACTGTTGGACGAATTCGACGACCCGACCACGATCACCAGGTCTGCGTTCGTGGCGACCTTCTTGATCGCCACCTGCCGGTTCTGCGTGGCATAGCAGATGTCGTCGGACGGGGGATTCTGCAGCTCGGGGAAGCGAAGACGAAGTCGGTTGACGGTTTCCATCGTCTCGTCGACGGAGAGGGTCGTCTGCGACAGCCACACGACCTTCGACGGGTCCTTCACCTGAACCGTGTCCGCCTCTTCTGGCGAGTTCACCACGGTGACGTGGTCAGGAGCCTCTCCTGCGGTGCCCTCGACCTCTTCGTGTCCTTCGTGGCCGATGAGCAGGATCTCGAAATCATCACGCGCGAACCGCACGGCCTCACGATGCACCTTCGTGACCAGAGGACAGGTCGCGTCGATCGCGTGCAGTCCCAGATCGGATGCCGCATTCACGACCGCCGGCGACACACCATGCGCACTGAAGACGACATGCGATCCCGCGGGAACCTCATCGACCTCCTCGACGAAGATGGCGCCCTTCGCCTCGAGCTCCGTGACGACGTGGATGTTGTGCACGATCTGCTTGCGCACGTACACCGGGGCGCCGTATCGCTCGAGAGCCTTCTCGACAGCGACCACCGCGCGGTCGACGCCGGCGCAGTACCCCCGGGGCGCGGCGAGCAGAATCCGCTTCTGTCCGAGGACCGGGTTATCCTGAAGCCGCCCGACCGCACGCACTCGTGGCATGCGAGGGATGGGGAGATGAACGGCAGTCGAAGTCACCCCTTGATTCTACCGGCGCCTGCCTGAGCAAGGCCGGAATGCCTCCTCACTCTGCAGGACCACCGAACGGGAGCAGATGACAGTCTTCGAAGCGGCCGCGGGCCCCGGCGAGGTTCCGCCCGCCGACGCCGTCGCACCTCGTGACTCGACGTCCGAGGCGCCGACATCCGTCGCACGGCTGAACGGAACGATCCGCGACTTCATCGCCCGCTGGAACACGGTGTGGGTCGAGGGCGAGATCACGTCCTGGAACCTGCGCGCGGGCAACGTCTTCGCCCGGCTGAAGGACACCCAGTCCGACGCGCAGATCTCCATCCGCATCTGGTCGAGCGTCCGCGGACGCATCCCCGGCGATCTCGGCGTAGGCGATCACGTCGTCGCCGCGGTGAAGGCGGATTACTTCGTCAAGGCGGGCGACTTCAGCTTCACCGTCTCGGCGATGAAGCACGTGGGTCTGGGCGACCAGCTCGAGCGTCTCGAGAAGCTCCGCGCACAACTGCGTCAGGAAGGCCTGTTCGATGCCGGGCGCAAGACGCGCCTGCCGTTCCTCCCCCACGTCATCGGCCTGATCACCGGCGAACGGTCCGACGCCGAGAAGGATGTGCACCGCAACGCGGAGCTGCGGTGGCCGCAGGTGCGGTTCCGCACGGAGTACGCCGCCGTCCAAGGCGATAGATGCGTCCCGGACACCCTCGCGGCCCTCGCTCGGTTAGAAGCCGATCCCGAGGTCGACGTCATCATCATCGCCCGCGGCGGCGGCGACCCTCAGACTCTGCTCGGATTCAGTGATGAGCGACTCCTCCGCGCCGTGGCCGCGGCATCCACCCCCGTCGTCAGCGCCATCGGGCATGAGAACGATCATCCGCTGCTGGACGACGTGGCCGACCTGCGTGCCTCCACCCCGACGGATGCCGCAAAACGAGTGGTTCCCGATGTCGGCGAGCAACGCGCGCTCATCGCTCAGCTGCGTTCGCGAGCCACGTCCCGGGTCACCCAGCGACTGTCGCACGACATCGCCCAACTCGAGCAGTTGCGTTCCCGGCCGGTGCTCCGCTCCCCCGACCCGATCATCGATGCGCGCACACAGGAACTCTGGCTGCTCCAGTCGCGGGGTCGCGACACTCTCACCCGACAGCTCGACGCAGCCGGCCGACGCACCAGCGAGCTTCGAGCCTCGCTCCGAGCGCTTTCGCCGGCAGCGACACTGGCACGCGGGTACGCGATCGCGCACCTCGACGGTGGAGTGATCCTGCGCGACGCCGCGGATGCGCCGGCGGGAAGCGCCCTCACGATCACGGTCGATCGAGGTTCGCTGTCGGCACGGTCCGAGGGAGAGATCCCCGAGGGATCCTGAGCCGGGCATGAATCACGCACGCCGTAAGATGGAGGAGTGAGCGCTCTGAACGACATCCCTGTGGAAACGCTGTCGTTCGAGGCGGCCCGCGACGAACTCGTCACCGTCGTCGCCGAGCTCGAACAGGGCTCCCCGACGCTCGAGCACTCGCTCGCATTGTGGGAACGCGGAGAAGCACTCGCAGCCCGCTGCGAAGAATGGCTGCTCGGCGCGAAGCGCCGGCTCGAGGCGGCCAGGGCCGCGGCATCCGACTCCCCGGGCAGCACGTCATGACCAAAGACGGCCCCATCGTCGCCGAGCTCGGCCGCCCCGAGACCCCCGACGAGACCGCCGCGCGAAAGGCGGCATCCAGCAAGGCGTATCGAGGCAGCCAGACGGTGCGCAACCTCGTCGCCGCGCTTCTGGTGACCCTGGCCGTCGTGGCCGTGATCATCCTCGCGGTTCCCCGCGGTGAGGCGCCGGAGGCACCGGAGATCGACCTGGTCGCCATCTCGGAAAGCGTCGAGTCGACCATGGAGAGCCCCGCTGTCGTGCCGGACGTCGGCGACTTCTGGCGCGTGAACGCCGCAGAACTGCAGAGCGGCGCCACGGTGGTGTGGGACATCACCCTCGCTCCGAAAGCCGACGACGAACGCGGTTTCATCAAGGTGGCGCAGGCTTTCGACGCCGATTCCTCCTGGGCTCCGCAGCGCCTGAACGGCACGGCCCCCACCGACACCACACGTATCGGCGGCATCGACTGGGACGTCTTCGAACTGCGCGACAACGGGTCCGACGCCAACGTGACCTACGCGATCGGCACACAGGCCGGTGACGACTACGTCCTTCTCTACGGATCGCGTTCGGCGGAGTCGACCGCTGAGCTCGCCGAATCCCTCGTCCCCCAGATCCGGTCCCTCTCGGAGGCGTCATGACGAACCCGCTCACCCCCGCTGCAGCGTGGCAGCAGATGCAGGAAGGCAATCGGCGGTTCGTCGACAACGCCCCGCTGCACCCCAATCAGGACGTGGCTCGTCGCACCGACATCGCCGCCGCTCAGCACCCCGTGGCCACCCTGTTCGGCTGCTCCGACTCGCGCCTCGCCGCCGAGATCATCTTCGACCTGGGTCTGGGTGACCTGTTCGTCGTGCGAAATGCGGGCCAGGTGCTCGGCGAGTCCATCGTGGCGAGCCTCGAGTACGCCGTCGCCGTGCTCGGAGTTCCGCTCATCGTCGTACTCGCGCATGATTCCTGCGGCGCCGTCCGCGCGGCCATCGACGGAACCGCGATCGATGCCGCGCCACTGCCCCCGCGCATCTGGAAGCTCATCGCGCCGATCGTCCCGGCAGCCCGCAAGGTCCTGGCCGGAAGCGGTGGCACCGCTGTCGCCGACATCGACGCCGAACTCGTGGGCCGCGAGCACCTGCGCAACACCGTGAGCGACCTGTTGCAGTCCTCGGAGCTGATCCGAGACGCCGTCGCCTCGGGCCGGCTGGGTGTCGTCGGCGCCAACTACCGGTTGGCCGAAGGCACCGCAGTGCCGGTCATCACGGTCGGAATCGACACCGAAGGCGCCGACATCCAGGGCGTCGACATCACCGGGATCAACCCCGCAACCAAGGAGGGTTCGGAATGACCGACACCGAGTACCGCATCGAGCACGACACCATGGGTGAGGTGCGAGTGCCCGTGAACGCGCTCTACGGCGCGCAGACGCAACGGGCCGTGGAGAACTTCCCGATCTCGGGCAAGGGCCTCGAGCCGATGCAGATCGCGGCCCTTGCACGCATCAAGAAGGCTGCCGCACTCGCGAACAAAGACCTCGGCACCCTCGACGGCGCGATCGCCGACGCGATCGCTCAGGCGGCCGACCAGGTCGCCAGCGGTGCTCACGACGGCGAATTCCCCGTCGACACCTATCAGACCGGTTCCGGCACATCGTCGAACATGAACATGAACGAGGTGCTGTCGACCCTCGCGACGCGCATCCTCGGCGCCACCGTCCACCCGAACGACCACGTGAACGCCTCACAGTCGTCGAACGACGTGTTCCCGACTTCGGTGCACATCGCCGTCACCCAGGCCCTGATCGACACGCTCATCCCGTCGCTCGACCACCTCGCCGTCGCCCTGGAGGCGAAGGCTGTGCTGTGGAAAGACGCCGTCAAGTCGGGTCGCACGCACCTCATGGATGCGACACCGGTCACGCTCGGCCAGGAGTTCGGCGGCTACGCCCGCCAGGTGCGCCTGGGCATCGAACGCGTGCAGTCGGCGCTTCCTCGCGTGGCAGAGGTCCCGCTCGGCGGCACCGCGGTCGGGACCGGGATCAACACCCCCCTCGGGTTCCCGCAGAAGGTCATCGAGCTGCTGGCAGCCGAAACCGAACTGCCGATCACCGAGGCCAAGGACCACTTCGAGGCGCAGGCGAACCGCGACGGCCTGGTCGAGGCTTCCGGAGCGCTCCGCACCATCGCCGTATCGCTGACGAAGATCAACAACGATCTTCGCTGGATGGGTTCGGGGCCGAACACCGGACTCGGCGAACTGCACATCCCCGATCTGCAGCCGGGCTCGTCGATCATGCCGGGCAAGGTGAACCCGGTCGTTCCGGAGGCTGTGCTGATGGTCTGCGCCCGCGTGATCGGCAACGACGCGACGGTGGCCTGGGCGGGAGCATCCGGTTCCTTCGAATTGAACGTCGCGATCCCCGTGATGGGCACCGCGCTTCTCGAGTCGATCCGTCTGCTGTCAAGCGCGTCGCGGGTGCTTGCCGACAAGACCATCGACGGGCTGCAGGCCAACCTCGGTCGTGCCGCCGCATTCGCCGGGATGAGCCCGTCGATCGTGACGCCGCTCAACAAGCTCATCGGGTACGAGGCGGCCGCCAAGATCGCCAAGCACTCGGTGGCCAAGGGCATCACGGTGCGCGATGCGGTGATCGACCTCGGCTACGTCGAGCGGGGCGAGTTGACCCTCGAGCAGCTCGACGAGAAGCTCGACCTCCTGTCGATGACGCACCCCGGCTGATCGAGCGATACGCCGACGAAAGAGCGGATGCCACGACCTCGAGGTCGCGGCATCCGCTCTTCGTTTCGTCAGAGCTCGCTATGCATGAGTGGCCCACACTTGGCGGATCTCTCGGGCGCATCAGTCATGCAGACGTCTGAACCTCTTGCAGATGACAGTCGCGCGGCGGGCGTCACCCGCGAGCTCGGCCCAACGCGGCACGGATGGCAGCAGCAACGATGGGCCAGGAGTACAGGATCATCGCGTAGTCGAAACGCAGCGTTTCGAAACCGAGCTGTGATGATGTCGCATCACGCATCAGATCCCGATGCCGGTTCCCCGCACCGCCGTGGTTCGCCCGCCCATCCGCTTCGAGCACGACGCGTCCCTCAATGATGAAGTCGACACGACCGACTCCGTCGAGCACGACCTGCGGCCGCACCTCGATCCCCATCAGGTGGAGCCTCAGCCGTACAAGGGACTCCAGCCCGCTGTCCGCATCGGCTCTTGCGAAGTCCACGAGCCAGCGGGCCGTCGCAGGGAGTGCCGCTCGGACCGCCGCGCGGGCGGCCGCGCTCAACATCCGCTTGTTCCATGCCGATTCGAATGCGGCGAAGAAGAACTCGTCTCCGAAGCAGGAATACGCGTGCACGAGCGCTATCTCGATGGGCGCGATTCCGACGTCCATCGACCCCGGCGTGAAATGCGCGACGCACCCGCACGAATCCGCATGGTGGCGACGCCCTCCGAGCCCCATCCACACGTGCACCTCCCCCGGTTCGTCGAGGGTCCAGATCCCCAGGGCCCGCAATGCGCTCCCGCAGCTCAATGCGCCCCCGTGCGCGGCCGCGATGACGACATCCGCGTTCGCAGATCTCGTGGCGAACACGCCTCGTCGCACCCTCACGATGCGGCCGGCTTTGACGGCCGCGCTGAGGCTTCCGCGTGAACACCCGAAGGTCTGAAGGCTGACACCGCGGGCGATGTCTCCCACGTGATAGAGCACGAATTCCGGGTCGGTCATCGTCACATCGTCGGGCACCGCGCTTGACGGACAAGCGGCATATTCCGTTCTCCGTGGATGCCTCAAGAAATGGGCGGAGAGTGCAGGAGAAGTGGCGCGCTCAGCCACGGCGCTCGCATCAGCGGCAACTCCCGAGGGGCCTGCGCAGATGCATGAGCAACGCACAGATGGATGACCTCGCCCGTTCGGCCGTCATGCTTCCGTGTGCGCCTCATGCAGACGGCACTGGTTCTCCGGCACTCGCACGAAAGAGCGGATGCCGCGACCTCGAGTCGCGGCATCCGCTCTTCGCTTCGTCAGCTGAGCTCTCCGCCCTCCAGCAGCTCGGTGACGAGAGCCGCGATCGCCGAACGCTCGGAGCGCATCAGGGTGACATGGCCGAACAGGTCGTGCCCCTTGAGCGTCTCGATCACGCTGGCGATACCGTCGTGGCGGCCGACGCGCAGGTTGTCACGCTGGCCGATGTCGTGTGTGAGGACGACCCGCGAGTTCTGCCCCATCCGGCTCAACACCGTCAGCAGCACGTTGCGCTCCAGCGACTGCGCCTCGTCGACGATCACGAAAGCGTCGTGCAGCGAGCGGCCTCGGATGTGCGTGAGCGGGAGCACCTCGAGCAGGCCGCGCTCGAGGACCTCCTCGACGACGTTCCCCGAGACGACGGAGCCGAGCGTGTCGAAGACCGCCTGGCCCCACGGACCCATCTTCTCGCCCTGGTCACCGGGAAGATAGCCGAGCTCCTGGCCACCGACGGCGAACAGGGGACGGAACACGATGATCTTCTTCTGCTGCTGGCGTTCCAGGACCGCCTCGAGACCCGCGCAGAGCGCCAGCGCGGACTTCCCCGTGCCGGCCCGGCCGCCGAGTGAGACGATCCCGACCTCGGGGTCCAGGAGCAGGTCGATTGCGATGCGCTGTTCCGCAGAACGCCCGTGCATCCCGAAGATGTCCCGGTCTCCCCGCACCAGCCGGTACTCGCCGTCGCCCGTGACCCGACCGAGGGCCGATCCGCGCTCGGAGTGGATGATCAACCCGGTGTTCACCGGAAGCCCCCGCGCATCTTCGCTGATGCCCACTTCGCTCTCGTACAGGTCGCTGATGTCATCGCCGGAAAGGTCGAGCGTGGTGATGCCCGTCCATCCCGAGTCCACGGCCTGTTCGGCGAGATACTCCTCAGCGCGCAGCCCCAGCGAGGCAGCCTTGACGCGCATGGGCAGATCCTTCGACACGATGGTCACGTCCTGCCCGTCCTGAGCGAGATGCATGGCCACCGAGAGGATGCGGGTGTCGTTGTCGCTCAGTCGGATGCCGGCGGGGAGGACCGACGCGTCGGTGTTCGCCAGTTCGACGCGGAGCGTACCGCCTTCGCCGACCTCGACGGGGAAGTCGAGCCGTCCGTGCTCGATGCGCAGATCATCGAGGTGACGGAGGGCCTGCCGGGCGAAGTACCCGATCTCCGGATCGTGGCGCTTGCCCTCGAGCTCGGTGATCACGACGACGGGGAGCACGACGGAGTGCTCGGCGAACCGGAAGAACGCCTGCGGGTCGCTCAGAAGCACCGAGGTGTCGAGCACATACGTCCGCAGATCCTGATCCGGATCTGATGACGATGCCCGCCCCGTGGTCTTGCGCGTGGACTGCTGCGCGGTGCTGGTGTACTGCTGCGCTGTACGTGAGGTCACGTCCCACTCCCGACCCGGGGAATCCCGGCTATTCGAACTGAGTCGACCAGGGGGTCACGAGTCGTCAACCTGAGGCCGACCCGATCGGGCTCCTTGCCCGATGCCTAGAACGTACGACCGCGAAGAGACTTAACCACGCCTCGACACGCCGTCGATTCTTACGCGCTGGTGAACGTCTCGTTTCGGAAGGCGACTCGCAGCCGGGCCGCGACGCTCAGCGTCCGAACCGGCGGTCCCGATCGGCGTAGTCGCGGATGGCACGCAGGAAGTCGACCTGTCGGAGATCGGGCCCGAGGGCTTCGACGAAGTAGAACTCGCTGTGCGCGCTCTGCCACAGCAGGAAATCGCTCAGCCGCTGCTCACCGCTGGTGCGGATCACGAGGTCCGGATCCGGCTGACCCCCGGTGTACAGATGCTCGCCGATCATCTCGGGCGTGAGATGGGCGGCAAGGTCTTCCAACGTGCCACCCGAGGCTTCGTGCTTGGTGATGATGCTCCGCACGGCGTCGACGATCTCGTTGCGCCCGCCGTAGCCGACCGCGAGATTCACGTGCAGGCCGGTGTGATCTTTCGTCCGCGCCTCCGCGTCGGCGAGCACTCGGGCGAGCTCGGAAGGAAGGATGTCCGCCCGGCCGACATGTTGGACCCGCCAGTTCTGCTCCTGAGAGAGCGCTTCGGCGAGTTCGGCGATGATCTCGATGAGATCGGCGAGCTCTGCGGAGTCGCGCTTGCGAAGGTTGTCGCTGGAGAGCAGATAGAGCGACACCACTCGCACGCCCAACTCGTCGCACCAGCCGAGGAACTCGCGCATCTTCGCGGCGCCCGCGCGGTGACCGTCCGCGGGCGTGGCGAATCCGAGCTGGCGGGCCCACCGACGATTTCCGTCGATCATCATCGCGACATGATGCGGCACGGCCGCGGGGTCGAGGTGGCGACGCAGCCGGCTCGTGTAGAGCCGGTACAGCGGGCCCCGCCCCGGACTCTCGCGTGACATCACCCACCTACGCTACCCTGCCGCGGGTTGCTCGACCGTGTGGGGATGCTGAGGATATGTGCCCTCGGCGGCATCCGGTCCCGCATAAAGTAGGCACGTGAGCTCTCGCCGATCATCCGAACCGACCGACCCGTCGGAACCGTCCGAGACCGACGTCCCCCAGCTGCCGCTCCTCGAAGAGGCCGCCGACGATGCGAGCGTCGAGATCAAGCCGACGTGGCGCGGCTGGATCCATGCCGGCACGTTCCCCGTGGCGATCGTCGCGGGCGTGGTCCTGATCCTCGCCGCCGAGGGCGCTCCGGCGAAGTGGGCGGCCGCAGTGTTCATGGCGAGTTCGATGCTCCTCTTCGGCAACTCGGCGCTGTATCACCGCTTCGACTGGAGCCCGAAGGTGAGGGTCGTCCTGAAGAGGATCGACCATGCGAACATCCTGCTGCTCATCGCCGGGACGTACACACCGCTGGCGACCCTGGCCCTTCCCCCGGAGAAGGGGACGCTGCTGCTCATCTTCGTGTGGAGTGGCGCACTGGTCGGCATCCTCTTCCGCGTCTTCTGGATCGACGCGCCGCGCTGGCTCTACGTCGCCTTGTACCTGCTGCTCGGCTGGGCGGCGGTGATGTACCTCGCCGATCTGTTCGTCGCGAACGCACTGATGATGGTGCTGGTCATCGTCGGCGGGCTCCTGTACACCGGCGGGGCCATCGTCTATGCGATGAAGAAGCCGAACCCCTGGCCCGGGCGGTTCGGCTTCCACGAGATCTTCCACGTCTGCACCGTGCTGGCGTTCCTCTGCCACTGGACGGCCTGCCTGCTGATCGCGTTGGATCCGCTGACGCCGTCGCTCGGCGCGCCCTAAGGCCTCTCAGCTCGGGGCGTTCACGTGCGGGGTGGTTCGTCACCGTGCCCCGCGTCGGGCAGATCCGCATCCCGCTCCGGGTCCGCGGTCGTTTCGTCGGCTTGTGCGGCCTCTTCGGCGTCGAGCTCTTCACGCACCTCTTCGCGATACCGAACGCGGCGGATCCGGCGGTTCATATCCCAGATGAGAAGGAACACCGCGATGAGCACGATCACGATCGCCGCGAACCCGGCGAAACCGGGAGTGACCGCCTCCGGCGCGACGGTCATCGAGGGTGTCGGCATCGGCGTCTCGGTGAGAGCGAGCATGAATCGGCCTTTCGTACGCAGGTCGCATAACCTGGTACCACCAGCCTAACGACCGGAAGACCCACTCGTGACGACCGCACAAGAGCTCGACGAACGCTATGGCCGCACCCGACGAGGGCGGACGCCGTGGATCATCCTCGGCGTCGTCGCGACCCTCATCGTCGGAGCTTTCGGGTGGATGACGGTGAGCCAGTCCATGACGGCGGTGGATGCCGATGACCTCGGCTTCGAACTCGTCGACGAGCACACGGTCAATGTGCGCTTCCAGGTCTCCGGTGTGCAGGGCAAGGACGTCGTGTGCGTCGTCGAAGCGCTCGACGAGGAGTTCGGGGTGGTCGGGTGGAAGGTGATGGAGCTCCCCGCCGTGGAGAGCCACTCACAGGCCTTCGACGCCTCGGTGCCGACCGTCTCCGCCGCCACGACAGGTTTGGTGAACTCCTGCTGGGTCGCCTAGACTTTTCGCAGACAGACGACGCCCCGGCACCGTGCCGGGGCGTCTTGGCATATCCCCCGCAGTGCGTCGGCGGGATCTTGAACAGAAGGAGCTTCGTCATGACCACCGACGCTCAGGTTCCCTTCCTCACGCAGGAAGCATACGACCGGCTCGTCGCCGAGCTGGAGCACCTCTCCACCGTCGGCCGCGACGAGATCGCGAAGCGCATCGAAGCTGCTCGCGAAGAAGGCGACCTCAAGGAGAACGGCGGCTACCACGCCGCGAAGGACGAGCAGGGCAAGCAGGAGGCCCGCATCCGCACCCTCGAAGGCCTTCTGAAGACGGCGAAGGTCGGTGAGGCTCCGGCAAGTCGCGGAATCGTCGAGCCCGGGACCGTCGTGACGGCCGTCGTGGCCGGCGGCGAGGAGGTCTTCCTCCTCGGAAGCCGCGAGATCGCCGCAGGCAGCGACATGGACGTGTACAGCGAGGCCAGCCCGCTCGGCCAGGCCATCCTCGGACTGAAGGTCGGCGAGAAGTCAGCCTACGAGGCGCCGAGCGGACGATCGATCGAGGTCGAGATCGTCAAGGTCGAGACCTACACGGGCTGACGACGGTCCTCGACGGGCTCGCCCCGCGGCACACTCTGCGGCCGAACCCGTCGAGGCTCTCAGTCCGGAACGACGATCGGTTCGAAACCGGCGCGTCGCAGGGTGTCCAGCGTGTGATCGGAGTGCTCCGGTCCACGCGTTTCGACACTGAGCTCGAGGATCACGTCGCTGATCTGGAGCCCGTGCCCGTGGCGCGTGTGCATGGCCTCCATGACGTTGGCGCCGGCTTCCGCGATGAGCTCCGAGACGCGCGCGAGCTGGCCGGGGCGGTCGGGCAACGGCACCCGGATGGTCAGGTAGCGGCCTGATGCGGCGAGTCCGTGCGACACCACACGCTGCAGCAGCAGCGGGTCGATGTTTCCGCCGGACAGCACTGCCATCGTCGTGCCGCTGTCCTTCACCTTGCCCGCCAGGATCGCGGCGACGCCGGCGGCACCCGCCGGTTCGACGACGACCTTGGCCTGCTCGAGCAGGATGAGGATCGCGCGGGCGAGGTCGTCGTCGGAGACCGTGACGACTTCATCGACCAGATCCTTGATGATGTCGAAGGGGATCGCGCCCGGACGTGCGACCAGGATGCCGTCGGCGATGGTGGGTCGGGTGATGATGTCCACCGGCTCCCCGGCTGCGAGCGACGGCGGCATCGCGGCGGCGTTCTCCGCCTGCACGCCGATGACCCGCACGGTGCGCCCCATCTCCGCGGCGCGGGCTTTGATCGCCGCGGCGACACCCGCGATGAGGCCTCCCCCGCCGATGCCGAGCACGACCGTGTCGGTCTGGGGTGCGTCCTCGAGCAGTTCCAAGCCGAGCGTGCCCTGCCCGATGATCACGTCGCGGTGATCGAAGGGGTGGATGAGCATCGCTCCGGTGCGCTCGGAGAACTCGGCCGCGAGACGCAATGATGTCGCGACCGTCTCGCCCTCCAGGACGACCTCGGCGCCGTAACCGCGCGTGGCCAGGAGCTTGGGGACGGGAACGCCCAGCGGCATGAAGATCGTGGCCGGGATGCCGAGGGCCTGGGCCGCCAGCGCGACCCCCTGGGCGTGATTGCCCGCGGAGGCTGCGACCACGCCGCGTGAGCGCTCCTCGGCGCTCAGCCGGGACAGCCGGTAGGTCGCGCCCCGGATCTTGAAGGACCCCGTGCGCTGCAGGTTCTCCATCTTCAGCAGCACCGGGGATCCGAGGAAGTCGGAGAGCGCGCGGGACGGGAGCGTGGGCGTGTGGGAGATCACCTCAGCCAGACTCTGAGCCGCAGACTCGAACTCGGAAAGACTGGGGACTGCACTCATCGATTCCTCCGCGGCCGCTCGCGCGGCACTGTACTCCAGATAAGGTCTCCGCTGGGCAGATCACCTGTGCGCCAGGAGCCGGAGCCCAGGGTCACTGCTGCGACATTGACGAACGCGGCGAGCGGCACAGCGAAGAGTGCGCCGGGGATACCCGCGATCATGGCCCCACCCGCCACGACGAGGACGACGGCCAACGGGTGCACCTTCACCGCGGACCCCATCATGATCGGCTGGAGGATATGCCCCTCGATCTGCTGCACGGCCAGGACGACGAGCAGCATCCACAGCGCGATCCACGGTCCGTTGTAGACGAGCGCGAGGAACACCGCCACGGCGCCGGTGACCACGGCTCCCACGATCGGGATGAACGAACCGAGGAAGACGAGCACGGCGACCGGCAGGGCGAGCGGCACCTGCAGCAGGAACGCTCCGAGACCGATGCCGATCGCGTCGATGGTCGCGACGAACAACTGCGTCCTGGCGTAGTTGACGATCGTCCGCCAGCCGTTGCGTGCCGCGCCGTCGACGGCCGCACGGGCGTCACGCGGGAAGAGCTTGACGGTCCAGCACCAGATGCCGGCACCGTCGGCCAGAAGGCAGATGAGGATGAACAGCGACAGTACCGCGCCGGTGACCACGTGGCCCACGGTCGAGCCGATCGCGAGCGCTCCTGTCCAGAGCACCTGGGCCTGCTCGTTGAGCATGCCCAGCCCCTGATCGAGGTAGTCGGCGATCTGACGATCTGACAGCTGCAGCGGCCCTTCGTGGAGCCAGACCTGGAACCGGTCGAACGACTCGCCCGTGCTTTCGCGGACCTCCGGCAGCTCGACCCGCACCTGCCAGATGACCAGCGACAGGAGGCCGGCGACGATGGCCAGAGTGCCCACGAGGGCGATCAGGATCGCCAGCCAACGCGGGAAGCGGTGGCGCAGCATCCAATCCAACGCGGGCCAGAGCAGGGCCGTGATCAGGATGCCGACCATGAGCGGGATCACCAGCAGCTTCAGCAGCATCACGAGCCAGATGAACACGCCGATCGCGGCCGCGAGGAGCAGAAGTCGCCAGGCGTATGCGGCGGATATGCGCAGCGGGCGCGGTACCGCCGCATCGGCTTCGGTCGTCACCGTCCGATCCGTCGAGACCGGGCGCGGACGGAAGAGATCTCGCAGCCGGGGTCGCTGGTCCTCGCTCATCGCCCAAGTCTAGAGCGCTCATCGGAACGGTCGTGACGCGATGTCGGCGGGCGGCGATACGCTGACGGCGTGACAGAGACCCTCAGCGCCGCCCAGGCACGCCGCATCGCTCTGGCCGCTCAGGGCTTCACCCGCGCTCGCCCCGCCGCTGTGACCGCGCGTCATGTGCACCGGGTGATGGAGCGACTGGGAGTGCTGCAGATCGACTCGGTCAACGTCTTCGCTCGGTCCCACTATCTGCCGCTGTTCTCTCGCCTGGGGGTGTATGAGCCTGCGCTGCTCGACCGGGTGTTCCTGGCCGGGACCACCCACTACGTGGAGTATCTCGCGCACGAAGCGACCTTCATCCCGATCGAGGACTGGCCGCTGTGGCGGTTCCGGATGGATGCCTTCCGTCGACGGCTGACCGGCGAAGACTCCTGGATGAGCAGCAACGCTCGCACCGTGCAGTGGGTGCAGGATGAGTTGCGCGTGCGCGGCCCGCTGCGCCCTGCCGACATCCGCGCCGATGCGCCGCGCGAGCGAGGAACCTGGTGGGACTGGGACGAGGTGAAGCTCGCACTCGAGTATCTGTGGCGCACCGGCGACGTGGCCGTCAGCGGACGCCGCGGGTTCGAGCGCACATACGCCCTCGCCGAACATGTCATCCCAGAGCACATCCGCGCGCAGCAGATCCCCCGCGCCGATGCGATCCGGGAGCTGATCCGCCGAGCGGCGCGGTCCAGCGGTGTGGCGACGCAGTCCGACCTGGCCGACTACTACCGAATCCGGGACCGGGCCGCGGTCGCGCAGTCGATCGCCGACCTCGTCGACATCGGCGAGCTCCACCCGGCGCAGGTGCGCGGGTGGGAGCGGGGCGGCCGCCCCCTCCCCGCGTGGCGACACCGAGAGTCCGTGCTGCCTCGAAGAGTCGCCGCGGCGGCGATACTGACGCCCTTCGATCCCGTGGTCTGGTTCCGCGACCGGGCGCTGCGCGCCTTCGACCTCGACTATCGCATCGAGATCTACGTGCCGGCCGCGAAGCGACGCTTCGGCTACTACTCCCTCCCCGTCCTCGTCGGCGACCGCATCGTTGCGCGGGTCGATCTGAAGGCCGACCGTGCGTCATCCACGTTGCGGGTGCAGTCGGCATGGTGGGAACCGCAGGCCCGACCCGACGATGCGGCGGCGGTCGCCACGGAATTGGCACTCGCCGCACGGTGGCAAGGGCTCGAGCAGGTGTCGGTCTCGGGGTGGGGCGACGCCACCGACGCGCTGCACCGCGAGCTTCAGGGCAATGCGGCATCCTCGGTTTACCGTCACATGCACGTCCGGGAGAGCGCGCCGTGACGCGGAAGCGCTGGTGGTGGATCGGAGGCGCGGCCGGTGTGATGATCATGCTCGCCGTCGGCCTGTGGGCCTGGCAGGCGTCGAGTCGACCGGCGACCGCTGAGGAAGCCGCGGCGGCCTACCTGAGGGCTCTCGAGTCCGGTGACCCTGCGGCGGTGAAGGCCACCGGTATCGACGCATCGGCTCCGGCCCTGGCCGCGTTCGGCGGGGCCAGCGAGTACGTCGAGAGCGCCCGGGTGTCACGGGTTCGCGAATCCGAAGCAGGTGCGACGGCCGAGGTGTCGTTCCGCCTCTCGGACGAGGAGCACACCGCGCGCCTTCGGATGTCCGTCGCCGACGGGCGCTGGACGGTCGATGAGTCCGGGATGGGAACGATCACGGCGAGCGCCACGACGGGCGAGTTCGTGGCGATCGGCGGCGAAGCCGTCGCGGTCGGCAAGGAGGTCCTGCTCATCCCCGCAACGTACGTGGTCGAAGCGGCCCCGACGGGACTCCTTGAAGGCAGCAGCGAAGTACCGGTGCTGCCGTCGCAGAGCTCGACGGCGGAGATCACGGCGGTCCTGCGACCCGAGGCGACGGAAGCCGCTCAGCAGAAGCTCGACGAACACCTCGAAGCCTGCACCGCTCCCGCTGATGCAGCGCCGTCAGGGTGCGGCATCCGAATTCCCTGGGGAACCGAGTTCAGCACCGTCGCCGAGGTTCGGTATCGCATCGAGAAGCTGCCCGTCCTGGCCCTGTCGGCGACGGCGTTCACCGCGGACGACGGTGTGCTGGTGGCCACTGTCGAGGGAACCGGCCAGGACGGCGCAGCCCGCATGACCACCTACCGAACGGACTCCTGGACGGTGCGCGGAGACGTGTCGTTCACCGCCGATGATCTCGTGCTCTCCGCGTGGTGAACCCGCCAGGAAGCGAGTTGCGTGAGAGAGGTCAGAACTGAACGCGCGGCGGCTCGGAGATGGCTCCGCTGTCTGCCACCTCGAAGAACTCACGCTCGGTGAAACCGAGCCCCTTGGCGAACAGGTTGTTCGGGAAGACCTTGATCTTGGTGTTCAGCTCACGCACGCCACCGTTGTAGAAGCGGCGGGCGGCCTGGATCTTGTCTTCCGTGTCGACCAGCGACTGCTGCAGCTGGAGGAAGTTCTGGCTGGCCTGCAGCTGCGGGTAGGCCTCAGCGACCGCGAAAAGGCTGCGGAGCGCCTGATGAAGGTGCCCCTCGGCGATGCCGGCCTCACCTGGTCCGCCCGCTGACAGAGTCTCGGCACGCGCGCGGGTGACGTTCTCGAAGACCGCCTTCTCGTGAGAGGCGTATCCCTTGACCGTCTCGATGAGGTTGGGAATGAGGTCGGCTCGCCGCTTCAGTTGCACCGTGATGCCGCTCCACGCCTCGTCGACGCGGATCTTGAGCTGCACCAGCGAGTTGTACGTGGCCCAGAGATAGATGCCGACGAGGAGGATCACTCCGACGACGATCAGTACTGGCACGAGCCATTCCATCAGAGGCCCACCCTTCCTCGTGTTTCTCTCATCCTAGACGGGCTGTCTGCACGTGCACTGGGCGCAGCCCGCCAGAGAGGAGCCTGTGTCACTCCCCCAGGACCCGGTCGAGGTAGCGGTTGGTGAATCGGCGTTCGGGATCGAGCCGGTCGCGGAGATCGAGGAAGTCGCCGAAGCGCGGGTACACCTCGCGCAGCTGCCCCGCCGTCAGCGTATGAAGCTTCCCCCAGTGCGGCCGGCCTCCGTGTTCGCGCATGATCGTCTCGACAGCTTCGAAGTACTCGGTCGGGTCCGCGCGCCAGTAGCGGTGCACGGCGATGTACGCGGTCGCGCGGCCGTATGCGGTCGAGAGCCAGCGATCGTCCTCGCGGGCGAAGCGCACCTCCACCGGGAACTCGATGCGCCACCCGCGGCGGGCGATCAAGCGGGTCACCTCCCGGAACGCCGGTACGACGTTCTCGACGGCCAGCGCGTACTCCGTCTCCCGGAAGCGGACGGTGCGACTCTGCGTGAGCACGCGATGCGAGAGGTCGATGTACTCACGGTTGCCGGTGAGTGTGACCGCGAGCCGGCTCACCCGTGGGGTGATCGCGGGGACCAGCTGGCCCGCCGCGCAGGTGACGCGGTAGACGCCATTGGAGAGGAGCGTCTCGTCGATCCACTTCCCCACGGTAGGGAGTGGCTTGCGCACGTCGGACTCCGACTGACGGGTCTGACGCTTCGTGAGGGCGACCTCCGTGTGCGGGAACCAGTAGAACTCGAAATGATCGGATGCCGCGACGCGGTCCGTCAGCGTCACAAGCACGTCCTCCAGCGGCGCCGGCTCGTCGATCGCATGCAGGAGGAACGCCGGCACGCACTGCAGCGTCACCTCCACGATGATCCCGAGGGCGCCGAGGCCGAGCGCCGCGCCCGGGAGGAGCTCGCTGTTGTGCTCCTCATCGATGCGGAGGAACTCCCCCGACGCCGTGACCATCGTGAGACCGACGACCTGGGCGGCCAGACCGGGGAAAGCCGCACCGGTGCCGTGCGTCCCCGTGGAGATGGCACCGGCGATCGACTGCCGATCGATGTCGCCGAGATTCTCCATCGCGAGGCCGTGCCGCGCGAGAAGGGAAGGGATTCGGTGCAACCGCGTACCCGCCAACAGCGTCGCGCGACCGGTGACGGCATCCGCTCTCACCAGGCCCTGCATGTCGTCGAGCTCCAGCAGTACGCCCGGGGCGACCGCGATCCCGGTGAAACTGTGTCCGGCGCCGACGGCCTTCACCGGCAGTCCGTGGCGTCCGGCGGCCACCACCGCGCGCTGAACCCCTTCCGGGCTCCGGGGACGCTCTACCCGCAACGGGCGGACCGATGCCGAGCGCGCCCAGTTCTGCCAGGTGCCGCCGATCCTCGTCACAGGAACGCCTTTCCCTCGCCGCGATAGGTCGGCAGTTCGTCGATGACTTCGTCGCCGGAGACCAGGTGATAGCGTTCGACGCGCTCGGCGGGCTCGCCGCTCTTGGCATGCCGGAACCATACCCGGTCGCCCACGCGCAGGGACGAGGCCGTGCGGCCCTGCAGCGGGGTCTGCACCTCACCCGCCGCTTCACGCGAAAGGGTGCGCAGACCTTCCGGCCACGTCGGCAGCGGCTGGCGGGAAGGCAGGGCAGGACCGGAGGCGATCCACCCGCCGCCGAGCACGGTCGCGATGTCGGGCGTCGGACGTCGCACGACGTCGAAGGCGAACGCGGCCGCCGGGGCGGGCCGGAACGATCGGTAGCCGTCGAAGAGATGGCCGCCCAGCAGTCCACTGCCGGCGCTCGCCTCGGTCAGGGATTCGTCGCTGCCCGAGAACTCGAGCGAGCCGGTGCCGCCGCCGTTCAAGAAGTCGAGCGGCGTGACGGCCGAGACCGCCTCGACGATCACCGCCCGACGCTCGCGGAGTTCGCTCTGCGAGCGTCTCTGGACCAGACGGATCAACGCGGCATCGCGTCCTGCCGCATCGCCCTGGCCGGCGATCTGGGCGTCGTACATCTGAAGGCCCACCAGCCGGAATCCACGGCGAGCGACGACTTTCCTGGCGAAAGCGGCTACCTCGCCCGCAGTGAAGAGCGCGGATCGACGCACGCCGATGTGTCCGAGCAGCGCCGACCGCCAGGACGCGTCGACGTCGATGGCGACACGAACCTCAGGGCGCGCGCCCGGGCCCGCCACGCTGTCGATCAGGTCGAGGTGAGCGAGGTCGTCGACCATGAGCGTGATGCGCCGGACTGCGCGCTCATCCGCGAGAAGTCGCTCGAGAGCCGCCCGATCGACCGTGGGGTAGCCCACGACGATGTCGTCATGCGAGTGCGAAAGCCACAGCGCCTCGGAGAGGGTGAAGGCGAGGATGCCCCGGTATCCGGGGAGCCGGAGCACGGCATCGAGCACCGCGCGTACGCGCACGGACTTCGTGGCCACCCGGATCGGCAGACCACCGGAGCGCACCAGCAGATCCATCGCGTTGTAGCGGAGCGCCTCCCGATCGATCACGGCGACGGGTGCGGGACGGTGCTCGGTCGCTGCAGACAAGCGCGGCCAGAACCGCTTCGGATCGTCCCACTCCGGGGCGACGGACGGCGGTCGGTGGGCAGGGCTCAGTTCGTCGATGAGGTCGAGCACTCCCCCACCCTACGACGTGGCGCGTTTCCGCACCCCGCTCCCGTCAGCCCCGCAGACGCCCGGCTAGGCTGACGGATGGCCCCCGTAGCCCAATGGCAGAGGCAGGCGACTTAAAATCGCTTCAGTCTGGGTTCGAGTCCCAGCGGGGGCACCTCTCCCTCAGCGACCGAAGATATCGCCGATGCCCGGGATGCCGAGGTCGCCGAGTCGGTCTCCCCAGCCTGTCGCCGTCTCGCCGAGTCCGGAGACGGATTCACCGACCGAGCCCACGATGCCCTCCGCCCCACCGGCGAGCGCATCGACATCGACGCCGGATGCGAGGGCCTCGATGTCGATACCTTCGGCCAGCGCGGAGAAGTCGACACCGAGACCTGCCGCCTGCTCGAGAAGCGGAGCGGCCACTGTGCTGAGCACCGCCCCACCGGCAACCGCGCCGAGGACGCCGACCGCCGCGCCACCGGCGACGACCGCGGCACCGCCACCCACGCCTGCACCGCGTACCCGAGACAGGAGCCCGCGCATCTTTCCAGGACGCAGAGCCTCGGCGCGCCCTGCCGCCCGGGCGAGATCGTCCGGCGAGGACGAACGGGGGCGCTCTCCCGGGGAGAACTCCGCGCGCATCCGCTCTTCGACCAGAGACCGCTGCTGCGGTGTCAGGCGGGCGAAGGCGTCGCGGTGAATCTGTTCGATCCGGTGCGGGTCGGCGGTCTGGAGAAGGTAGTCGTACCGCGCGATGGCCGCGCGATCGGCGTCACTGCCTGCGCCCCCAGGACGCGCACCGGGGCGCGAAGGAGATCCGGCGACGGCGCCGGGAGCGGGCGGCGGCGCATAGGGATCCGCGGGCGACCCCGCAGGTGACGCGGACGGACGCCCGCCGGTCTCTCGCGGCGTCTGATCGGCCGGGCCGCGCACGGCGTCGACGGCTCCACGCAGCATCCCGGTCCAGTCCGTGGAACCGGAGTCGTTCGAGGATGAGCCGCGCCCCGAACCGGAGTTCTTCTCAAGTGCCTCTGAGGCCATGCCGATCAGACGGGAGAGCTTGCTCATGGTGTCCCTTTCGTGGGCGGTGCGAGCCACCGGATCCACGACGTCAGACGACGGCAGGGGTCGAGGCAGCCCGCGAAGCGGGTGCCAGGTCTCCTCCGCCCTTGCGGGCCGACGGGCCGGGACATGACTTCATGTCCGTAGTGACGACACCGCCGCAGACGGGAGTACTCCCCTTGCGCCCCCGACGTTATCGGCCGGACCTATGTGCGGCCTCCATGCCACCGCCCGGGGTCGCAAAGCGTTCGAAAAAGCCGCGTCGACTCCGTGACTCGTCGTCGCCGATCCATTACATTGCAGGTGTGCCGCGTCGGCGCGCAAGTGAACGGGGACGCCCATGGATCTCGATGTTGCCGGTGTCCGGCAGACTGCGGGTACCGGAGCTGTGCCGGCGCCGACGACCATCGACGATCTCCTCGCCACCGCCTTCGCTCATGCTTCGGGTCATCACGAGGGCGCCGTCGCCGATTACATCCCGATTCTCGCGGAGGCTGATCCTGAGGCATTCGGGCTCTGCATCGCCGACGTCGACGGAGGTCTTCACGAAATCGGCGACACCCGCGTCCGCTTCTCCATCCAGTCCATCTCGAAGGCATTCGTCTACGCCCTGGTCTGCGAGGAGTTCGGTCACGAGAAGGTGCTCGAGGTCGTGGGGGTCAACAACACCGGGCTCCCCTTCAACTCGGTCGTCGCGATCGAACTCAACGACGGTCATCCGATGAACCCCATGGTGAACGCCGGGGCTCTGGCCACGACGGCGCTCATGCCGGGGAGTACGGCGGTCCAGAAATGGACGGCGGTGCTGGACGGGATGTCCGCCTTCGCCGGGCGCCCGCTCGAGATCGACGAGGTCGTCTATGAGTCGGAATCGGCGACCAATCAGCGCAACCAGGCCATCGCGCGGCTCCTCGAGAGCTACGGGCGCATCACGCACGACCCGGTCGAGATCGTCGACGTCTACACGCGCCAGTGCGCCGTCTCCGTCGACGCGCGTGATCTGGCCGTCATGGCCGCGACCCTGGGCGACGGTGGCGTGAACCCCCTCACCGGGACGCGCGTCGTCTCTGCCGAAGTCGCCCGCGACACCCTCGCGGTCCTGGCCGCGAACGGGCTGTACGAGCGCTCGGGCGAGTGGCTCTTCGAGATCGGCCTGCCCGCCAAGTCCGGTGTCTCCGGGGGCCTCGCGACCGTAGCGCCCGGGAAGCTCGGCATCGGAGCGTACGCGCCGCGCCTGGACTCCGCCGGCAACAGCATCCGGAGCCAGATCGCCACCGCCCACCTGTCCAGGACGCTCGGCCTCAACGTGTACGCATCCGATTCCCACTATTCAGCCGCACGACCGGAATCCCTCACAGAGGAGAAACGATGACCTCCGTCGCGACCGCACCCGAGGCCCGCGCCTCCTGGGTTCCGATGATCGGACTGTTCCTCGCACAGATCCTGATGTCCTACAATGTCTCGGCCCTTCCGGTAACCCTCGGCGGGATGGTCGACGACTTCGGCGTCCCGCCCACCGACGTGAGCACGGCGATCGTCACCTACGGGCTCGTCGTCGCCGCGCTCGTCATGGTCGGCGCGAAGATCGGCCAGCGAATCGGCTGGATCATCGTGTTCCGCGTCGTCGTCGGGCTGTTCGGCCTCTCTGCCGTCATGATGATCTTCGCGCCCACTGTCGGATGGGTCATCGCTGCCCAGGGCCTGGCCGGCGCATCCGCGGCCATCATCGTGCCGTCTCTGGTCGCTCTCATCGCCGAGAACTATCGGGGCGCACAGCAGGCGACCGCCATCGGTTCCCTCGGTTCCGCCCGCGCTCTCGCCGGTGTCAGCGCTTTCCTGATCGGGGGCACTCTCGCCACCCTGGTCGGCTGGCGGCAGGTGTTCGTCGTGGTGCTGATCCTCGCGATCGCAGTGTTCGTCCTCAGCTTCCGGCTGCGGTCCGACCGAGGCAACCCCGACATCAAGATCGACGTCGTCGCGGCCGTCCTGATCGGCGTCGGAATCGTGTCTTTGACATTCGGCGTCAACAACCTCAACTCCTGGGGCCTGCTGCAGGCGGGACCCGGCGCTCCGTTCGACATCGGCGGCCTCTCTCCCGCGCCGCTCTTGATCGTGGTCGGCCTCGTCTTCGTGCAGCTCTTCTTCCTGTGGACGCGCCGCCGCATCAAAGCGAACAGGACTCCGTTGGTGAGCCTGTCCGTGTTCGGGTCGTCCCGCGAACGGGCCGCGGTGTATGCCATGTTCATCGTCGTCTTCATGGAAGCCGCCCTGAACTTCACCGTGCCGCTCTACATCCAGATCGTGCAGGGACGTACGCCGTTCGACACCTCCCTGGCGATGCTGCCGTTCAACCTCACCGTGTTCGTCACCGCCACCCTGGTCGTGCGGTTCTATAAGACGTTCGCGCCGCGCACGATCGGCATGTTCTCGTTCGGACTCACCACGATCGCGCTCGTCTGGCTGTCCTTCGTCGTGACGAACAATTGGGAGACACTGCCCACCATCCTCGGCCTGGTCGTGTTCGGCATCGGCCAGGGCGCGTTGGTCACCCTGGTCTTCAACGTCCTCGTCACCGCGTCGCCGAAGGAGCTCGCCGGTGACGTCGGCTCCGTCCGCGGCACGACGCAGAATCTGGCCTCGGCCGTCGGAACGGCGGTGGCGGGCGCGCTTCTCGTGGGGATCCTCACCGTCAACGTGATGAGCGCCCTCGCGGACGATGTCGATCTTCCGCCATCCCTCACCGCGCAGGTGGACCTCGACAACACGAACTTCGTGAGCAACGATCGCCTCGAAGAGGTGCTGGCCGAGACCGACGCGACTCCCGAGCAGATCGACGCGGCGGTGGCCCTCAACGAGACCGCCCGGCTCAGCGCCCTGCGCACCGGCTTGCTGGTGCTGGCCGGGGTCAGCTTGCTGGCCGTCCTGCCCGCCAGTCGGCTGCCGAGGTATCGGCCCGAGGAGATCCCCGAATCGGTCGCGACGGGAACGAGCACCGAGTCCCGAGAGTGAGACAGCCCTCCCGCAAGCGGGAGGGCTGTCTCAGATCTTCGGCTGTGCTGGCTACTTGGTGGCGGCCTTCTCGGCGACCGGCTTCTTCGCGGCAGCCTTCTTCGCAGGCGCCTTGGTGGTAGGCGCCTCGGCGGCGGGGGCCTCGGCGGCGGCTTCGACCTTCTCCGCAGAGGCCTTGTCGACCTTCTCGGCGGTCTTCGTCGTCGCGGCATCGGCAGACGGTGATGCCGGCACTGCCGGAGCGGCCGGAGCGGCCGGACGCGGACGCGCGGCGAACTCCTCGAAGACGTACCGCGGGTTCTGGACCGTCTCGAGGTTCACGAGGTCGCGACCGAGCCACAGGTTGTTCCACCAGCCCCAGACCACACGGAACTTGCGCTCCCACGTCGGCATCGCGAGGCCGTGGTAGCCGCGGTGAGCGACCCAGGCGACGAAGCCCTTCAGCGCGATCTTGCCCGACTGGAAGACACCGTTGTACAGGCCGAGACCGGCGACCGCACCGAGGTTCTTGTGGAAGTACTCCTTCGGGTCCTCCCCGCGGAGAACGGCCACGATGTTCTTCGCGAGCAGCTTCGCCTGACGCACGGCATGCTGGGCGTTCGGCACGCAGAAACCACCGACTCCGCCACCGGAGAGGTCAGGGACGGCAGAAACGTCGCCGGCTGCCCAGGCGCCCTCGACGAAGGCTTCCGGTGTGCCCACCCGCAGGTCGGCGCGGGTCTGGATGCGGCCACGCTCTTCGATCGGAAGGTCGCCACCGCGCACGACGGTCGGGTTGGCCATGACTCCGGCGGTCCACACGATGAGATCGGTCGGGATGACCTCACCGGTCGAGAGCTCGACATTGCCGCCGACCGCGCTGGTCAGCTGCGTGTCGAGGTGCACGTTGGCGCCGCGCTTGGCGAGATCCTTGAGAACCCATTCGCTGGTCTGCAGCGAAACCTCGGGCATGATGCGACCCATGGCCTCGATGAGGTGGAAATGCGTGTCTTCGAAGCGCAGCTGCGGGTACTTCGACACCAGGGACGAAGCCAGCGAGCGCAGCTCGGCGAACACCTCGATACCGGCGAAGCCACCACCGACGACGACCACCGACAGCAGTCGGTCGCGGGCGGGACCGGCGGGCAGGGATGCTGCCTTGTCGAAGTTGGACATGAGGCGGTCGCGGATCGCCACGGCCTCTTCGATCGTCTTGAGCCCGATCGCGTTGTCGGCGATGCCGGGGATCGGGAAGGTGCGCGAGACCGCGCCGGCGGTCACGACGATCTGGTCGTAGGAGAACTCGTACGGCTCGCCCACCGGCGGGGTGATCGTGGCGACCTTCTGCGCGTGGTTGATGCCGGTCACCTTGGCGGTGACGACGTTCGTGCGCTTGAGGTGGCGGCGGTGAGCGACGACGGAGTGACGTGCCTCGATCGAACCGGCGGCGACCTCGGGGAGGAACGGCTGGTACGTCATGTACGGCAGCGGGTCGACCATGGTCACCTCGGCCTCACCCTTGCGAAGGTGCTTCTCGAGCTTCCACGCCGAGTAGAAGCCCGCGTAGCCTCCGCCGACGATCAGAATCTTGGGCACAGTGCTGTTCTGAGGCACAGGGGAACAACTCCTTGGAGTCAGGGACGTGGCGTACGAGGAACGCGCGCCGATCGGATGCGCCGGGCAGCTGCGGTGACGCCGAGCGCTACAAGGATACCAGGGACTGTGAGCGCGATGAGCGGCAGGGTACCGTAACGCAATGACTCGGCGCTGGGAAGGAGCGGTGACCCCGCCTCGGTCGGCGCGTCCGCGACGGGAAGGGGCGGAACCGCGACCGGAGTGATCGTCGGTTCAGGCTGAGGTTCGCTCTCCGCGCGGCGGAAGAAATGGATCCACTCGGCGAGGTCGCCCATCGGGTTCTTGTCGACCGGTGCGATGTCGGCGGCGATCGCTGCCTCGGCATCCACCAGTCCGTATCCGTACAGCGGATCCTGCGGCTTCACGGCATCCTGGACGGGGATCGCGGTCTTGATGATGCGGTTGATCACATCGATCGCCTTGAGCTCAGGGTGGGCCGATCGGATCAGCGCGGCGACGCCGGCGACGATGGGTGCCGCACCACTGGTCCCACCCCAACGCGCGATCTTGCCGTCGGCGGAGACGCCCAGCAGCCCCTCACTGGGGGCCGAGATGCCGATCGTGATCCCCTGCGTTGATGCCTCGAGGCTGGCGGTGCCGGTCTGGTCGACACCACCCACCGTGAGCACCCCCGGGATCGTCGCCGGAGCGCCGATGATGTTCGTTCCGCTTCCCCGGTTGCCCGCGGCGACCACGACGACGACATCGTTCTCGAACGCATAGAGGAATGCGTCATCCCAACTCTCGTCCCAGTCGAGCGTGTTCGTCGTGAACGACAGGTTGATCACGTCGGCACCGTTGTCGACGGCCCAGCGCATGCCCTTCGCGACCTGCTCGGTGAACGGCACGGAAGCGGCGGCACCGAATCCCACGGAGATCGACAGCAGGTCGGCTTCCGGCGCCACGCCGATCATGCCGGTGCCGTCGGGAGCGCCACGGCCGGCGGCGAGCGACGCCACCCAGGAACCGTGATTGCCGTCGATCGCTCCGAGGGGCGTGCGCCCGTCGGGCGTGCCCGAGCCGGAGACGTCGGTGCCACCGACGACCGCGTCGCCGAACGCCTGCGGGACCTTGGCGATGCCGGTGTCGATGACGGCGATGGTGACACCCTTCCCGCGGGTGGTCTGCCATGCTTTGCGGATGCCGGCGCCGTCGAGCCAGTATTCGGAAGCCCGGACGGGGTCGGTGGGATCGTCGGGGATCGGCAGGGGGTTGGCCGGAGGCGTCGGCTCGGGCGTCGCGGTGGCTCCCAGCAGCAGGACGGACGCCACCACCATCGCGATGGCGGTGAGGCTGCGCAGCGTCCGGTTCCTGGTCATGCCGAGGCTGACGCCTCGGTGCGGACCGCGGCGCCGGGGTCGTCGCACCGGCAGACGGACGGCTTCCACGCCGAACGCTCGAGAGCGGCATCGCCGATCGGGTTGACACCCGGACCCGCGGCCAGCGCGTGCCCGGCGAGGGCGTGCAGGCATTTGACCCGCGTGGGCATGCCGCCCGCGGAGATACCGTCGATCTCCGAGACGTCTCCGAACCCGCTGCGATCGGCGAGGTACGCCTGGTGGGCGGCGAGGTACGCGGCGGCCACGGACTCGTCATCGTGCAGCAGCGCGGCGAGTTCCGGCATGACCTGCGTCGCCTCGAGTGTCGACATCGCCGCGGTCGCAGCCGGATGCGTCAGATAGTAGAACGTGGGAAACGGCGTGCCGTCGGGAAGACGAGGAGTCGTGGCCACGACCGTCGGGTTGCCGCACTCGCATCGAGCGGCGATGCCGACCACGCCTCGCGCGGGGCGACCGAGCTGGGCCGATACGACGGCGAGCTCAGCGGGCGTGGGGGCGGGGAACGGCGGAGTGGTCACCCATCCAGCGTAGGGGAGGCGCCAGGGAGGATGCTCGGAACGTCGCTTCAGCGGCCGACGGTCGCTGTCTCGCTCAGCCCGGTCGAGACGAGCGTGCGCAGCAGCTGCGGCATCCAATCGGCCGGTTTCTCCTCGAGCGTGTCGCTCACCGGTTCCTGCTCGCGCGGGAGGGCAGCCGGATCCAGGTCGTTGTCGATCAGGTAGACCACCTCGCCGGGTTTCACGTAGTACAGACGCTCGCGGGCCTGCGTCGTGATGTAAGCGGGGTCACTCCAGCGTTCGCGCTCGGTGATGAGCGCGTCGATCTCGTCTTCGCTCACCTGGACGGACTGCTCGAGAGCGGCGATCTTCTGCCGCTGATCGATGAACGTTCCCAGCGTCGGCACGAGAACCCATGCCCCGAGGACCACCAGAGACAGCATGATGACCGAGAACGCGGAGAGGCGGATGCCGGAGGCCCAGTCCCGCACATCGACGCGGGGTGTACCACGCCGTCTCCGGGGAGCCTGCGTCGAGGACGCCGCTGGTGCCGGAGACGCCGAAGGAGGAGCCGGTCGTCGTACCACGGCTCCTCCTTCGTCTCCCGCTCAGCGGTGTCTTCGTGCTTTCAGCTGATCAGCCCTGGTAGCGCGGGAAGGCCGAACGGCCGGCGAACACCGCGGCGTCGCCCAGTTCTTCCTCGATGCGCAGAAGCTGATTGTACTTCGCGACGCGCTCGCTGCGAGCAGGCGCACCCGCCTTGATCTGACCCGAGTTGGTCGCCACGACGAGGTCGGCGATCGTGGTGTCTTCGGTCTCGCCCGAACGGTGCGAGAGCATCGCCGTGTAGCCGGAGCGCTGCGCGAGGCTCACCGCGTCGAACGTCTCGGTGAGCGTGCCGATCTGGTTGACCTTGACCAGCAGCGAGTTCGCGACGCCGCGCTTGATGCCGTCGGCGAGACGCGCCGGGTTGGTGACGAACAGGTCGTCGCCCACGAGCTGCACCTTGGTGCCGAGCGCATCCGTGAGGTGCTTCCAGTTGTCCCAGTCGTCTTCCGCCAGCGCGTCTTCGATCGTCACGATCGGGAAGTCGTTCACGAGACCGACGTAGTACTCCGTCAGCGCGGCGGCGTCCCAGTCCTTGTTGTCGAGACGGTAGACGCCATCCTTGAAGAACTCGGTCGCGGCGACGTCGAGCCCCAGGGCGATGTCGGTACCGGGGGTGAAGCCGGCCTTCTCGATCGCCTTGACGAGGAAGTCGAGCCCCTCGCGGTTGCTGGGCAGGTCGGGAGCGAAACCGCCCTCGTCTCCCAGTCCGGTCGCGTAGCCCGCTGCCTTCAGCTCCGCGCGCAGCACGTGGTAGGTCTCGACGCCCCAGCGCAGTGCCTCGGAGTAGGTCTCGGCGCCGATGGGAGCGAGGAAGAACTCCTGCATGTCGATGCCGTTGTCGGCGTGCTCGCCACCGTTGATGACGTTGAACAGCGGAACGGGCAGCAGGTGCGCGTTCGGCCCGCCGAGGTAGCGGAACAGGGGAAGGTCGGCCGAGTCGGCTGCCGCCTTGGAGACGGCGAGGCTGACGCCGAGGATGGCGTTGGCGCCCACGCGCTTCTTGTTCTCTGTGCCGTCGACCTCGATGAGGATCTCGTCGACGATGCGCTGCTCGCTCGCCTCGACGCCTTCGATGGCAGGTCCGAGCTCGTCGATGATGGCTTCGACGGCCTTCAGCACGCCCTTGCCGCCATACCGGCTCTTGTCTCCGTCGCGCAGTTCGTACGCCTCGAACGCACCGGTGGATGCACCGGAGGGGACGGCCGCCCGCTGGACGATGCCGTCGTCGAGGAGCACCTCCACCTCGACGGTCGGGTTTCCTCGCGAGTCGAGAATCTCGCGTGCGCCTACAGCCTCGATCAGTGCCACTGATGTGCTCCTTGCTCAGAGAAAAAGTTGGGTGGAGCGTCGTCGGTCCGCGCTCAGTCTAGCCCCGCGCGCAGGCATTCCTCAGGGACCGGAGGACGCACCGCACACCTCTCACACCACGAGCGCGAGCGCGAAGCCGTCCCAGCCCTTCGCGCCGACGGTCTGCAGAGCGGTCGCCTCGAACCGCGGGTCCTCCCCCAGCATCCGGAGTCCCTCGCGCGTGCCGATGACTTTGGAATCGGTCGTGTCATCGCGCACGATCTCACCGTCGCGTCCGACGTTGTCGAGGACGATCACCGTGCCGGGGTGTCCCAGCTTCGCTGCCCAGTCCAGATAGATCGTGTTCGATTCCTTGTCGGCATCGATGAAGACCAGGTCGAAACCGCCGACCAGCGTGGGAAGCACATCCGCGCCCCTCCCGATGCGGATGTCGACGCGGTCGCCGACTCCCGCGGCGTCGATGCTGGCGCGGGCGACGGCGGCGTTTCCCGGCTCCGCCTCGATCGTCACGACGCGCCCGTCGGCACCGACCGCGCGGGCCATCCAGATGGTGGAGTAGCCGCCGAGGGTGCCGATCTCGAGCACTCGGCGCGCCCCGCTGATGCGGACCAGCAGGTCGAGGAACTTGCCCGCCACTGGGGCCACCTCGATCTCGGGCATCCCCGCGTCGCGCTGCGCGGTCAGCGCGGCTTCGAGGGTGGGATCTGCTCCGACCAGAGTGTCGACGAGAAAGGCGTCGGCCTGCGACCACGACGCGGGGGTGGATTCCATCCCCTCAGCCAACCGGCACGCCGATCCCCCGTCAAGAGCGCGGAGGTGAGAGGAGTCGTCCCGGCGAATCGGCGAGTTCGGGCTGCTTCCGGAACTGCCCCGTCAGCACCAGCACCAAGGTCACTGCGGCGATGACGATCCAGCCACCGACGCCGAGCGGCCCCGCGAGTGCGAGATCGGGCTTGGCCGCAGCGAAGATCACGACGAGCCCGCCTGCCGCGTTGAGCGACCCGTGCGCGATCACAGCCGGCCACACCGAGGCGGAGCGCAGACGCAGCCAGCCCAGGAGGATGCCCCAGGCGATGCATCCGCCCATCATCAGCAGCACGCCCGTGACGTCGGTACGGCCGAAGTTGCAGCCGAGGAGGATGACAGGGCTGTGCCAGAAGCCCCAGATCGCGCCGCTGATCAGCAGCGCCGGCCAGGTGCCGAGAGGACGAAGCGCGGGCAGCAGCCACCCGCGCCATCCGATCTCCTCACCGAAAGCGGCGATCGAGTTGAACAGCGCCGCGAGGGGGATCATGGCGATCTGCGCGAACACGATGACCTCGACGGGGGGAACAGGCACGTCGTCGGGAAGCGCCTTCGCGATCTCGGCGCCGAAAGCGGCGAAGGTGAAGTCGAGCTGCACGAAGCCGAGCGCGGCGGACACCAGGATGCTCAAGAAGATGAGCAGCGGTGGCACCAGCCATGCGGCGACCATGAGCCAGACCACCCGCTTGGCCGGACGCAATGGCCACAGGCCGAGGAACCGAGCGCGCTCACCGCGGGCCGGCACACGCATCGCGAACGTCACCACGACCGTCGCGACAGCGGGGGTGAGCATCATCACGGGCAGGATCACCCCGGCGATCGGTTCGGCGAGGCCGTCTCCGAACCAGAGCGGCAACGCGACCAGCCACGCCAGTGCACAGGCGACGACGGTGAAGACGATGACCGGCGCCCAGGCGACGCCCTTCGATGGATGGATGATGACTGCTCCTTCATGGTCGGTGCTTCGACGACGAGGAACACGCGGGGAACGCGGCGCACATCGGCCGAGGGAACGGAATGCGTCAGTCGGCAGTCTCCTCGAAGGAGCCCGACTGTGCAAACCCTCCAGCCGAAGAGCTGACGCGTCACCGACCGTTCACCCTCACGTGGGACGATGGACGCGTGCCCCTCGCCCGCCGCCTGACGCTTCGAGACGCGGTCGCCATCGGCTTGGGGTCGATGATCGGAGCGGGCGTGTTCGCCGTGTGGGCGCCTGCCATGTCCGTCGCCGGCAGCGGCATCATGATCGCACTCGCGATCGCCGCCGTCGTGGCGTACTGCAATGCCACCGCGTCAGCTCAGCTGGCCGCCGCGCATCCGGTCGCGGGAGGAACATACGCGTACGCCCGCGCCGAGATCGGGCCGTGGTGGGGCTTCATCGCCGGGTGGAGCTTCGTGATCGGCAAGATCGCGAGCTGCGCCGCCATGGCGATGACGTTCGCCGCCTACGCCGCTCCCGCGGGATGGCAGATTCCCGTCGCCGTCGTGGCCGTCGCCGCACTCGCCACCGTGAACTGCTTCGGCGTGACACGGACGGCGCTGCTCACCCGTGTCCTCGTGGTCTGCTCGCTGCTCGGCCTCGCCATGACGGTCGCCATCGGGCTCGGCTCGGCATCCGACGCATCGCCCACCCCCCTCCCGGACGCCACGGCCTACGGTGTGCTGCAGGGCGCAGGGCTGCTGTTCTTCGCCTTCGCCGGCTACGCCCGCATCGCGACGATGGGCGAGGAGGTCGTCGACCCCGAACGCACCATCCCCCGCGCCATCGTCTTCGCACTCGGCGGAGCCGTCGTCGTCTACGCGCTCGTCGGGCTCTCGGTCGTCCTGGTGCTCGGTGCGGATGTCGCGGATTCCTCCGCACCCCTCGTCGACCTGCTCGTCACGGCAGGATGGGCGGAGCTCGCGCCGCTGCTGCGGGTCACGGCTGCGGCGGCATCCCTCGGCGCTCTGCTGGCGCTGCTCACCGGGATCGGCCGCACGACGCTCGCCATGGCCAGAGAGCGCGATCTGCCGGCGTTCCTCGCCAAGGTCGGCGAGCGCCATCAGGTGCCCCAGCGCGCCGAGATCGCCGTCGGCGTCATCGTCATCGTCATCGTGCTCGTGGCTGATCTGCGTGACGCGATCGGCTTCTCCTCGTTCGGAGTGCTGCTGTACTACCTCATCGCCAACGCGGCGGCGTTCCGCCAGGCGCAGCCCGCCCGACGCTACCCTCGGGCGCTGCAGGTGCTGGGAGCGCTCGGTTGCCTGGTGCTGCTGAATGCGCTGCCCGTGATCGCCTCACTCGTCGGCACGGTCGTCGTGCTGCTCGGCGTCGCGTACCGGATGCTGCGGCTGCGGGTCACCCGCGCCTGAGCCGGGCGCCGAGTCCGCCGCCGCGTCCGATCGGTAGTCGCGCGGCGTGATCCCGAGCACCGCATGGAAGTCACGTGTGAGGTGCGCGTGATCGGAGTAGCCGAGCGCGGCCGCGATCGTCGCGAGGTCGGCATCGGATCGCGCGCGCACGAGTTCTGCGGCCTCCTGCAGCCGGCGACGTCGGATCATCGCCGCCGGGGACACGCCGACGTGTCGGTGGGTCATCCGCTGCAGAGTGCGCACCGACACGGCCAGACGCGTCGCCGCCTCCTCCGTGGTGGACGCTGCGCCCTCCCCCATCAGAACGTCGAACAGCCCGTTCGCCTGGCGCGCCGTGTCGCTCGGACGCCCGACCCGGTCACGCAGCCAACGCGAGACGGCCAGCACGGCGCGGTCCCGGTGGCCTTCCCCGGAGCCCATGGCGGTCGAGACGGCTTCGCGCAGGGCCGGTGCGTCCACAGGAGTCTGCGAATCGACCAGGGCCGCCGGTTCCTCGACGAAGGCAGGCACCGCCGCCGGTCGCAGCAGGGCGCCGACCGCCCACCCGCGCCCGCGCAGATCCCGATGCGACATGCGCGTCGTCGCTCCCGACAGCGTCACCTCATGCGCGGTGACGACGAGGTTGAGCGCCGGGTAGGCGATGATCTCCTGCCGGGACGATCGACCGGGCTCGACGTCCCACTCGGGTATCCAGAACCAGCGCACCAGCTCGGCGACATCGGCGGGCGCCACCAGCCGGTGAAGCTGCGGCAGCCGAGCGGGGTACAGGATCCCGCGCGTGCGATTCTCCATGCGCTCAGCGTACGGGCGACCCGCGACGCCGGGCGAGGGGCTGTTGTCGCGGATCTTCAAGCCCGCAGCATCCCGTGCCGCCTACCGTGAGGGCATGACCGACGAGACACCTTCCACAGGCACAACCGGCACCTACACGACCGACGGCCGTCCGAACAGCGCGACCTCCCTCACTCCCTTCCTGGCGGTTCCCGACGCGAAGCGGGCGATCGAGTTCTATCGAGACGTCTTCGGTGCGATCGTCGTCGACGTCACCGAATTCGGTGGCGCCGTCGCCCACGCCGACCTCGACTTCGGACTCGGCCACCTCCAGCTCGGGGAGCCGAGTCCGGACTACCACCTCGTCCCCGGCCCGGAGGGCGACGACGACTGCTACTCGATGGGCCTGTACGTGCCCGACGTCGACGCGGTGGTGGCACGAGCCGTGGCCGCGGGAGCGACGGTTCGTGAAGCTCCGGCACTGTTCGTGTCGGGTGATCGCTTCGCAAGCATCCGTGACCCGTTCGGCGTCCGCTGGTCGGTGATGACCCGCGTCGAGGACATCTCCGACGAGGAGAGCGGCCGGCGAGTGGCCGAATGGGCCGAGTCGTTCAGTTCGGCACAGACGGACGCGGTGAGCTGAGCGCAGCCTCCATCGCCTCGCACACGGTCGGCAGCAGTGCATCGGCCGTACGTCGATAGCCCAGTGCGCTCGGATGGAAGCGGTCCAGGCTGAACATCGCCTCCGGCTCATCGAAGAACATCGGCCCCACCGCGCGACGAAGATCCACGGGCCGGGCACCCTCGTGTCGCGCCGTCTCCGCCTGGATGTCGGCGAGGCGACGCGACATGCTCGACGCGATGCGGCGGAGCGGCTGCGGAACCGGTCGGAGCGCCCCCAGGTCGGGGCAGGTGCCGACGACGACCTCGGCACCGAGCCCGCGCAGTCGCCGGATCGTCTCGTTCAGATGCTGTGCCGAAAGCGACACCGGCAGCCGGTGCGTGACGTCGTTGCCGCCGACGATGATCACCGCGACCTGTGGTCGGTACGTCGCTGGGAGCGCGGCGAGTTGCGCCGGCAGATCCGGCGACTCTGAGCCGACGACCGCCGCGGTGTGCAGACGCACAGGTCGCCGCATCCGCCGCGCGACGCCCTTGGCGAGACGGCCGCCGAGCGTGTCCTTGCGCCGCTCGGCGCCGAGCCCGGCCGCGATCGAGTCCCCCAGGAGGAGCAGGTCGATGGGTTCGCCGTCCAAGCCGGGGCGCCAGATGCGATCGGCATCCAGGGAGTCCTCCCCCAACGGCTTTCCGATGCGTCGCCGTGCGAGTGCCGCCTGACGGGTGAGCACCAGCCGGATTCCGAGGACAGCGGTCGCCACGGTGAGTCCGACGAGGGGCAGGAGACGGATGCGGCGCACCACTCGATTCGATCCGATCGCCGTGAACGCGGCGTGAACGGATACGGCACCGGCCGCCGCCGCGCACACTTGTCGGGACTTGTCACGGATGTCGGCCGTGAACGCCCGTTTCGACCCGACATCCGTCCGAACTCCCGACATGTGTGCCGCGTCGAGCGCGACCCGTCAGGAAAGCGGCTTGACCTCGAGCTTCTCCGCGCCCGCCGAGACCGTCGCGAACGCGTTGTAGCCGTCTCCGGCGGAGCGCTCCAGCAGGGCCTTGAGGTTCTTGGTGCGGCGCTCGAGTCGGACGCGCGCACCGTCGGCGATCAGGGCGGCCTTGTGGGCGACGAGTTCGACGACGGGGACATCGGCGTCATGGATGAGGACGACCGCTGTCGCCTCGGCATCCGGCGCCGCCGCCACGAGGTCGACGAGGCGCTCGAATCCGAGCGAGAAGCCGACCGCCGGAACCTGCTGCCCGAGGAAGCGACCGATCATTCCGTCGTAGCGTCCGCCACCGCCGAGCGCATACGGAACGGACGGATGCGCGAGCTCGAAGATCGTGCCGGTGTAGTAGCCCATCCCGCGCACGAGGAACGGATCGAACACGAGCGGGATGTCCGACTGCTCGTGGTCGGCTCCGGTCAGCCCACGGCCTGCCGCCACGGCTTCCCCGATCCCGACCAGATGCGCGACGACCTCGTCGGGCGCTCCATCGGGAAGCGCCCTGCGGATCTGACGGTCACCGAACGGGTGGTACTCCCTGGTCTGCGGGCGCCGGAGGAAGGCTTCGAACGCGTCGACAGCGCCGCCGGATGTCTGCCCCGTGGCCCGTTCCCGGAGCTCGGCGGCCACACCCTCCGGCCCGACCTTGTCGAGCTTGTCGATGGTGATGAGCACACCGGGGCGCTCCTCGGCGGTGAACCCGAAGCTGTCGAGCATCCAGTCCAGAACGCGCCTGTCGTTGATGCGCACCGTGGCCCCTTCGAGCCCCAGGGCGTCGACCGCGTCGAGTGATGCGACCATCAGTTCCGCTTCGGCTCTCGCGGACTCGTCGCCCATGATGTCGATGTCGCACTGCACGAACTGGCGGTAGCGGCCCTTCTGCGGGCGCTCGGCGCGCCACACCGGGCCGATCTGGATCGCACGGAAGACTCCCGGCAGCTGCGCGCGGTTGCTGGCATAGAAGCGGGCGAGCGGAACCGTCAGGTCGTAGCGGAGCCCGAGATCCGACAGAGCGGAGGGGTCGTCCGCGGCAGCCCGGATCGCATCGGCGTCCAGCCCTCGGCGCAGCACGTTGTACGACAGCTTCTCGTTGTCGCCGCCGATCCCCGCGTGCAAGCGGTCGTACTCCTCGACCACCGGCGTCTCGATTTCGTCGAACCCGTGGGCGAGGTAGCGCTCGCGGATGACAGAGAGCACGCGCTCACGACGGGCCTTGTCGGCGGGGAGGATGTCGCGCATGCCGCGCGGCGGGTTCACAGTAGGCACGGCTCCATCTTTCCAGGTCCGTCGCTGCGACCGCGCCCGGTTCGGTCAGGATCCCGCTTCGGCGTCCCGCACGTTGTTCTCGAGCATCCGGAGTTGTTCGCGCAGCGCACGTTCGGCGTCCCAGCCCCGGCTGCGCGCCGTGGCCACCAGACCGAGAAGCGCCTCGCCCAGCTCGGCCTCGGATGCAGGCACGGGCGCATCAGCACCCCCGACGTTCGGCACGTCGACGCCCACGGCGGCGGCACGACTCGTCAGCTTCTGCGCGAGCGAGAGTGCGGGCATTCCCCGCGGAACCCCGTCGAGGACGCTTCGCCGGGTGCGCTTCTCCGCCGCTTTCGCCGCGTTCCAGTGCACCAGCACCTCTTCGGGTGTCGTCGCCACCTCGTCGGCGAAGACGTGCGGATGCCGCCTGACCATCTTCTCCGTCAGCGTGCGCGCCACGTCGTCGACGTCGAAGGGATCATCCGGGTCCTGCGCCGCGATCGCCGAATGGAACAGAACCTGCCAGAGCAGGTCACCCAGCTCCTCACGCAGGTCGGCACGCGTGCCGTTCTCGACCGCGTCGATCACCTCGTGCGACTCCTCGATCAGATACGGGACGAGGTCACGGTGGGTGATGCGCTGCGACCATACGCATCGCTCGCGCACCGCGCGCATGGTCTCGGCGGCCAGGCGGAGTGGATCGTCCTCGGCGCTCATGCGGACACGGGCGGGGACACCGATTCGAGTCGACGGTACCAACGCGCGCGCAGCGACACGATGATGCCGGAGAGGACCAGAGCGATCAGCGAACCCACCAGGACGCCGAGGATCGCCTGGTCGCGGATCTCGTCGTGGGAGCCGAAGGCCAGGTTCGCCAGCAGCAGCGACACCGTGAATCCGATGCCTCCCAGCGCTCCGGCCGCGAGGATGTCCGCAAACGGCAGAGCCGGCGCTGCTCCCTTCGGACGGATGCGCATGGCGAGCCAGCCGAACAACGAGATGCCGATGATCTTGCCCACGGGAAGCGCGACGACGATCGCCCAGAACGCCGGCGACAGCTGCGTCAACGAGACGGCGGGGATCACGACGAAGGCGGCGACGAAGGCGAACACCGGAAGGATCACGCCGTTCACCGTGGGCTCGAGCACATGACGTGCCCGGCCGGCCGGCACCGGCGACATCACCAGTCCGAGCAGCACACCGGCGATCGTCGCGTGGATACCGGATGCGGCGACGAGGCCCCAGGTGACGATGGCCACCACGACCATGGCGACGGCGATGACCAGATGCCCGTGCTCATGCAGCAGGCGGCTGAGCAACCAGAACACCGCGACGCCGACGACCGCGAGGCCGACCTGCAGCCACTGCACGTCGTGCGCGAAGAGCACGGCGATGAAGATGATGCCGATGATGTCATCGAGGATGGCGAGCGCCAGCAGGAAGACGCGCACGTTCGAGGGCAGTCCGCGCCCGAACATCGCGAGGACGCCGAGAGCGAAGGCGATGTCGGTGGCGGTGGGGATCGGCCACCCGGTCGCCGTGTCGCCGTTGCCTGCGATCAGCAGATACACCGCGATCGGCACGAGCACTCCGCCGGCGGCGGCGATGGCGGGCTGGAGCGCCTTGCTCGGGGAGTCGAGCTCCCCGTGGGTCAGCTCGTGCCGCAATTCGATGGCCACGACCAGGAAGAAGATGGCGAGGAGCCCGTCCGACACCCAGTGCGCGACCGACAGGTCGAGACTCGTCCACGGCACGGCGATGTGGAAGTCGAGAACCGCGTCCAGCGCGTCATGGGTGGGCAGATTGGCCAGGAGGAGACCGAGTCCTGCTGCGACGAGGAGGAGGACGGCGGGGAACTGCTGGCCGCGGAGGGGGTTCGCTGAGATGCGCACCCCACCATCGTAGATCGTGGGGTTCCTCGTCCGACCGCGTCATGCGTACGGGACACCCCGATCGCCCGGGCTACGCTCGACGTGTGACCCCCGAACACACCTTCTCCGAGCCCACGAACACCGAGGCCATCCGCGTGATCGGCCGTTTCGAAGCCGGCCGCGGCATTCCGGATGCGATGCGCTCAGACGTCCGGATGCTGGGTGCGCTGCTCGGCCAGGTGCTGCGCGAGGCAGGCGGCGACGACCTGTTCGAAGACGTCGAGCGTCTGCGCCTGGCGACGATCCAGGCCTACGACGAAGAGACCTCGAGCGCGTTCGACCGCGCCGCGGCCATCGCCGAATCGTTCACCGTCGCCCGCGCCGACGAGGTGGCTCGCGCCTTCACGTGCTACTTCCACCTGGTGAACCTCGCCGAAGAACACCAGCGCGTGCGGGTGCTGCGCGAGCGCGCCGGACAGCCGGGACGTGAGGATGCCGCCGACACCGTGGCGACCGCTTACGCGCGACTGCGGACAGAGGTCGGCGATGACGAGGCCCGGCGCCGTCTGGGCGGGCTCCGCTTCCATCCGGTGTTCACCGCGCACCCGACCGAGGCCCGCCGACGCGCGGTGTCATCCAGCATCCGCCGTCTGTCCGAGCTCCTCACCCAGCACGATGCGGCGAGCGAGGGCGGCGCCGAGCAGCACCGCGCACGCCGCCGAATGCTGGAGGAGATCGATACGCTGTGGCGCACCGCGCCGCTGCGCTCCCAGAAGCCGTCGCCGACCGACGAGGTCCGCACGGTGATGGGTGTCTTCGACGAGACCCTCTTCACCACCGTGCCGCATGTGTACCGACGCATCGACGACGCGCTGCGCGGCGACGCCTCCGGCTCCAGCGCACCCATCGTCCCGGCCTTCGTCCGCATCGGTTCCTGGGTGGGCGGCGACCGCGACGGCAATCCGTTCGTCACAGCTTCCGTGACCCGTGAGGCGTCGCAGATCGCGGCCGACCATGTGCTCCGGGGCCTGGAAAGGGCGCTCGAACGAATCGGCCGCACCCTCACGCTGTCCGCCGACGACACACCGCCGAGCGCCGAGGTCACTGCGCTCTGGGAGCGTTTCGCCGCAGCCCAGCCCGACGTCTCCGGCGAGCTCGCCACGCGCTCCCCCGACGAACCCCACCGACGGGTGCTGCTCGTGCTCGCGCATCGCGTCGCCGCTACCCGCAACGGCGACAGCGCGGACGCCTACGCGCAGCCCGAGGAACTGCTCGCGGATCTGCGCACCGTCCAGTCCTCGCTGGCCGCGGCGGGGGCGAACCGTCACGCCTTCGGCGGCGTGCAGCACCTGATCTGGCAGGTCGAGACCTACGGCTTCCACCTGACCGAGCTCGAGGTGCGCCAGCATTCTCAGGTGCACTCGAAGGCTCTGGCCGAGCTCGAGGCCGGAGAGACGGTCAGCGCGCAGACGGAGGAAGTGCTCGAAGTCTTCCGCGTGATCGCGGACATCCAGCGCGACCGCGGACTCTGCGCTGCCGGGCGGTACGTGGTGTCCTTCACCCAGGCGGCATCCGATCTCGCCGCCGTGCATCGCCTCGCCCGGTACGCTCTCGGCGACGACGCACCGGTGCTCGACGTGGTCCCGCTGTTCGAGACCTTCGCCGACCTGCAGGCGGCACCCGCCATCCTCGCCGAGGCCGTCACGTTCCCCGAGTTCCGTGAGCGCATGGCCGCCACCGACAACCGGCTCGAGGTGATGCTCGGCTACTCGGACTCGTCGAAGGACGTCGGTCCGGTCGCGGCGAACCTCGCCTTGTACGCCGCGCAGGAGAAGATCGCGCGCTGGGCGAAGGAGTCCGGCATCGAACTGACCCTGTTCCACGGTCGTGGCGGGGCACTCGGCCGCGGTGGAGGACCCGCGAACTCCGCGATCCTCGCGCAGCCGCCGCACTCGGTCGACGGCCGATTCAAGCTCACCGAACAGGGTGAGGTCATCTTCGCCCGCTACGGCGAGCCCGCGATCGCCATGCGGCACATCGATCAGGTCGCCGCCGCCACCCTGCTCGCCTCGTCCCCGTCCGAGGAGAAGCGCACCAGCACTGCGGCAGCCCGGTACGCCGAGGTCGCCGCGACGATGGACTCGACGTCGCGGGAGCGGTTCTTCTCGCTGGTCAAGGCCGACGGTTTCGCACCGTGGTTCGCCACGGTCACGCCGCTGGAGGAGATCGGCCTGCTCGCTCTCGGCTCACGCCCGGCCCGGCGGGGCCTGTCGGTCGAGTCCCTGGAAGATCTCCGGGCCATCCCCTGGGTCTTCGCGTGGACGCAGGCGCGGATCAACCTGGCCGGCTGGTTCGGCCTCGGCACCGCACTCGAAGCCGTCGGCGACGCGGAACTCCTCACGGAGGCCTACCGCGAATGGCCGCTGCTGCGCACCATGATCGACAACGTCGCGATGAGCCTCGCGAAGACCGACGAGCGCATCGCACGCCAGTACCTCGCCCTCGGCGACCGCGATGACCTCGCCGCCCTCGTGCTCGACGAACTCGCGCTCACCCGAAGCTGGGTGATCCGCCTCACCGGTGGCGAAGGACTGCTCGAGAACAAGCCCGTGCTCCAGCGAGCCGTGCAGTTGCGCAGCCCCTACGTCGATGCACTCTCCCTCCTCCAACTCCGGGCTCTCCGGGCACTGCGCTCTGCCGGCGAGCAGGCCGCGGGCTCCGGTGCCGATGCCGAACAGCAGCGACTGCTGCTGCTTTCCGTCAGCGGAGTCGCGGCCGGACTGCAGAACACCGGGTGACGCCCGCGTCCGTGCCGAACTTTCGAGTCGGACTCATGCCGCTAGAGTGAAAACTTCGCCGATCCGGCACGGACACCCGTCACACCTCACGCGACACGATCGCCTACGAAAACGCCCCCATCAGAAAGCCCTCTCCGCGTGACCGCTACGACTTCCGCCGACTTCCATCCGCTCGATGCAGCCGTGCAGCCCGTCTTCGAAACGGTGCTGTCACGCAGCCCGCATGAGCCGGAGTTCCACCAGGCCGTGCACGAAGTGCTGCAATCGATCGCGCCGGTGCTGGCGCAGCATCCGGAATACGTCGAGGGCGGCATCCTGGAACGCCTCGTCGAGCCGGAGCGGCAGATCCTGTTCCGGGTGCCCTGGGTGGACGATGCCGGCAAGCTCCAGGTCAACCGCGGCTACCGCATCCAGTTCTCGTCGGTTCTCGGACCGTACAAGGGCGGTCTGCGCTTCCACCCCTCGGTGAACCTCTCCATCATCAAGTTCCTCGGGTTCGAGCAGATCTTCAAGAATGCGCTCACCGGGCAGGGCATCGGAGGCGGCAAGGGCGGCTCGGACTTCGACCCGCACGGACGCTCGGATGCCGAGGTGATGCGCTTCTGCCAGTCGTTCATGAACGAGCTGTACCGCCACCTCGGCGAGCACACCGATGTCCCGGCCGGCGACATCGGCGTCGGTGGACGCGAGATCGGGTACCTCTTCGGCCAATACCGCAAGGTCACCAACCGCCATGAGTCGGGCATGTTCACCGGCAAGGGCAAGGGGTGGGGCGGCGCCGAGGTCCGCACCGAGGCCACGGGATACGGCGCCGTGTTCTTCGCGCAGGAGATGCTCGCCGTGCACGGGGAATCCCTCGCCGGCAAGCGCGTCGGGATCTCCGGGTCGGGCAACGTCGCGATCTACGCGATCCAGAAGGCGACCCAGCTGGGCGCGACCGCGGTGACGGCATCCGATTCCTCGGGGTACGTCGTCGACGACGCCGGCATCGATCTCGACCTGCTTCGGCAGATCAAGGAGGCCGAGCGCGGACGCATCGTCGAGTACGCGAACCGTCGCCCGAGTGCCCGCTTCATCGAGGGCGGGAGCGTCTGGGAGGTGCCGGTGGACATCGCCGTCCCCTCTGCCACGCAGAACGAGGTCAGCCAGGCGGATGCCGACGCATTGATCGCGAACGGTGTGCGCGCGGTGTCCGAAGGCGCGAACATGCCATGCGTGCCCGGTGCGGTCGACGCCTTCCAGCGCGCAGGCGTGCTGTTCGCCCCCGGCAAGGCCGCGAACGCCGGCGGAGTGGCGACGTCCGCGCTGGAGATGAGCCAGAACGCCTCCCGCCAGCGGTGGAGCTTCGGCGACAGCGAGGACAAGCTGCGCGAGATCATGGCCGACATCCACACGGCCGCGTTCGACGCCGCAGAGCGTCACGGCGTGGCGGGCGACTACGTCGCGGGGGCGAACATCGCCGGATTCGAGCGTGTGGCCGCGGCGATGCTCGCACAGGGCGTCATCTGAACCAGCGCAGCGCCTGCGGCTGGGTGTGCCGACTGCTGCCTACTCGGCGATCACGCGATCATCCGCGTGCCGGGCAAGTGAGCGGCCGTAGCGCTCGGTGAGCTGCACCATCAGGTCGGGGGTGTCGCGGTCGACGCCGAAGACATAGCCGGGGAAGTCCAGCTCGGGCTGTGCCGCCGCGATCTCTTCCTCTCGGTCGGGTGAGAGCAGCTGCACCGGGTCGCCCACGGCGACCCAGCCGATCGGCACCACGGTGCCCGCGGGCAGGCGTGCCCGGCGATGCACGATCGCGTTCACCCGTACCTCGCAGCGGTCGCCGATGAGAGCACCGTTGAAGATGCGGGCGCCCGACGCGAAGAACACCTCCTCGCCGACGGTGGCTCCGGCGATGCTCGCGAGCGTGCCGATCAGGGTGTGCGGTCCGATGTGAACGGCATTGGCGGCCGTCGCTCGGACGAGGGCGTTCTCCATCACGATGACGTGTTCGCCGAGCGTGATCGGTCCGCCCTCCGCTGTGATCACAGCCCCGTGCAGCACTTGGCAGCCCGGCCCGATCTCCACGTCGCCGGAGATCGCGGCGGTGGGAGCGACGACGGCGGTGTCATGGATCCGGGGCCGAGCCCCGAGGTGCTCGTACAACATGCCGCCAGACTAGTCCCGCGGATGCCGCGGCGGGAGCGTTGACACCGCTGCGGACCCGGCCTACTCTCGCCAGCATGAGCGTCACGCGTCTCTTCCCGATTCTTCGCACGCACGACCTGTCGCGGCTCAGCGGGTTCTACGAAGCAGCCTTCGCTGCATCCGTCACGTATCGCTACGACCAGGACGGAACCGATGTCTACGTCGCTCTCGCGGTCGGCGGCGGAACGATCGGAATCGGATTCGAACCGGACACCGTGCGAGGAGATACCGTCGCGATCTGGCTGTACGCCGACGATGTGGATGCGACGTACGACTCGGCGGTGGCTGCCGGAGCCCCGTCGGTGACGGCGCCAGAGGACATGCCGTGGGGCGAGCGCGTGGCACAGGTGCGCGACCCGGACGGGAACCTGCTCTACCTCGCGACACCACCGACCGTGAGCTGAACGGCCCCCATCCCGTCGACGCGGGTCACTCCACCTTGACCGGCTCCGGGAAGATCGCCGTGAACAGCTGCTCGACCCACTCGAGCAGCTGCGCATCCGGCAACGGTTCGACGCCGACGCCCACCGCAGCGGCCACGGTCGGCATCGGCACGACGAGCGCCTCTCCTCCTCCGACGAGCTTCGCCTTCGGGTAGAGCCGCTGCAAGCGCACCTTGATCGAGTCTTCCAGCCGCGCCGGCACGATGCGCAGGTTCGACCCCATCGCGACGACATCCGTCAGACCGGCGCGCGCAGCACGGCGACGCAACCGCGCGATGGCGAGCAGCCCCTCGACGTCGTCAGGAGGAGTGCCGTACCGGTCGGTGAGCTCGTCGACGACGAGGTCGATCGCGTCGTCCTTCGCCGTCGCCGCCGAGGCCGCCGACAGCTTCTGGTACGCCTCGAGACGCAGCCGTTCGCTGTCGATGTAGTACTCGGGGATGCGCGCGTCCATCGGCAGCTCGAGCCGCAGCTCCTGCCCGGTCTCGACCTCGTCGCCACGGAACGTCGCCACAGCCTCGCCGATCATCCGGAGGTACAGGTCGAAACCGACGCCGGCGATGTGCCCCGCCTGCTCCGCTCCGAGCATGTTCCCCGCGCCGCGCAGCTCGAGGTCCTTCAGCGCGACCTGCATGCCCGAACCGAGTTCGTTGTTGACCGCGATGGTCTGCAGTCGGTCGGCGGCGGTCTCGGACAGCGGCTTCATCTCGTCGTAGAGGAAATATGCGTAGGCGCGCTCGCGACCACGCCCGACTCGCCCGCGCAGCTGGTGCAGCTGACTGAGGCCGTACTTGTCGGCACGGTCGATGATGATCGTGTTCGCGTTGGCGATGTCGAGCCCGGTCTCGATGATCGTCGTGGAGACGAGCACATCGAATTTGCGCTCCCAGAAGTCGTCGACGACCTGCTCCAGCTGCTGCTCACCCAACTGCCCGTGCGCGACGGCGATGCGGGCCTCGGGAACGAGCTCGGCGAGCTGCGCGGCGACCCGCTGGATCGACTGCACGCGGTTGTGCACGAAGAACACCTGGCCCTCGCGGAGGATCTCACGGCGGATCGCGGCGGCCATCTGCTTGTCGCTGCGTGGCCCGACGAAGGAGAGGATCGGATGGCGATCTTCCGGCGGCGTCGCGAGCGTCGACATCTCTCGGATGCCGGTCGCCGCCATCTCGAGCGTGCGCGGGATGGGTGTGGCGCTCATCGCGAGGATGTCGACGTTGGTCTTCAACTTCTTCAGCGTGTCCTTGTGCTCGACGCCGAACCGCTGCTCTTCGTCGATGATCAGCAGCCCGAGGTCTTTGAAGAGGACCCCCTCCGTCAGGATGCGGTGGGTGCCGATGACCATGTCGACGGAGCCCTCGAGGAGCCCTTGCAGCGTGAGCCGCACCTCCTTGTCGGACTGGAATCGCGACAGCGCCCTCACTTTCACCGGGAACCCGGCGAAGCGCTCGGTGAACGTCTCCATGTGCTGCTTGACGAGAAGCGTCGTCGGCACGAGCATCGCGACCTGCTTGCCGTCCTGGATCGCCTTGAACGCGGCGCGCACCGCGACCTCGGTCTTGCCGAAGCCGACGTCGCCGCTGAGCAGGCGGTCCATCGGGATCGGCCGCTCCATGTCGGCCTTGATCTCATCGATCGTCTGCAGCTGATCCGGTGTCTCGGCGAACGGGAACGCCTCCTCGAGCTCGCGTTGCCACGGAGTGTCCGGCCCGAACGCGTACCCCTTCGCGTTCATGCGCGCGGAGTACAGCTTGACCAGCTCGACGGCGATGTCACGGACGGCTTTGCGCGCCTTGCCCTTCGCCTGCGCCCAGTCACTGCCGCCCATCTTGGACAGCGTGGGGGCTTCGCCGCCGACGTACTTCGACAGCAGATCGAGCTGGTCGGTCGGCACGTAGAGCTTGTCGCCCGGGTAGCCGCGTTTGGACGGCGCGTATTCGAGCACCAGGTAGTCGCGGATCGACTTGGTGGCGTTGCGGCCGCCGGTCGACACCTCGCGCTTGGTCATCTCGACGAAGCGCCCGATGCCGTGCGTGGCGTGCACGACGAAGTCGCCGGACTTCAGCTGGAGCGGGTCGACGACGTTCTTGCGGCGCGAGGCGAGCTTCTTGACCACTCGCTGGTCGCCGCCGATGGTGCGGCCGTAGAACTCGTTGTCGGTGAGGACGACGAGCTTCGCCTCGGTGATCTGGAACCCGGCCTCCACCGATCCGGTGACGAGGGTGGCGATCCCGCGCTCCGGCGCCTCGGTCAGGGATTCGACGATGCGGGCGGCGATGCCTCGATCGGCGAGCACATCGCGCGCGCGATCGACCAGCCCGTGGCCGGCCGCGATCACGACGACGCGCCATCCGTCGGAGGCTTTCGCCTCGACGAACGAGATCGCTCCGTCGACGTTGCCGTGGAACGACGGGATGACGGACGCATCGAGGTTCGCCGCATCCGCTCCGCCTTCGCCCAGGCCGATGCCGAAGGGGCTCAACCTCCACCAGACGCCGCCACGGTCGCGCACGCCCTCGCGAAGCTGTGCGATCGTGAGGAAATCACCCGCGCCGAGGTCGATCGGGGCCGAGGCACCGGAGGTCGCCGCGCTCCACGCGGCATCGAGGAACTCGCGATTCGTCTCGCCCAGCGTGATCGCTCGTGCCGTCGAGCGCTCGGGGTCGACCACTGCCGTCGCGCTTCCGGCAGGCAGGTACTCGGCGAGCGACTTCAGCGGCCCCGAGACCGCCGGCAGCAACGACTCCATACCTTCGACGGGAATGCCTTCGGCCATCTTCTCCAGCATCCCGGAGATCGCGGGGAAGCCGCCGACGAGAGCGCGAGCGCGGTCGCGCACGTCCGGCGTGAGCAGCAGCTCTCGGCTGGGCGGGAGGTCGACGCCGTCCACGGCACCCGGGAGCGATCGTTGGTCGGCCACGGAGAACGCTCGGATCTGGTCGATCTCGTCGCCGAAGAACTCGACGCGGTACGGGTGCTCGGATGTGGGAGGGAAGACGTCGAGGATGCCGCCGCGAACGGCGAACTCGCCGCGCCGCGACACCATGTCGACTCGGGAGTATGCACGTTCGACGAGCTGTTCGACGACATGGTCGAGCTCGTGCCCGCGACTGCCGGCGCCGAGTTCGAGCGGAGCGATCTCGCCGAGGTTGCCGGCGATCGGCTGAAGCGCGGCTCGCACGGAAGCGACCACCACGAGGGGATGCTCACCCGACCACTCGGCGATGCGGCGCAGCGTCTGGAGCCGTTGGCCCACGGTGTCGGGGCTGGGGCTCAGCCGTTCGTGCGGGAGCGTCTCCCATGCGGGGAAGGTGAGGATCTCTGCGGTCGGAAGGTAGGCCTCCAGCGCCAGAGCAAGGCTCTCCGCCCTCCGCCCTGTGGGCACGACGGCGAGCAGTGCGGCGGGATGCCCCGCGCTACCGCGCTTCTCGAGGAGACCGGCGAGCACCGGAGCGTCGAGCCCGTCGACCAGGCCGAGATCGGCGTCGGTGTGCGCCCAGCTGAGGGCATCACGGTACAGAGACGCCTCTTCCAAGGCGCGGAGAATCCCCGGAACAGTCACCGGACAAGACTAGTCGCGCCCACCGACATCGAGGCGCGGAGCCTGCGACGCAGCGGCCGAACATAGGCTTGAGGGATGCGAAAAGCCATCCTGTCCACCGAACGCCTCGAATTGCGCGCTCCGACCGAGGCCGACATCGACGCGATCGACGCCGCATGTCAGGATCCGGAGATCCCGCGCTGGACGACCGTGCCGAGCCCGTACACGCGCGCCGACGCCGAGGATTTCGTCAAGCATGTCGGCCGATCATGGCGCGACGGCAGCGAGACGGTGTGGGGGATCTACGCCGACGACCGGCTCGTCGGCATGATCGGTCTGCACAACATCGAGCAGCATCACTCCGGCGGGCACGCCGAGCTGGGCTACTGGGTCACCGCCGACGCACGCGGCAAGGGCTATCTGGTGGAAGCCGGGCTGGCGGTGCTGGACTGGGGCTTCGCCGAGCTGAACCTCGTGCGCATCCGCTGGCAGGCGGTCGCCGGCAACGTCCCCTCCGCGCGTTCGGCGCGCGCACTCGGCTTCCGCTATGAGGGTCTGCAGCGCCAGGCGCTCACGAGCCCGCGCGGACGCGACGACGGCTGGATCGCCGGACTGCTCGTGACCGACGACCGGACGCCGGTGGGATGGCCGGTCCTCTGACGAGCATGGGCGTACGCGTGACAGCGTCGGATGCCGGTGGCAGGATGACACCATGCCGGAGATGCCAGAGGTCCAGGGGCTTGCCGCTTTCCTCGGCGAGCGCGCCGTGGGGCGCACCATCACGAAGGCCAGCGTCGCCGCGATCGCCGCACTGAAGACCTACGACCCGCAGATCTCCGCTCTGCACGGCGCCGAGATCACGGCGTCCGCCCGCCTCGGCAAGTTCATCGTGCTGTCGTGCGGCGATGACCTGCACCTGGTGTTCCACCTCGCGAAGGCCGGGTGGCTGCGCTGGTACGACGCGCTTCCGACGACGCCCATCAAGCCGGGAAAGTCGCCGATCGCGCTGCGGGTGGCGCTCGACGACGGGAGCGGGTTCGACCTCACCGAGGCAGGCACCAAGAAGTCCCTCGCCGTGTACGTCGTCCGCGACCCGCAGCAGGTGCCGGGCATCGAACGGCTCGGGCCCGACCCCCTCGACCCGACGTTCACCCGCGAAGCCTTCGCCGCGCTCCTCGACGACAGACGGATGCAGATCAAAGGACTGCTTCGTGATCAGGCGGTGATCGCGGGAATCGGCAATGCGTACTCCGACGAGATCCTGCACGCCGCGCGGATGTCGCCGTACGCCATCGCGGGAAAGCTCGACGAGGCCGAGATCGACCGTCTGTTCTCGGCGATGCAGGAGACCCTGACGGATGCCGTCGCCGCGGCCTCCGGCAAGCCACCGGCCGACCTCAAAGACGCCAAACGCCGCGGCATGCAGGTCCACGCCCGCCGCGGGGAGGCGTGCCCGGTGTGCGGCGACACTGTCCGCAGCGTGTTCTTCGCCGACCGGTCGCTGGAGTACTGCCCCACGTGTCAGACCGGCGGGAAGGTGCTCGCCGACCGGCGCCTGTCCCGGCTGCTGAAGTGAGCGCACGACAGGCGCACGACGACGCGGAATGAAATGTCCGCGGGCGCGTTGAGTACACTCAGAGCATCAACGTGCTCCGGGGTCGGTGAGAATCCGAACCGGCGGTGACAGTCCGCGAGCGCTCCGGTTTCGGCCGGGGTGCCGATCCGGTGGAAATCCGGAACCGACGGTGATGCGAGGGAGACCTCGCTAGTCCGGAAGGGAGGCAGCACGAGGCGCAGCTGTGCGCGCCTTCTGCCTCCATCTCCGATCGGGAGAAGCCCCGGAGCCTCACAGGAGGACGACGGATGGCAGTGAACGAGGCAGAGCGCCGCGCGATGAGTCGTGCGCTCGAACTCGCCGCCCGTGGCCCGCGCGGGGTGAACCCGCAGGTGGGTGCCGTCTTCCTCTCCCCCGGTGGCGAGATCCTCGCCGAGGGCTGGCATCACGGGGCCGGCACTCCGCACGCCGAGGTCGATGCACTGTCGAAGCTCGCCCCGGGTGCGGCCACCGGCGCGACCGCCGTCGTCACCCTCGAACCCTGCAACCACACAGGCCGCACCGGGCCGTGCGCTGTCGCTCTCATCGAAGCCGGGGTCTCCCGGGTGGTCTACGCACTCGATGACCCTGGTGCGGCCTCCGGCGGAGGCGCAGAGCGTCTGCGCACCGCGGGGGTCAGCGTCGACGCGGGAGAAGGGGCCGCGGATGCGCATGCGCTCATCGATGGCTGGCTCACGGCGCAGCGCCTCGGCCGCCCGCACATCACCGTCAAGTGGGCGCAGAGCCTCGACGGGCGGGCGGCGGCCGCCGACGGTTCCAGCCAGTGGATCACCGGCCCCCTCGCCCGCGCCGATGTGCATCGCCGTCGCGCGGAAGCGGATGCCATCGCCGTCGGCACCGGAACCGTGCTCGCCGACGATCCGGCCCTGACCGCCCGCGACGGCGACAGCCTGTTCACCCACCAGCCGATCCCTGTCGTGATCGGCGCACGGCCGACGCCCTCGGATGCTGCCGTGCACCGGCATCCGCACACCCCCCTCTTCTACGACACCCACGATCTGCACGCGATCACGACCGACCTGCACCGTCTCGGCGTGCAGCGCCTCTTCGTCGAGGGCGGGCCGACGCTGGCCAGCGCGTTCGTCGCCGCGGGACTCGTCGATCGTGTGCTGGCCTACCTCGCCCCCGTGCTGCTCGGCGGCGACCGCGTCGCGCTGACCGATATCGGCGTCGCGACGATCGGTGACGCGGTGCGGCTCGACGTGTCCGAATGGGTGCCGCTCGGCGCCGACCTGCTCGCGATCGCCGACCCCGCGAACGACCCACTCTCGCAGAACGAAGGAGACGCCTGATGTTCACCGGAATCATCGAGGAGATCGGCGAGATCACCGCGATCACGCCCGCCGGAGACGGCTGGCGCGTGACCGTGCGCGCACCCCTCGCCACGCGCGATGCCGTCCACGGCGAATCGATCGCGGTGTCCGGCGTGTGCCTCACCGTCGTCGGGTCGACCGGTGACACTTTCGACACTGATGTGATGAAGCAGACGCTCGACGTCGCCGCCATCGGTCAGGCATCCGTCGGCACCCGGGTGAACATCGAGAAAGCGATGCCGGTCGGCGCTCGCCTGGGCGGGCACATCGTCCAAGGGCACGTCGACGGGGTCGGCGAGGTGCTCCAGGTGCGACCCGGAGCGGAGTGGAGCGTGCTGCGCATCAGTCTGCCCGAAGACCTGGCCCCGCTCGTGGTCGACAAGGGCTCCATCTCGGTCGACGGCACCTCTCTCACCGTCAGCGCCGTCAGCGCCGTCAGCGCCGTCGGCGACGCGAACGGTCAGGACGGCCACTGGTTCGAGGTCTCCCTCATCCCGGAGACTCTCGCCGCCACAACGCTCGGAGCTCGCGCGGTCGGCGATCGCGTGAACCTGGAGACCGACATCCTCGCCCGCCACGTCGAGCGTCTGCTCGCATTCAGAGCACCCGCCGCAGCCGCACCGGAAGGAGGCTCACGATGAGCCTTTCCACCATCCCCGAAGCCCTCGAAGCTCTGCGCGCCGGTCGGCCCGTGCTCGTGGCCGACGACGAGAACCGTGAGAACGAGGGCGACGTGATCCTCTCGGCCGAGCTGGCCACGCCCGAGTGGGTCGCGTGGACCGTGCGCTGGTCGTCCGGTTTCATCTGCGCCCCGATGCCCACCGATCTCGCCGACAACCTGAATCTGCAGCCGATGGTCGCCGCCAGCGAAGACGCCCGCTCGACCGCGTATACGGTGAGCGTCGACGCCGCGGAAGGCGTCACCACGGGCATCAGCGCGCACGACCGCGCGCATACGCTCAACGTGCTGGCGAATCCCGCGTCGACCGCGACCAGCCTCATCCGCCCCGGACATGTGCTGCCTCTGCGCGCCGTCGACGGTGGTGTGCGCGAGCGCAGCGGCCACACCGAGGCCGCGGTGGAGCTCATGAAGCTGGCCGGTCTCCGGCCCGTCGGCGCGATCGCCGAAGTGGTCGCGGAAGACGGCAGCATGATGCGCATGCCGGGCCTGCTCGAGCTCGGCGCCCGAGACGGCGTTCCGGTGATCACGATCGAGCAGCTGATCGCGCACCTCAACCAGATCGATCCGGACGGTTACACGCCCAAGACGCATCGCGGTCGCCGCGTGAGTCTCCGCGCCGACGCCACGGTGCCGACCACCCACGGAGTCTTCCGCTTCCTGGCGTACAAGGACCGGGTCACCGGCACCGACCACATCGCGGTCGTCTCGGGCGAGCCGGGCGAGACCGCACTGGTCCGAGTGCACTCGGAGTGCCTGACGGGGGAAGCGTTCGGCTCGCTGAAGTGCGAGTGCGGCCCTCAGCTCCACGCAGCGCTCGATGCGATCGAGCAGGACGGCGGCGTCGTCGTCTACATGCGCGGGCACGAAGGACGAGGCATCGGGCTCATCAACAAGCTGCGCGCCTACAGCCTGCAGGAGGAAGGCCTCGACACGGTCGACGCCAATCTCGCGCTCGGCCTGCCTGCCGACGCCCGCGAGTACGCCGCCGCAGCCGGCATCCTCAGCGACCTCGGCATCTCGAAGGTGCGGCTTCTGACCAACAACACCGACAAGGTCGACAAGCTGCGCGAACTCGGCCTCGACGTCGTCGAGCAGGTGCCCCTGATCGTCGGCGTCGGCCCGAACAACCACCAGTACCTCGAGACCAAGCGTGACCGGATGGGTCACATCATCGGCGAAGCGGAGCTCGCAGCAGCTCTCGCGAACGGAAAGGACAACGCATGAGCGGCCATGGAGCACCCGAGACCGAAAAGATCGACGGACGTGGGCTGAACGTCGTCATCGTCGCCGGCACCTGGCACGAGACGATCTCCAACGGCCTGATCGCCGGCGCGGTGCGGGTGCTCGACGAGGCACAGGCCGCACATCGCCTCGTGCGTGTTCCCGGGTCGTTCGAGCTGGCTCTCGCCGCACAGGCCGCCTTCACCGGCGGTGCGGACGCGGTGGTCGCCCTCGGCGTCATCATCCGCGGCGGAACGCCGCACTTCGAGTACGTGTCCGCGGCGACGACCGACGGCCTCACCCGGGTCGCGCTGGACGCCGGCAAGCCCGTCGGGTTCGGCGTGCTCACCCTCGACGACGAGCAGCAGGGCCTCGACCGCGCCGGTCTCGAAGGCTCCAAGGAGGACAAGGGCGCCGAAGCCGCGGATGCTGCGCTGCGCACAGCCCTCGTCACGCGGGAACTGCGCGGCTGAGGGTCGCCTGGCTGGCGCTCGCGCCCGTGACCGCAATACGGTGAGGGCATGGAGACCCTGCGCCAGATCGTCGTACTCGTCCACCTCATCGGCTTCGCCGTGCTCTTCGGCTCGTGGGCGGTGCAGGCCTTCGGCGGAAAGCGTCAGATCACTCGGATGATGGACTACGGCCTGCTGATCGCCGGTCTCGCCGGTCTCGCCCTTGCCGCACCGTGGGGAATCGACTACGACCTGAACTACGCCAAGATCGGCACGAAGCTCGTCATCCTGCTGATCATCGGCGCCATGCTGGGCATCGGGACGGCACGTCAGAAGCGCGGAGACGCCGTGCCGTCCGCGGTGTTCTGGCTCATCGGCATCCTGACCGTCACGAACGCCGCCCTGGCGCTGCTCTGGCGCTGAAACGGTCAGCGTGACCGCGGCGGTGCCGTGCTCGCGCGCACGATGAGCTCGGTACCCACGAGCGGCGTCTGACCTCGCTCGCCGCCGTCCAGCTCGACCAGCAGCGCGTCGACCGCGAGCGCGCCGACGCGCTCCGGATGCTGCTGCACGGTCGTCAGCGGGGGCCACAGCTGCGCGGCATCGGGCAGACCGTCGAAGCCGACGATGCTGACGTCACCGGGCACGTCGCGATGAACCTCGCGGAATGCGCGAAGAACCCCGATCGCCATCTGGTCGTTCGCGGCGAAGACGGCGGTGACCCCGTCGATCTGGCGCAGGTGCACCCCCGCGTCGTAACCGGATGCCGCTGACCAGTCTCCCTGCAACGGCTCGGGGACGACCCGTCCCCGCTCGTCGAGCGTCGCCCGCCACGCTTCGCGGCGTCGTTCTGCCGAGTACGACTTCGCGGGACCGGCGACGTGCCAGACCGTGTCGTGGCCCAGGTCGAGCAGGTGCTCGGTCGCGAGTCTCGCCCCCTGCGCCTGGTCGGTGTCCACGAAGGGATGCATCGCGCCGCGGTTCGAGTCGACGAAGACGACCGGCAGCGCGTCAGGGATCTCGATGTCGGACTCGTCGAGCTGATGCGCTTCGATGACGATGATGATGCCGTCGACAGCATGCTCTTCCAGACGGCGGAATGCGCCGGCGACCGTCTCCGTGGCGCTGGATTCCACCGGAATGAGCGTCAGGGCGTAGCCAAGCTGCGCGGCGCGCACGGCGATCGCGTCGAGCGTGCGCTGGTTGCCGTAGGAGCTGAACGAGAACATCACCACGCCGATGGTGCGGAAGCGCCCGGAGCGCAGGGCCCTCGCCGCGCTGTTGGGTCGGTACCCGAGGCTCTGCATGGCCGCTTCGACCCGTTCACGGGTGGCCGCTCCGACATACCCGCGCGCATTCACCACGCGAGAGACGGTCTGTCCCGAGACGCCGGCCGCGCGGGCGACGTCTTCCATCGACGGCTCGCGACGGCGCGGGGAGAGCTCTCCCGGGTGCTCTGCGGTCACGGCCACCATCCATTCATATGTTGACGTTGACACACTAACAGTCCGTCGTTTATGTTGACGTTGACACATTGGCGCGTCGAGCGCACATCCGAAGCGCATTACCCGAAGAAGGTCTCGTCGATGACGACTGCTCACTCCTCCGCATCCGGAGCCCCCGGCATCCGGCGCCGCGACCGGCGCGACTGGAAAGGATGGGCCTTCGTCGGCCCGTTCATGGTGGTGTTCGCGCTGGTGTTCCTCACCCCGCTCGCCTACGCGCTTTATCTGAGCTTCTTCCAGGAGAAGCTCATCGGCGGCAACGCGTTCGTGGGATTCGACAACTACATCCGCGCGCTCTCCGACCCGCAGTTCTGGGAGGCCTTCGGCCGCGTCGTCGTCTTCCTGGTGGTGCAGGTGCCGATCATGCTCGTCCTCGCCCTCGGTGCCGCGCTGGCCCTGGACAGCGCACGCCTGCGCGGAGCGTCGTTCTTCCGCATCCTGATCTTCCTGCCCTACGCGGTACCCGCCGTCGTGGCCGTGCTCATGTGGGGCTACATCTACGGCGACCAGTTCGGACTCACGAGCAACATCAACGACTTCCTCGGAGTCGACGCGATCACTCCGTTCGCGAAGGAATGGATGCTCGTCTCGATCGGCAACATCGTCACCTGGGAGTTCGTGGGCTACAACATGCTCATCTTCTACTCCTCGCTGAAGACGATCCCCACCGACATGTACGAGGCCGCCGCTCTCGACGGTGCGGGAGCATGGCGGACGATCTTCTCGATCAAGATCCCCTCCGTGCGCGGAGCCCTGGTGATCGCGACGATCTTCTCGATCATCGGGAGCTTCCAGCTCTTCAACGAGCCCAACATCCTGCGCCCGCTCGCTCCCAACGTCATCACGACGTTCTTCACCCCGAACATGTACGCCTACAACCTGTCCTTCGCCGGACAGCAGTTCAACTACGCCGCGACGATCGCCATCATCATGGGCGTCATCACCGCGGTGATCGCCTACGTCGTGCAGCTGCGCGGCTCGAAGTCTGAGGTGCGCTGACATGGCACTCCCCCTCGCCCGGCCTGCGCGCACGCGCAGCAACGACCCGATGAAGCCGCGGAAGTCGAACACGCTCCTCATCGTGATGATCGTCTACGCGCTGTACACGCTGGTGCCGCTGGTCTGGCTGCTGTTCAGTTCGACCAAGACGCAGTCCGGGCTGTTTAGCTCCTTCGGCCTGTGGTTCGCCGACGATTTCGCGTTCTTCGACAACCTGATCGCGACTTTCTCGTACCGCGACGGCATCTTCCTGCGCTGGCTGGGCAACACGCTGCTGTACGTCGTGGTCGGTGCGGGCGGAGCGACGCTGCTGGCCACCATGGCCGGCTACGGACTCGCGAAGTACCGCTTCCCCGGTCGCCGCGCCGTCTTCGCCATCGTCCTCGGCGCCGTGGCCGTCCCGGGAACGGCGCTCGCGGTGCCGACCTTCCTCCTGTTCAGCGAACTCGGCCTCACCAACACCCCGTGGGCCGTGATCATCCCTTCGCTGATCAGCCCGTTCGGGCTGTACCTCATCTGGGTGTTCGCGTCGGAATCCGTGCCGACGGAGCTGCTGGAGGCCGCACGGATCGACGGCGCCGGTGAGTTCCGCACCTTCTTCACGATCTCCCTGCGATTGCTCGCCCCCGGAATCGTCACCGTGGCGCTGTTCACGGTCGTCGCGACCTGGAACAACTACTTCCTGCCACTGATCATGCTGTCCGACCCCGCCTGGTATCCGCTCACCGTGGGCCTGAACCAGTGGAGCGCGCAGGCGATCGGTGCCGGGTCCCAACCCATCTACAACCTCGTCATCATGGGGTCGCTCCTCACGATCATCCCGATCGTCATCGCCTTCCTGCTGCTGCAGCGGTTCTGGCAGTCGGGTCTCACCGCCGGAAGCGTCAAGCAGTAGCTTCCGCACGCCCTGCACCACCACGGCGGTCCGACGCCGGACCGCCCCCTCCCGAAAGGACACAGCAATGAAGCACCTTCCCTCCCCCGCGCGACGCACCCTCACGGTGTTGGCCGCCGGAACCGTGGCAGCTCTCGCGCTGGCCGGCTGCAGCACCGGGGGCAGCGACGCCTCCGGTGGCGACAGCGCCGGCTCCGGATCGTTCGACTCGGTCGAAGCAGCCCTCGAGAAGGGCGGCGAGATCACCTACTGGTCGTGGACGCCGTCGGCCGAAGCTCAGGTCGAAGCCTTCGAGAAGGAATACCCGAACGTCACCGTCAACCTGGTCAACGCCGGAACCAACAACGAGGAGTACACCAAGCTGCAGAACGCCATCAAGGCGGGCTCCGGTGCCCCCGACGTCGTGCAGATCGAGTACTACGCCTTCCCGCAGTTCGCCCTGACCGACGCCTTCGTGGACCTCTCCCAGTACGGCTTCTCCGACTTCGAAGACGACTACACCGCGTCGACGTGGAACTCCGTGACCGACGGCGACGCCGTCTACGGTCTGCCGCAGGACTCAGGGCCCATGGCACTGTTCTACAACAAGGCCGTGTTCGACGCCGCCGGCGTCGAGGTGCCCACCACCTGGGACGAGTACTACGAGGCGGCGAAGACGATCCACGCAGCCGATCCCGACGCCTACATCACCAACGACACCGGCGACGCCGGCTTCGCGACCTCGATGATCTGGCAGGCAGGCGGAAAGCCGTTCGAGACCTCCGGCACCGACGTCACGATCGACCTGCAGGACGAAGGCTCCGCCCGGTGGACCGAGAACTGGAACCGCCTCGTCGAAGAGGATCTCGTGGCTCCGTACACCAGCTGGAGCGACGAGTGGTTCCGTGCCCTCGGCGACGGAAGTCTGGCCACCCTGGTGATCGGCGCATGGATGCCCGGAAACCTCATCTCGGGCGCTCCCGACGGCGCCGGCGACTGGCGCGTCGCACCGATGCCGACCTATGACGGCGAGCCCGCGAGCGCCGAGAACGGCGGCGGCGGCCAGGCCGTCACCCAGCAGAGCGAGAACCCGGAACTCGCCGCGGGATTCCTGTCGTGGCTGAACAACTCCGAGGAGAGCATCTCGATCTTCCTCGAGTCCGGCGGATTCCCGTCGACGAACGCAGAGCTCTCGAGCGAGGAGTTCCTCGCCGACGCGCCGGAGTACTTCGGCGGCCAGAAGATCAACGAGGTTCTCGCCGCTGCCGCCGGCGACGTGGTCGAGGGGTGGAGCTACCTGCCCTACCAGGTGTACGGCAACAGCATCTTCGGCGACACCGTCGGCCAGTCCTATCAGAACGGCACCGACCTGAACGACGGCCTGACCGCCTGGCAGGACGCGCTCGTCGAATACGGCAACGCGCAGGGCTTCGCCGTCAACAAGTGACACCATCGGCTGCGCTGAGCCCGACGCCGGGCTCAGCGCAGCCGACCCACCCGAACCGAAAGACCCGCTCGTGACCTCCTTCTCCATCGGCGCCACCGACTTCCTCCGCGACGGACATCCTCACCAGGTGATCTCCGGAGCGATCCACTACTTCCGCGTGCATCCGGATCAGTGGCAGGACCGCATCCACAAGGCGCGGTTGATGGGGCTGAACACCATCGAGACCTATGTCGCCTGGAACGCGCACGAGCCGAGGCGCGGCGAGTGGGACGCGACGGGATGGAACGACCTCGGACGTTTCCTGGACCTGGTGCACGAGGAGGGCCTCGACGCGATCGTCCGACCCGGCCCGTACATCTGCGCGGAGTGGCACAACGGAGGTCTGCCCACCTGGCTCACCGGCGGCGAGCGCCGACTGCGCGCCTCCGACCCGGCGTTCCTCGCCGACGTCGGCGACTACCTGCGACGTGTGTACGAGATCGTCGAACCGCGCCAGATCGACCGCGGGGGTCCCGTCGTGCTCGTGCAGATCGAGAACGAGTACGGAGCGTACGGCGCCGACAAGGCCTACCTCGAAGAGCTGGTGGCGGCCACCAGAGACGCCGGCATCACCGTCCCGCTCACCACCGTCGATCAGCCCGTAGACCAGATGCTCGAAGACGGGAGCCTCCCCGGCCTCCACAAGACCGCGTCGTTCGGATCGCGCAGCGCTGAGCGTCTGGCCACCCTCCGCCATCATCAGCCCACCGGGCCGCTCATGTGCTCGGAGTTCTGGGACGGATGGTTCGACTGGTGGGGCGGGGTGCATCACACCACGGATGTCGCGGCTGCGGCATCCGACCTCGATGCGCTTCTCGCCGCCGGGGCATCCGTCAACATCTACATGTTCCACGGCGGCACCAACTTCGGCCTGACCAACGGTGCGAACGACAAGGGGCGCTATCTGCCACTGGTGACCTCCTACGACTACGACGCTCCCCTCGACGAAGCCGGGAACCCCACGGAGAAGTACTTCGCGTTCCGCGAGGTGATCGCCCGCCACGCCTCGGTGCCCGAAGAGCTTCCCTCCGCCGCCGCTGTCGCGCCGACGTTCGAGATCGCGACGACTGCCGTCGGCCCCTGGACGGATGCCGCGTCACCCGCACCCGCGTCCGATCACCCGCACACGTTCGACCAGCTCGCCCACCTCGGCCCCCTGGTGCGCTACGACGTCGAACTGCCCGACGGGGTGGGCGGGCTGCTCGCCCTCGATGACGTCCGCGACCTGGCGTGGGTGAGCGTCGACGGGCAGCCTGTGGGCACGCTCTCGCGAACCCGCCATGATCGCACCCTCCGGGTCCCGGCCGGTGGGACTCTGAGCATCCTCGTCGAAGATCAGGGCCGCGTGAACTACGGCCACCGGTTGGGTGAGGAGAAGGGGCTGATCGGATCGGTGACGCTGGATGGTGTCCCTCTCTCGGCGTGGCGATCCGCACCGCTCGACGTCGTTGCCGCGGCAGCAGCGGCAGCGGCCCGCTTCGACGACGATGTCCTCCGCGCGCAGGACTCGACGATCGCCGGTCCCCTGGCGTGGGTGGCCGACTTCCCCCTCGACGGCGCCACCGACCTCTTCCTCGACACCGCGGAGTGGGGCAAGGGCTATGCGTTCATCAACGGCTTTCTGCTCGGGCGATACTGGCGCAACGGCCCGCAGCGCTCGCTGTACGTCCCGGCGCCCGTGACCAGGGCAGGCGGCAATCGTCTCGTCGTCCTGGAGCTGGAGAACCTCGTCGCCCCGCGTGCCGCGTTCCTCAGCGAAGCCGTTCTCGGCGACACCGAGGAGTGACGCGGCGGGTCAGCCGTTGCCCAGCCGGTCCCACAGGTTCGCGGAAAGCTGCGAGATCCCGTCGGCATGGATGCGCTGCAAGTTCCGTCCGCCGCGCGCGAAGGTCGCCCGGACGGCCGTCGGAACCTCCGCCGGCGGCACCGCGGTCGGCAGCCACTCGCAGTCTCGGACATGGACCAGATCCCGCGCCGCAGCATCCTGCGAAGTGTCGTAGCGCCACGGTCCGACGAGGCGCCCCAGCCAGAAGAGCCCCTCGCTGTCACGAGTCCACACGAACGCTCCGTCCGGCACCGCGGCGAACCGCTCGATCCGTCGAGCAGTTCGTTCGTCGAAACGTCTGTCGACGGCGGCGAGCGCACGGTCCAGAGTCGTCGGGGGCGACTCCACGCGTCCGCCCATGCCGCAGAGCCCGCACTCGAGCGCCCGCTCCACGGCGATCCCGTCGGCGACCCCGTCGTCGCGCGACCGCATCGGCGCGCGGAAGACCGCCGACTCCTGCGCGGGACCGGCCATCTGTTCCCTCATCGCACGGGCACCAGAGTCGCCTCGATCCGGGAGCCGTCGATCGTCACCGACATCATGGTGCACACCGGCTGTCGGCGGCGATCCGTCGGCGACCCCGGATTCAGCAGTCGCAGTCCCGACGGGGACGCGGTATCCCATGGAATGTGCGAGTGTCCGAAGACGAGGACGTCCGCGTCGGGAAAGGCGAGTTCCATCCGCTGTTCCCGCCCCTTGGCGGCTCCTGTCTCATGGATGACTGCGATGTCGACACCTTCGACACGGACTCGAGCGATCTCCGGCAGGCGCGCGCGCAGCTCTGGCCCGTCGTTGTTCCCGAAGACACCGACAAGGGCGCGAGACCTGGACGTCAGCAGGTCAAGGGTGGCGACGTCGACCCAGTCGCCGGCGTGCACCACGATATCTGCCTCCTCGACCGCGCTGAGCACCGAATCCGGCAGCCGCTTCGCCCTCTTCGGCACGTGCGTGTCGGCCAGCAGGAGGAGATTCGTCGACACCTGCACACCACCTCTCTCGGGATTCTCGACTCTACGCAGTCTGGGTTCCCGGGGCGATGACACGCGACGCATTCACACAGCGAAAACTCAGGAAGGCGTAAACTCACGCCAGTCCCGTGGAGTCGCGGGCATCGATCGGAGGACATCCATGAGCGCCACCACTGCGCCGGCCAATCCACGCTCCCGCGTCATCACCGCGAGCCTCGTCGGAACCACGATCGAGTTCTACGACTTCTACGCCTACGCGACGGCGGCCGTGCTCGTCTTCCCCGTGCTGTTCTTCCCCACCGGCGATGACACCACATCCCTGCTCTCCTCATTCGCAGTCTTCGGCGCGGCGATGGTGGCGCGCCCGATCGGCGCTGTGGTCTTCGGGCACTTCGGTGACAAGTTCGGACGCAAGGCGACGCTCGTCGCGTCGCTTCTCACCATGGGGATAGCGACCTTCGTCATCGGCCTGTTGCCGACGTATCAGGACATCGGCTGGTGGGCAGCATTGCTGCTGCTCTTCCTCCGTCTCGCCCAGGGCTTCGCGCTCGGCGGCGAATGGTCCGGAGCGGCGCTGGTGGCCACGGAGAACGCCCCCAAAGGCAAGCGGGCCTGGTACGGCACGTTCCCGCAGCTGGGCGCCCCGCTCGGCTTCATCATCGCCAACTTCCTCTTCCTCGCCATCAACTGGCTGCTGCCGCACTCCGAGAACCCCGCACTGAAGTCGGAGGCCTTCCTCGCCTGGGGCTGGCGCATCCCCTTCCTGTTCTCCGCCGTGATGGTGATCGTCGGTCTCTGGGTCCGTCTTCGTCTGGTCGAGTCCGACACCTTCAAGAACGCGGAGAAGAAGGGTGTCATCCGCAAACTGCCGCTGGCGACCGTGTTCCGCCACCACTGGAAGCAGCTCATCCTCGGCACGTTCATCATGCTGGCGACCTACGTGCTGTTCTACCTGATGACGAACTTCACCCTCGCCTACGGCACCAAAGCCGCGTCGCTGGAGACCGCGTCCGCTGCCGCGCAGGCCGCAGCGGAGGCCGCCGGCACCGACTTCGACGCCGGCGCTTTCGCGGCACAGTTCTATCCGGGCCTCGGCTTCGGCTACACGGACTTCGTGCTCATGCAGATCATCGGCGTCGTCTTCTTCGGCATCTTCACACTGCTCTCGGGCCCGATCGCCGACAAGATCGGTCGTCGCAAGCTCCTGCTCTGGGTGACCGGACTCATCATCGTCTTCGGCCTGACGTTCAACACATTCCTGCTCCCGGCCGTCGACCCGAAGTTCACCGGCGCGCTCGTGCAGGCGTTCCTGGTGTTCGGGTTCGTGCTCATGGGAGCGACATTCGGCCCCATGGGCGCTCTGCTGCCCGAGCTCTTCCCGACGAACGTCCGCTACACCGGTTCCGCGATCTCCTACAACGTGTCCTCGATCCTCGGTGCGGCCGTCGCCCCCCTGATCGCGGTGTGGCTGTGGGCTCTCGGCGACGGCGCCCCGTGGCTGGTGGGCCTGTACCTGTCGGCGATGGGCGTGCTGACCTTCATCGCGCTGTTCCTCTCCCCCGAGACGAAGGATCGCGACTACGAAGAAGACCTCGGGATCGCCGCCCAGGTCAAGCGATAGGCGGCTTTCCCTGCGCGGAGGGGCGGCGGGAGCGCGTCACGTCGCGGCCGGCGCACCTCCTGCGAGGAACGTCTCGATCGCGGCGATCGTCTCGGCGTTGTCGCGATGCAGGATGCCGTGGATGCCGACCTCGGCCGCACTCGCCACCGAGATCAGGTGGTCGTCGATGAAGAAGACATCCTCGGGAGCGGCTTCGAGTCGCTGCAGGGCGAGCAGATAGGCCTGCGGGTCCGGCTTGTTCACCCCCTGCTCGTGGCTGTAGCAGATCGGGTCGAAGATCTCGGAGAAGCCGTATCGCCGCTCCTCCTCCTCGCGGGCGCCGTCGGCGGAATTCGACAGGATCGCGGTGCGAGCGCGCCCCTGGAGAGAGCGGGCGTACTCGATCAGCTCAATGTTGCCGGTGCCGCAGTACTCGTCCCAGAAGTCGGCGCGCATCGCGTCGCGCTGGGCGGCATCGAGGTCGAGTGCGGTCGCCATCCGGTCCCAGAACTCTGCCTCGTGCCCGACGGTGAGGTCGATGGCAGGGAGGTCGGCGGCTGCGACGCGGGCGTCGAACTCCTCGGCAGTGAGTCCGGAACGCTCGCACCACCGCCGCCACCAGTTCTCCTGCCAGGTGTCGTCGTCGACGACCTCGAGCACGCCCCCGATGTCGAACAGGATCCACTTCACCTCGCCCATCCGCACACTTTATGGCAGGACGCGGCATCCGGGCTGGAAGTGGAGGCTTCCGAGCGACTCCGGGTCGGGTCCTGACCTCAGTACACGGCGGGAGTGCCTGCCGCCGCAGCTGCGCTTCCGAAATGCTCGTCAACCCTTGTTGACAACTCCGAATCCGTCAACCAGTATTGACGCAGGAGGTTGATCATGACATTGCCCACCGCGATCGCGCAGGACGACGGCGGCGAACCGCTGGCGGAGTTGCACCGGCTCGCGAGCATCCGCCAGGAACTCGCCAGAACCGAGGAAGCGCAGGTGCGCCGCGCCCGAAACCTCGGGTATTCCTGGCAGGCGATAGCCAGCGCCCTCGGCGTGACGAAGCAAGCCGCCCACCGGCGGTTCGGACGGCGTTGATCGGGGCGTCCAGCCCATCCACAGAAACCCTCCGCCCACGAAGTACGGTCGAAGTATCCCTTTCAGATAGAGGTCCCGCATGTCCAGCACGGCGACAACACGCCGCCGAGGACGCGGCGCGCAGCCGGAAGGCCCCCGCGCAACGTTCCGCCAGCTCCTCCCCTTCCTGTTCGAACACAAGCGCACGCTCGTCGTCGTCGCGGTCCTCAGCGTGTTCGGCGCTGCGACCTCACTGGTGCAACCACTGCTCGTCGGGCAGGTCATCGAGGCGGTGCAGTCCGACGGCGGGCTGGGTGTCCTCGTGTGGCTCCTCGTCGGTTTCGTGATCCTCTCGTCGGTGATCTCCGGGTTCCAGCACTACCTGCTGCAACGCACCGGCACGGCTGTGGTCCACTCCAGCCGACGCCAGATCATCGCGCGCATCCTGCACCTGCCGACATCGGAGTTCGACGCCCGCCGCACCGGCGACCTCGTCTCCCGCGTCGGCACCGACACGACCCTCCTCTACGCCGTCCTCACCCAAGGACTCGCGGATGCCGTCGGCAGTGCTGTCCTGTTCCTCGGGGCCCTCATCGCGATGCTGATCATCGATCCGATCCTTCTGCTGCTCATCGTCGTCGTGATCGGCGTCTCGGTCGTCGTCGTCGTGGCGCTCAGTGGGCGCATCCGCACGGCCTCCACGGCGCAGCAGGAGAAGGTCGGGGAGTTGTCCTCGGGCGTGGAGCGTGCCGTCGGCTCGATCCGGACCATTCGCGCTTCCGGGGCGACCGAACGCGAGACCGCGGCGGTATCGGAACTCGCCGCCGATGCGTACGCGATCGGCGTCCGCATCGCCAAGATCTCCTCCCTCGTCGTTCCGGTCGCCGGCATCGCGATGCAGCTCTCCCTGCTCGTCGTGCTCGGCGTGGGCGGTTTCCGCGTCGCTGCCGGCGTCATCTCGATCGCCTCCCTGATCGCCTTCATCATGTTCCTCTTCCTCCTGGTGATGCCGCTCGCGTCGACCTTCGGTGCCATCACCTCGGTCAACCAGGCGCTCGGTGCCCTCGGACGCATCCAGGAGGTGCTCGACCTCCCCACCGAGACGCAGGACGATGAGGCGATCGCCGCATCCCTCCCGGAAGCCGTGCGACCAGACGGAGCCGCGGTCGACACGGAACCGGCGATCGAATTCCGCGATGTGCGCTTCCACTACCCGGCGAACGTCGTCGCGGCACGCCGAGCGGCCGCGAAGGAGGCCAGGACGCTCCTCGCCGACGCGCACGTGGAGGCGACGGATGCCGATCCCGCCGCCGTCACAGAGCACGAGGTGCTGCGCGGAGTGTCCTTCACGGTGCCTCGCGGCGCCAGGGTCGCGCTCGTCGGACCCAGCGGCGCCGGCAAGAGCACGATCCTCTCGCTGATCGAGCGCTTCTACGACCCGACCGGCGGTTCCATCCGACTCCACGGCCATGACGCCCGCACCTACCCGCGTGCAGAGCTGCGCTCCCATTTCGGCTATGTCGAGCAGGACGCGCCGACCCTCGCCGGCACGCTCGCCGAGAACCTTCGACTTGCCGCGCCCGACGCCACGGACACCGACTGCGAGCGCGTCCTGCGGGCGGTGAACCTCGGGGATGTGCTGGATCGGAGCCCACTGAGACTCGAAGCCCCGGTGGGTGAAGACGGCGTGATGCTCTCCGGAGGAGAGCGGCAGCGTCTCGCCATCGCACGCGCGCTGCTGACGGATGCCCCGATCCTGCTCCTCGACGAGTCGACGTCCTCCCTCGACGGCGTCAATGAGCAGCGCATGCGCGACGCGATCGACGCGGTCTCCACGGATCGCACTCTCGTCGTGATCGCTCATCGCCTCTCGACGGTCGTCGACAGCGACCGGATCGTCGTGCTGGAGGACGGCGTCGTCGTCGGCCAGGGAACACACGCCGAACTCGTGGAGTCGACGCCGTTGTATCGGGACCTCGCGCGTCACCAGTTGCTCGCCTGACAACACGAACGCGAGACGCCGGAGACCACTCAGCCATGGGTTCGTCTCCGGCGTCCCGCGTTCGCGGGTCCGTAGGGCACGAGGCCCGGGAGGTGCCGGCTCCCCCGAGCCGGCACCGGTCTGAGGGCTACGCCTGCCCGAGGCGGTAGCGAAGCGAGGCGAGTTCGGCGCGCAGAGCCGCCGGCACCCGGTCACCGAACGTGTCGTAGAACTCCTCGGTCAGGTCGGCCTCGACCTGCCACGCTTCGGCGTCGACAGCGAACAGCTCCTCGAGGTCGGCCGCGGGGATGTCGAGACCGTCGAGATTGAGGTCCGTCGTCACCGGCAGTCGCCCGATCGGGCTGTCGACGGCGGGAACCTCGCCCGAGATACGACGGATGATCCAATCGACCACGCGCGAGTTGTCGCCGAAACCGGGCCACAGGAACCGGCCGTCGTCGCCGCGACGGAACCAGTTCACCTGGAAGATGCGCGGTGCACGGTCGAACCGGAGACCGCGACCGACCTTCAGCCAGTGGGCGAAGTAGTCGGCCATGTTGTATCCGCAGAACGGCAGCATCGCGAACGGATCCCGGCGGAGCTCTCCCACCGTGCCCTCCGCGGCCGCGGTGCGCTCGGAGGAGATGTTCGATCCGAGGAACACGCCATGGGTCCAGTCGGTGGCTTCGACCACGAGCGGGACGTTCGAGGCGCGACGGCCGCCGAAGAGGATGACGTCGAGCGGCACCGCCTCTTCCCAGTCGTCCGAGATCTGCGGGCATTGCGCCGCCGACACCGTGAAACGCGAGTTCGGATGCGCGGCCGGCCGCCCGGAGTCGGGCGTCCAGTCGTTGCCCTCCCAGTCGATCAGGTTCGGCGGCACCCTATCGGTGAGGCCCTCCCACCACACATCACCGTCCGGGCGCAGTGCGACGTTGGTGAAGATGGTGTTGCCCCACAGCGTCTCGACAGCGGCGGCGTTCGTCGATTCGCCGGTTCCGGGCGCAACTCCGAAGAACCCGGCTTCCGGGTTGATCGCCCACAGCCTGCCGTCTTCGCCGGGCCGGATCCACGCGATGTCGTCGCCGAGGGTCTCCACGCGCCATCCGGGGATGGTGGGACGAAGCATCGCCAGGTTCGTCTTGCCGCACGCGGAGGGGAACGCAGCGGCGACGTGGTACGCCTTGCCCTGCGGATCGATCACACGGATCAGGAGCATGTGTTCGGCGAGCCATCCCTCGTCACGCGCGATGACCGAGGCGATGCGCAGCGCGAAGCACTTCTTCGCGAGGATCGCATTGCCCCCGTATCCCGAACCGAACGAGTAGACCTCGAGCGCCTCCGGGAAGTGCACGATGTACTTGTCGTCATTGCACGGCCACTCGGCGTCGGCTTCGCCGCTCGCCAACGGCGCGCCGACGCTGTGCACGGTCTTCACCCATGCCGCACCGTCGGCGATCCGGCGAGTGACGGCGTCGCCGACGCGGGTCATGATCCCGATGGATGCCACCGCGTAGGCGCTGTCGGTGATCTGCACGCCGATGTGAGACAGCGGGCCGCCGATCGGACCCATCGAGAACGGTACGACGTACATCGTCCGTCCGCGCATGGATCCGGCGAAGATGTCGCGCATCTTCGCGCGCATCTCGGTCGGGTCGGCCCAGTTGTTGGTGGGGCCGGCATCTTCCTCGCGCTCGGACGCGATGTAGGTCCGCCCCTCGGTGCGAGCGACGTCACTCGGGTGCGAGCGGGCGAGATAGGAACCCGGGCGCCATTCGGGGTTGAGCTTGATCAGCTTGCCCTCGTCGACGAGTCCGCGCAGCAACCAGTCGTTCTCTGCGCGCGAGCCGTCCACCCAGTGGACGGAGTCCGGCTGGGTCAGTGCGCGGATCTCCTCCACCCACGCGGCCAGTTCCTTCATCGCCGGAGTGTCGTAGGTCGGCGCCGCTCCGAACGTGCGCACCGCGGCGACGGGGGACGTACGGGGTGTGAAGACTTCGGCAATGGCCATGTCTGCTGCTCCTTTGAAGTGTGCGGCTTGCATCCATCTTCTTCCGACTTCCCACAGACTTTCCGACATCCGACGCGTTAAGAACCCGCGTTGTTTCGCTACACTCAAACAATGGCGTCCACCGGCATCCATCTCACGACTCTCGGCCACCGCATCCGACACCACCGCCTCGAGCACGGCTTCACGCTCGACGAGCTGGGGGCGCTCGTGGGCGTGGCCGGTTCGCAGCTGAGTCTGATCGAGAACGGCAAGCGCGAACCCAAGCTGTCCCTGCTGCAGGCGATCGCTCAGGCGACCCGCACCCAGGTCACCGATCTGATCTCCGGCGAACCGCCCAACCGTCGTGCCGCACTCGAGATCGAACTGGAACGAGCACAGGAGAGCCCGGTCTTCCGGCAACTCGGCATCGCTCCCGTCCGCGTGACCAAAGGCACGAGCGACGAGATGATCGAATCGATCCTCGGGCTCCACCGAGAGCTGCAGCGCCGCGAACGCGAAGCAATCGCCACCCCCGAGGAGGCTCGTCGCGGCAACACCGAGTTGCGCCTCCGGATGCGCGCACAGGACAACTACCTCCCCGACATCGAGAAGCTCGCCGAGAAGCAGCTGAAGTCCGCAGGACACGTGCAGGGCGCGCTGACTCACCGTACGGTCAGCATCATGGCGGAGAAGCTCGGATTCGAGTTGATCTACGTCAACGACCTCCCGCACTCGACCCGCTCGGTCACCGATCTCGAGAACGGGCGGATCTATCTTCCTCCCGCGTCCATTCCCGGCGGACACGGGCTTCGATCCATGGCGTTGCAGGCGATGGCGCACCGGCTCCTCGGGCACACGCCCCCCACCGACTACGCGGACTTCCTGCAGCAGCGTCTCGAGATCAACTACTTCGCGGCATGCTGCCTCATGCCCGAGACAGCCGCCGTCGCCTCCCTGCAGCAGGCGAAGAAAGACCGCAACCTCGCGGTGGAAGACTTCCGCGATGCGTTCGGCGTGACCCACGAAGCGGCCGGGATGCGGATGACGAACCTGGTGACGCAGCACCTCGGGATTCCGCTTCACTTCCTCCGGGTCGACGCGACGGGCGCGATCACCCGCGTGTACGAGAACGATGGCCTGCCCCTTCCGATGGACGTCACCGGTGCGGTCGAGGGCCAACGCGTGTGCCGGAAGTTCCAAGCGCGCGCCGCCTTCTCCCAGCAGAACCGCACCACGGAGCACCATCAGTACACCGACACTCCGTCAGGCACCTTCTGGTGCTCGACGCAGACCGGCGCCTCCAGCGACGGTGAATTCTCCATCACCGTGGGTGTCCCGTTCGACGACGCGCGGTGGTGGCGCGGGCGCGAGACGGCCGACCGCGCGGTGTCCACCTGTCCCGACGAGGCCTGCTGCCGGCGCCCGCCGAGCGATCTCGCCGATCGCTGGAACGGCAAGGCCTGGCCGAGCGCGCGAGTGCACACCCACATGTTCTCGCCACTGCCGCGAGGCGCGTTTCCCGGCGTGGACGACAACGAGGTCTACAACTTCCTCGGGCGGCACGCGAAGGAGTGATCCGCTCAGCCGTCGATGAACCGGGCGAAGCGCGCGAGGGCGGCAGCGACAGCGGCCTCATCGGCCGGGGGCTGGAACAGCTCGGGCGATGCACCCTGCGACGCCGTCGCATGCGTCCAGCATCCGATCACACGTCCGTTCTCGACGAGCGTCGCGCGCACCATGCCGTTCTTGCCGGGCCCGACGGCGGACAGGTACTCGGGGGCACACACGGTCGTGCGGTCGGCGTAGGAGATGTAGTACTCGTCGAACGCGCCGAGCGCGTGGACGGACGCTGCGCCTGGCGCGCGCCTCGGGCGCTCGGGAGCGACGAACAGACCGTCGGCGATCTCGAGCAGCCGGGGCGCCGCGCGGCCGGCGGCCTCGCGTGACTGGCCGAGAGTGAGCCCCGACCACCAGGCGAAATCCGTGACGCCGGCTGGCCCGTGGCCGACGATGTATCGCAGGAAGAGCTCGGCGAGTGGATCGTCGGGGTGCTCCTGCTCGCGCACGTGCTCCGCCACCAGGACGAAACGCTGTTCCCTCGTGACACCGTCGCGGGCGACCACCGGGCCCTGACAGATGAGCCCGTCGATCGTCAGGGTGAAGAGCAGATGGATGCCGCGCTGGCCTCCCGGGTCGATCCCGATCCCGGCGAGGATCTCGAAGATCTCGGCCCGGGTGAGACCGCCCTGGCGCAGAGCCGGGGTCAGGGCTGCCACCGCCGCCGCGACCACGTCGTCGTCGATGCCGAGTTGCCGATGCCGCGAAGCGGCCTGCTGCCGTTGACGCCCGGCGGTGACCTCGAGGATCCAGCCGAGGTCTCGTGCGCGAACGGTGTGCAGGGTGCCGCGCATGGTCCACGCGCGCACGAGTTCTCCGCGGTCGAACGCGGCGTCCACATCGCTGAGTCGCGGTCCGCCACGCGTGCGTACCGCGAGCGCCCACCGCCCCGCGGTGAAGTCCTGGCTCTGCACCGCCACCAGCTGCCCCGCCGCCTCCTCCACCGTCTTCGCCGGAGCGGTGAGGCGATGCGATCGGAGACGCTCGGCCAGGAGGGTCGCGGTCTTCATGCCCCCATCATGCCCGGCGAGGCCGACATCGCGGGAGTGCCGGTCGTTCGTCAGTAGCGGGCCGAGAACGCGCCGTCGCTCTTGAGCAGCTGTCCGGAGATCCAGCGTCCCTCTGCGGAGACGAGGAACTCGACCACGGCGGCCACGTCGCCCGGGCGCCCCAGCCTGCCCAGCGGAGTGGCGTCACCGAGAGCGACGCGCGTCGGGTCATCCATCCACCCCGTGTCGATGGGCCCCGGATTCAGCACGTTCGCCGAGATCCCGTGGGGTCCCAGCTCGCGAGCAGCGGAGATCACGAGCCGGTCGAGCGCGCCCTTGGATGCACCGTAGGGCAGGTTGCCGGTCACGTGATCGCTCGTGAGCGCGACGATGACACCTCCGTCGTCGCCGACCTGTCGGGCGAAGGCAGCGATCAACAGCAGGCTCGCTCGAGCGTTGACGGCGACGTGCAGGTCGAAGCTCTCGGCCGTCGTGTCGAGGATGCCCGACTCGACGTCGTGCGCATGACTGAGGATGAGGGCGGAGATCGGTCCGTGAGCAGCATTCACCGCTGCGATCAGCGTCTCGGGTCCCTCAGGGGTCGACAGGTCTGCGACGAGGTCGGCATCGTGCAGATCGCTGGTGACGACGGTCCAGCCGGCTGCACGCAGGCGAGGGACGATGCCGGCGGCGATGCCGTCGGCGCGGGCGGCGCCGGTGATCAGAGCGAGGGGCATCCGGTTACGGTACCGCAGTACCGCAGTACCGGAGCCGGTCAGGCGAGCGCGGTTATCGCGTCGCGCAGGATGCCATCGGCCCCGTGCAGCGCGGGTGCGGCCGCCTCCGCAGAAGCACCTGTCGCGAGCATCAGCAGGGCGAGCTTGACTGAACCGTCCGCGGAGGCGAGTGCGCGGGCGGCGTCGTCGATCCCGACGCCCGCGAGCTGCGACACAGTCCGGAGGGACCGCGCGTGGAGCTTCTCGTTGGTCGCGAGCAGATCGACCATGACACCGCGGTACGTCTTGCCGAGCTTGATCATGGACAGGGTGGTGAGCATGTTCACCACCAGCTTCTGGGCGGTGCCGGACTTCAGTCGCGTCGAGCCGGAGATGAACTCCGGTCCCGTGACGACCTCGATCGCGATGTCGGATGCTGCGCCGATCGCCGACGAGGAGTTCGAGGCGACGGCCACGGTGAGCGCGCCCCGGCCCCGCGCGAAGAGAAGTCCACCTGTGACGTAGGGCGTGCGCCCGGACGCCGAGATGCCCACGACGGTGTCGTGCTCGGTGAGCCCGAGCTCGCGCAGCGAGAGCGCCGCGGCGTCCGCATCGTCTTCGGCATTCTCGACGGCGGAACGGATCGCGGCCTCTCCCCCGGCGATCAAGCCGACCACCATCGACGGGTCGGTCCCGAACGTCGGCGGGCATTCGCTTGCATCGAGGACGCCGATCCGTCCCGCCGTGCCCGCGCCGATGTAGATGAGACGGCCGCCCCGACGGAACCGGGCGGTGATGCCGTCGACGGCCGCCGCGATCTGCGGTGCACGTTCTGCCACGGCTTCCGGGACGCGCCGGTCCTCCGCGTTCATCCGCCGCACGAGCTCGATGGTGTCGAGCAGGTCGAGGTCGCCGCGTTCTGTCGTCGACGCTTCGGTGTCGAGCTGGGCGAGCTCTTCGAGCAGGGCGTGAAGTCTGGTGTCATCCTGCGGCACGGTGCACGAACCTTTCATGGGGGAGATCGAAACGTCGGGCGAGGAGCAGCGCGCCGTCGAGGGCATCACCTGTCGCGGGCACGACCACACGCCCCGCGGCGTCGAGCGAGGAGGCCAGTGCCTCACGGAACCAGGCGTGTTCGGTGAGGCCCCCGTGCAGCACCACGTCGAGGGTGCGCGTCGAAGCGGCGACAGCCGAGGCTGTGAGCAGCCGCACCGCGTGCGTGGCGATCTCGCCGGCCACGAAGTCCGCTTCGGCGGCCGCGTCGAGGACGATCGGGGCGAGAGTGGCGAGGCTCCGCGGCAGCGGCGTGCTCCGAGCGAGCCAGGACGGGATGTCGGATACTGCGCCGACCGGTCCTGTGATCGCTCCGGTGAGAGAGGTGGGTGGCCCGAGTCCGGAGGAGGCGCGCAGCACCGCGCGCAGGGCTTCGCGCCCCAACCAGGAGCCGCTGCCGAAGTCGCCCAGTTCGGGGCCCCATCCGTCGATCAGGCGCGCACCGTCGCCGTCGATGCCCAGGGCGGCGGCTCCGGTACCGGCGATGAGCAGCACACCATCGCGGCCGTCGAGCGCTCCGGCGTGGGCCGCCACGACATCGGAAGTCACGACGGCAGGGACGCCGAGCGCCGCGGAGAGGCGCGACGAGAGATCGGATGCCGCAGCGGGAGCAGCCCACGCCCCGGCGGCACCGACGCCGACGACCCCGAACTCCTGTTCGAGGTCGGCGAGTACCGGACGGATCGCGGCGACCGCCAGCGAGACGCCGTCTGACGCTGCGAGGCCGGGTGCTCCGGTTCCGGCACGGACGTCGCCTCGCTCAGGGCTCGCGATGACCGCGCGACAACTCGACTTGCCGAGGTCGATGGCGAGAACGCCGGGCGAAACAGTCATGAAAATAGTCTACGCATCACAGAGCCAGCGTGAAACAATTGTTCATACCGAGCGCAGGAGACATATGAGCATCCAGACGACCATAGCCACGGCCGCCGATACGCTGCCGCGCTCACTGGCGAGGATCGCGCGCGTCATCAGCGAGAACCCCTCGACGGTGATCGAGAGCACGATCTCCGAGCTCGCATCGGCCTGCGAGACCTCCGTCGCGTCGGTCGTGCGTTTCTGCCGGGCGATCGGTCTCAGCGGCTATCCCGCGCTGCGGATGGCTCTCGCCGCGGAACTCGGGCGGGAGTCCGCGCAGTTCAGCGCCCCCGCCGGATTCGGGTCGGAGATCGCACTCGGCGACACTCTGCGCGATGCCGTGTCGAAAATCGCCGCACTGGAACTCCTGGCGATCGAGGAGACCGTCGGCAACGTCGACTACGCGGTCCTGGCTGCAGCGGTCGATGCGATCGACGAGGCCGAGCGGATCCTGCTGTTCGGAGTGGGTGCGAGCCGGCTCGCGGCATCCGATCTCGGGCTGAAACTCCTGCGCATCGGCCGTACGGCCATCGTTCTCGCCGACGCCCATGAGGCGAGCGCCGCGGCCGCGCTCGGCGCGACCAAGAGCGTGGCCATCGGCTTCTCCAACTCCGGATCCACGATCGAGACCGTTCGTTTTCTTCAGGCGGCCCGCTCGGCGGGAACAACGACCATCGGCATCACGAGCGCTGCCGACTCCGCGTTGGCGGATGCTGCCGATCATGCGCTGTTCACGCACGCGCGCGAGCCGCGCCTGAGATCGGGGGCGATGGTGAGCAGGATCGCCCAGCTCGCCCTCGTGGACTGCCTGTTCGTCGGAGTCGGTCAGCGGCGGCATGCGTACACCGTGCACGCGCTGCAGCGGACGGCCGAGGCTGCGCGAACGCTCCGCGGCGAATGAGCGGGGTGCAGTTGCCGCTGTCCTCGGCAGTAGCCTGAAGTGGTGACCCACATCATCCCCGCCGGCGCTGTTCTTCTCGACATGGACGGGACGCTGGTCGATTCGACCGCGGTGGTGGAGCGGCTCTGGCTCGCGTGGGCGGAGCCGCATGGCCTCGATCCGGAAACCGTCCTCAGCGTGGTGCACGGACGGCAGGGTCACCAGAGCATGGCCATCATGCTTCCCGGACGGGACCACGAGATCAACCTTCGCGAGAACGAGGCGATGCTCGCGAACGAGACCGGAGACGTCGGCGGTGTGGTGGAGATAGCGGGAGCTGCATCCTTGCTCGAGGCATTGCGAGCGTTTCCGCACGCCGTCGTCACCTCGGCGAACGTGCCGTTGATGAACGCGCGGATGGGCGAGGCGGGCCTCGCGGTACCCGCGCTGGCTGTCACCGCGGAGGATGTGTCGGCATCGAAGCCCGATCCGGAGGGGTTCCTCCTCGGCGCGAGGATGCTCGGAGTCGCTCCGGCGGACTGTGTCGTCCTGGAAGATTCTGCCGCTGGCATCCAGGCCGCTCATGCCGCGGGTATGCGGGTCATCGGTGTCGGAGAACATGCCGCCGGACACTCCCCCGAGTTCGCCGTCGTCGACCTGACCGGCATCTCCGTCGTCGCCGCTGAGCAGGGGTTCGAGCTTCGCATCGACTGAGGTCGCACGATCCGGCGCGGCTACGATGAGGCGATGCGACGATTCCCCGCTTCGGTCTACGGCGTCGGGACGGAACCCGATCCACGTTTCTCGCTGGCGAACGAGCGTACTTTCCTGGCGTGGACGCGCACGGCGCTCGCGCTGATCGCCGGCGGGGTCGCCCTCGAAGTACTCGGCCTGGACCTGCACCCGGGCTTCCGTCTGGCGGCGTCGCTGCTCCTCATCGCCGGGGGCACGGCCGTGGCTCCGCTCGCCTGGTGGGAGTGGATGCGGGCGGAGCGAGCACTTCGACAGTCGCGGCCGTTGCCGGGCGCGTTCTCGGCGGTTCTGCTTGCGATCGTCGTGGTGGTCGTCGGCCTGCTCGTCTTGGCCGGAGTGTTGTGGCGGTGACCGCGCCGAGGCCGTTCGATCCGGGTCTGCAGCCGGAACGGACCGAACTGGCTTGGCGCCGGACCGCGTTGGCCATCGCGATCGGTTCGTTGCTCTCCTTGCGCGTCTTTCCTGTTGCGCTGCCCGCGGATGCGGATGCATGGGGGTTCGTACCCAGTGTCATCGGACTGGCCACGGCGTGCGTCCTCTGGTTCTCCGCGCGACGGAGGCAGGTGCGCGTGACGGCGGCATTGACCAAGACGGCCGGGGCTGATCATCGCGGGGCTGTCCATCGCGGGGCGGGACTTCCGGGCGCGGGGCTGCTCCTGGGGCTGTCCGCTTTCAGCGCCGGCTTCGGGCTCCTGGCGCTTGCCCTCGTCGTGATCTCCGCAGCCACGTAGACCGCCACGATCCACCGTCGGGCCGGAATTCAGCGGGTGCGCAGGCCGTCCAACGCGACTGTCAGCACGTCACGGGCGAGCGCGTCGGCGTCTTCCGCTCCGCCGGGTCGATACCACTCGACAAGCGAGTTGACCATGCCGAACAGGAGTCTCGTGGCGACCGAGGCGTCGATGTCTGCCCGCACTGCACCTTCGCCCTGCGCGGCGCGGACGATCTCCCTGACTTCCTGGTCGAATGCCCGCCGTCGATCGAGAGCTCGTCGTTCGACTTCGCTGTTGCCCCGGACGCGAAGCAGCAAGGTGACCGCGGGCAGGTTGGCGGCGAGAACACGAACGGCTCCCTGCAGCACGGAGGCGAGACGTTCGCTTGCCCGGATGCTTCGCGTATCGGCGAGCACTCCTTCGAGACCGTCGAGCGCTTCGCCGAGCGCCAGTTCGAGGATTTCTTCCTTCGAAGAGAAGTGGTGGTACAGGGCGGCCTTGGAAAGTCCGAGTCGGGTGGCGAGTGCGGCCACCGACGTGGCGTCGTAACCGGATTCGTTGAAGACCGCGACCGCCGCAGCGAGAAGTCCTCGACGGTCGTAACCGGGGCGCCCGCGACGAGCGGGTTCGCTGGTTGCGGGGCGTGCATCCGTCACCTGCTCAGTCTGGCACTGTCGCCCGGTCACGCGTCACGGGTCACGGGTCACACGTCACGCGTCACGCGTCACGCGTCACGCGTCACGCGTCACGCGTCACGCGTCACACGTCACACGGTCACACGTCACGCGTCACGCGGTCACGCGGCCACGCGGCCACGCAGTCACCCGGTCACGCGGTCTGCCGTTGCGGATCGCGGTGGGCGCCGTCGGTGCGGTGGGTGTTCGGGTTCCACCATCGTCGGGTGGGGTCCCACCAGGCGGGTCCGCGGACGGAGGGGATGCCGTTGTGCATGCGGATCTCCCACCCGGATGTGTCGAGGGTGCGGTGGTGGTGCCAGCACAACGCGACCCCGTTGTCGGTGCTGGTCGGCCCACCTCGGGCGTGCTCTTGGACGTGGTGGATCTCACACCAGGATGCGGGGACATGACACCCCGGGATCAAGCATTCTTTATCTCGGAGAGTGATCGCGCGTCTCTGGTGGACGGTGAAGATCCGGTCGGTCGATCCGATACCGAGGATCCGCCCTTCCGGGTCGAACAGCACGCGTTGCACCATGCCCCCGCATGCGGTGTGGCGGGCGGTGCCGACGGTGACCGGGATGTCGGTCCCGTCGACGTGCGCCCACCCGCGCCCGGTCGCATAATCCTCCGCCGTGACAGATACCACGAGGGTCGGGGCGGCACCACCGAGGCGGGGCATGTCGTCGTGGCGGGCCGCGATACCGAGCGCTGCGGCGAGGGCGTCGTGCTGAAGTTGGATGTGGGAGCGGGTGTCCGTGATCCCGACCGGCATCGTGTTCGCGAACCGATCAGTGTCTTCGCTGCAGCCTTCGGCACGATCATCCTCGTCTGAGAGTGCGAAGTGCACGCCGGGCAAGGGCGGCCCGTCGACCTTGGGATTCAGATATGCATCCCAGATGCGCTGCAACTGCGCCGCGACCTCCGGCAGCAACCGACCCGACAGGGGAATCAGGCCGTCTTTCGCGCGTCACAACCGCACACCCCGCGACCTCGCCGCCCGCTCATGCTCGGGCTCCGCCCCATCCGGATCCAGATACGCCACGATCACCTGAGCAAGCACCCGCAGATCCTCCGGCGTCGGCGCCGGACCCGGCACCACACCCTCACCCGGCTCCACGCCCATCATGCCGCGCGCATAGGCCGCCAGTTCCGCATCCGCCCGCAACCGGTCCTCAGTCCCGATCCGGGGACCGGCCTGCTCCAACGGCCCCGTCGCCGCCAACAACCCCGCCACCCCGATCGTCCCATCCCGCAACGCCTCCCGCAGCGCCGGCCACCGGCCCGGCAACGGAGCCCCCGACGTCAACTCCGTCTCCCGCCGCACCAACTTCGACGCCTTCACCACCCGCGCCCCACCCGCAGCATCCGTCCGCAACGCCCGCTGCACCAACTCATTCGACGACCGACACCCGAACGCCACACCGAAACCCTGATCAGCAGACGCCACCGCCTCGACCACCAGCGCCTCCACCCGCCGATGCGCCTCACCCAGGCCCCGAAGAAGCTCCACCCGCTCCGCATCCGACAAACCCGCCACCACACCAGAACCCACCACACCAGAACCCACCACACCATCCAGATCGGCAACGACCCGACCGATGACCTCCGACGTGTTGTTCATACCCCCATTCAACCCGGAGCCACCGACATTCAGACCCGGTAATCCCCAGATCAGACCGATATTCCAGTACACCCGCGAAACGGTCCAGCCGTCCGGCCGCACGCCTCCGCTAGTGTGAGGAAGATGATCGGAGCGAGCACATGCTCTTAGAACACCGTGGCCATCAACCCTCAATCCACCCGACGGCGTACATCGCGCCGTCCGCCGTGATCGTGGGGGCCGTGCGAATCGCGGCGGGCGTTCGAGTTCTGCACGGAGCGGTGATCACAGCGGAGGACGGCGAGGTCGCCATCGGCGAAGACACCGTCGTCATGGAGCACGCTCTGATACGCGGGCGTTCCGGCCACAACGTTCACATCGGCGTGGCAGTCATGATCGGACCCCATGCCCATGTGAACGGGAGCATCGTGGAGGACGAGGTCTTCATCGCCACCAACGCTTCTCTGTTCCCTGGCAGCCGTATCGGCGCGGGCGCCGAGGTCCGGATCAACGGCGTCGTACAGGTCAACACGGTCCTGGAGCCCGGCGACATGGTTCCTATCGGATGGGTTGCGGTCGGAGCGCCCGCGTCGATCCTCCCACCGGAACGTCATGACGACATCTGGGCGATACAGCGAGACCTCGATTTCGGCGGAACAGTGTATGGCGTCGGACGCGATGTGCCGATGCGAGACCTCATGCGGCAGCAGTCCGAGTACTACGGTTCGCACGCCGACGACCGGGCCATCGACCACTGAGGGCGATTCGTGGATGCACGGCCCGGATCTCGAGTCAGACGAAGCCGCCCAGCTGCTGATGTACGGGGACGGCTGACAGCGACGCGCTCCACTCCCGGTCGCTAGTGTCGATGGGGTGAAGAGGAATCGTCGAGCAGGAATCGCGTGGGCGGCGGCGCTCGTTGTCGCCACCGTCGGTCTGACCCTTCTGATCGCGGGACTGCTCACGCCTGTCTCATTCGGGTGGTTTGCGTATCAACCGCTCGCCGACGCCACTTTCACGCCCGGCGACGCCGGCATCTTCGTTTCCCGAATGACGCTCAACGGAGCGGCACTTCTGGCCCTGGGGCTGATCGGTGCGGCCTTTCTCGCGGGGCGGCGTGCCGGCGCTGCCCGTGCCGGCACGGCCCGGGAACCCGAAAACACTCCCTGACCGATCCCGCAGCCGCCGCTCCGGCCGCGCACCTCAGCTCGGCCCGAAGTCCTCGAAGATCAAGGTCGTGCGCGTCGACCGGATCGACGGAATGGCTTGGATGTCTTCGAGCACGATCCGGCGCAGATCCCGCGCATCATTGGCGCGCACCAGGAGGATGACGTCGAAGTCGCCGCCCACGAGCGCCATGTGTTCGATCTCCGGGATGTTCCGCAGACGGTCCCGCACGTCCTGCCACGTCGCCTGTTCGATCGCCAGCGTCACATACGCACTCGCATGATGCCCGAGCAGCACGGGGTCGGTCACCACGGAGTATCCCGTGATCACACCCGC